>JBBIQB010000030.1:969-23533 GCA_037442545.1 Bellilinea sp.
CCCGCCGGACAGATCTCCCTTTCCGGCGCGCGGCGGCTGGTCTGGTCGAACGACAGCCAGAGCCTGGCAGTCCTGGCGGAGAGCGGCGCAGCCCTGTTGAGCGTCCCCGACCTAGCAACCCCGTTCACCCTCAACAATCCTGCCCTTGGAAGCCTGCTCGATTTCTCGCCGGATGGGCGCACGCTCGTCTCCACCAGCGACCAGCAAAACCTGATCCTGACCGACATTACCAATGGTGCCCAGCGTACCCTGACCCTCGGCTTTCTAATCGCAGCGGCGCATTTTTCACCCGATGGCATGCTCTTGCTGGTGGCTTCCAATGAGGAATGGGCTGCCAACTTGTACGACGCACAAAGCCTGGCGTTTCGCAAGAAGGTTACCGGCTTTCAAACCGCCGCCCCGGTCTACGATGTACGCATTGCCGAAAGCATTCTCGATCTTGCCTGGTCAGCCCGCGCCACCATCCAGCTGCAAAACATCCCCGACGGTACACTGTACCCCGCCCTGCGGCATGAGGATTTTGTCACCGCGTTTGCCCGTTCGCGCGGCGAGCCGCTGCTGGCAAGCGCCGCCGGCAGCACAATCGACAACGAATTCGTCCCCGCCCTGTTCATCTGGGACCCAGCCACCGGCGAAGAACTGCTGCGTCTCGCACAGAGCACCATGCCGTACAGCCTGGAGTTCTCTTGGGACGACCGCCTGCTGGCGGTTGGACTGGCGGATCGTGTCGATCTCTACACCACGCTGGACATGAACGTGGTTGAGACCCTGAGCGGGCACGCCGAGAGCGTCATCTCCGCTCGTTTTTCTCCCGACGGACGCTGGCTGGCAAGTCTCGATTCGACCGGTGGGCTGCGCCTGTGGCGCTTCACTCGCCAGCCCTGAGCGGCCTTCAGCGCCCGCGCAGGTAAACCGCCAGTGTACCCCGGGAACGGGCTGCGTTCAACACCAGCTTGTACTCGCCGGGCGGCAATTCCTGGGTAAATTCCACCCGGTCGAGGGCTGCCGTATACCCCTCGGCGTGGAACAACGACCGGCTCGAACCATCTGCACCCACCAGCTGAACGTTGATGTACTCACTTTCGACCTGATTCAATTGCAGGAACACGCCGCCCCCCTGCCCGCCGCCGCGGGTAAAGGCAGCGATCACCTCATCGCGGTTGGTCTGCCCGGCAAGATCGATGCGGCGCACGAGCTGGTATCCCTCCGGTGGAGCACTCTGCACCCCGCCGCGGCTGCCGCCTCCCGCCAAATTGATTAGCACCGTCACAAACAGCACGCCCGCAGCAACTGCCAACATACGCGTGTACAGATTCCGGTTTTGCTGCCAGCCCAACCAACCGGCTTCGCCCAGCAGCATTTCCCGCAGCGCATTCCCTTCTTGAATTTTGCGCCGCGCCAGCGCGTACATCCCGGCGGTCAGCCCGCCAAACACCCCCGCAGCCAGGTGCGGGTTGATTCCCGATAGACTCAAAAAGCGGGTCACATCATCGTTGACCGGCGCGCCCCCGCTGGCATACACCAGCGGGATGATCACCCACGCCAGCATTGAGCCGATGACCCCTGCCGAGGCAACGATTTTCAGCGCTTCCAGCGCCGGGCTGCCCCGCCGTGGTGCGTTCAGAATAAAGCCGAACCAAACCAGCACCGGCAGCGCCATCCCCGCCAGGCTGCTGAATATCTGGGCGCTATGGCTGGCGGATACCTGCGCGCCCAGGTTGAAGAAATTGATATTGAAGGTATATACCTGTCCGCCCGCTAGCCACGCCGCCAGCGCGTGACCAACTTCGTGCAAAAAGGTATAGACCAGAATTACCCACACAAACATGCCCAAAGCGAGCAGCAGCGACAAGGAAGCAGCGGATTGGGTTCGAGTTTGCATCAGCGTTATTATACCAACGCTTGATTGCCCCCCCGCGCCGGTTTGACTTTCGCGCGCTTCTTCTCTACAATTTGGGTATGCCCCGCCCCTCTTGGGATTCGTACTTCATGAAAATTGCCGAGGATGTTGCCCTGCGCAGCACCTGCGACCGCGCCCAGGTTGGTGCAGTGCTGGTACGCGAAAAGCACATCATCTCGACCGGCTACAACGGCTAGCCCGCTGGTCTGGAACACTGCGACGACGTAGGGCATCTGATGGTGGACGGGCACTGCGTCCGCACCGTGCACGCCGAGGTCAACGCCATCATCCAGGCGGCGGTGTTTGGGCTTGCCACCCGCGACGCCGCCTGTTACGTCACCCATTTTCCCTGCTTGCACTGCACCAAAATGCTGATCAACGCGCGCATTTCCCGCCTGGTGTATCACAACACCTACCGCGTGGATTCAATCGCTCTCGATTTTTTGCGCCGCGCCGGGGTCGAGCTGCTCCAATGGCAGCCCGAACCCCTCATCAGCCAACCCGACTGACCCCGCTCGATATTCCGCTGGTCCCGAACGGGAGAGACACTCCCGCCGGTTAAGGCAGGAGCGGAATTTACTCGACATTCAATTGGGTTTGCACTTTTCTCACGCTTCGCCCGTTTTTGAACTGGCGCACAATCCATTTTTCCAGCTCGATCAACAGGAACACGCTCAAGGCTACTCCGGCAATCATTCCCCAGGATTGCAGCGGGATCGGCGCAGTTTGGAACAGTCCATTCATAAACGACGCATAGGTGAACAGAATTTGCAGCAGCGCCATGACCAGCACCCCAGCAATTGCCCAACGGTTGGTCAGCAATCCGATCGTGAAAACGGACTGGCTCAGGCTGCGGGTATTGAACAGGTAAAAGGTTTGGATCGCCACCTCTGTATTGATTGCCACCGAGCGGGCAACCTCTATGCTGCTGCCGCGCAGCAGTTCAAATTCAAACAAACCGAAGGAGCCGAGTAAAATCAAAAACCCCACCAGCAACACCCGCCATAACAATCCACCCGTCAGGATCGGAGCATCCTTCTTGCGCGGTTGGCGGTACATAATATCCGCCTCCTTGCCTTCCAGCGCCAGCACCAGCCCCAGCACTACCACGGTAGTCATGTTGATCCACAACACCTGTCCCGGCAGGATCGGCAGCAGAACACCCAGCAGCACGGCGGTCAGGATAATCAATCCCAAGCCGACGTTGGTCGGCAGCGTCCAGGCAATGATCTTGGTCAGGTTGTCGAAAACCCCGCGCCCTTCTTCCACCGCCGCTTCGATGGTGGCAAAATTGTCGTCGGTCAGCACCATATCGGCGGCTTCCTTCGCCACCTCGGTGCCGGTGATTCCCATGGCAATGCCGATATCCGCCTGTTTGAGCGCCGGTCCATCGTTGACGCCGTCGCCGGTCATTGCCACGATCTCGTTGCGCGCCTGCAGCGCCTGCACCAGGCGCAGTTTTTGCTCCGGTGTCACCCGCGCAAAGACGTTGACCCGCTGGGCAATCTCGATCAGTTCACTGTCGGTCAGCGCTGCCAGTTCCCTGCCGGTAAGCACCGGAATGGCATCGCTGCCCTGCGCGGCGTCCTGCAAACCCAGCTGTTGGGCAATCGCCAACGCTGTGCGCGCGTGGTCGCCAGTGATCATCTTGACCCGAATGCCCGCCTGCTGCGAGACGCGTATCGCAGCGATGGCTTCCGCACGCGGCGGATCAATCATCGCCTGCAAACCGAGAAATACCAACCCACCGGATACGTCCGCGTGGGTAACGCGCTCCTGCCCGGCGGGCAGGTCGACGTAAGCAAAACCAAGCACGCGCAGTCCGCGCCCCGCCAGCGCTTCGGCGTGCGCTAACACCAAGTCGCGATTCAGCTCGTACGGCTGCAGGTCGGTAGCGGCGGCGAATGCGCAGCGCTCCAGCACCACTTCCAGCGCGCCTTTCAGGTACACCCGGTTGTACTGCCCCTGCTCTCCCCGCTGCAGCGTCGCCATATATTGATATTCAGATTCGAAGGGGATCTCGTCCAACCGCGGAGTTTCCTGGCGCATATGCGCCTCATCCAATCCGCCCTTGCGCGCCGAAACCAGCAGCGACACTTCGGTCGGGTCGCCCTCCGCCAGCCATTGATTGTCCTTGTGAGTCAGACCACTATCATTGCACAGCGCTCCCGCCCGGAACAATTCCATCACCGCCGGCGGCGTGCTCGCCAACCGGCTGCCGTTCGCATCGAGCAGTACGCCCTGCGGGTCGTAGCCGACGCCACTGAGCTGATAGGCTTGCCCGCCCGCCCAAACATCCAGAACGGTCATCTGGTTCTGGGTGAGCGTACCGGTCTTGTCCGAACAGATCACCGTCACCGAACCGAGCGTTTCCACCGCCGGCAGTTTGCGGATGATTGCCCGGCGGCGCGCCATGCGCGAAACCCCAATTGCCAGCGTGACCGTCAAGGCTGCGGGCAAACCTTCGGGGATCGCCGCCACCGCCAGCGCAATTGCCGCCGTGAAGGTATCCACCGGCGGCTGCCCGCGTACAACGCCAACCATAAAGGTGATCCCCGCCAGCCCAAGAATGGCAAACAGCAACAACCGGCTGAACCGTTCGATCTTGTGCGTCAGCGGCGTTACCATCCCCTCTGCCGAGGCAATCAGGCTGGAAATGCGCCCGATTTCGGTGTTGTCGCCGGTGGCAATAACCACCCCCGTACCCTGCCCGTACGTCACCAGGGTGGAGGTGTACGCCATGTTGTTGCGATCCACCAGTTCCATTTCGACTGCCAGCGGCTTCTCCACCTGTTTGTGAACGGCGGTCGATTCGCCGGTCAACGCCGCTTCGGCGATTTGCAGTTCGCGCGTGCGTGCCAGGCGGATATCCGCCGGCACCCGGTCGCCCGCCTTGAGGATGACCACATCCCCCGGCACCAACTGCGCCGCCGGAATGCGCTGAATCTTGCCCATACGCAGCACGCTCGCCTCGGTTACCATCGTCTGCGCCAGCGCGCGGATGGCATTTTCCGCCCGCGCCTCCTGGATCGTGCCAATCACGGCGTTGATAAACACAACGCCAAAGATGATGGAAGCATCCACCCAGTCGCGTTTCAGCACCAGGGTGATCGCTGCCGCCAGCAGCAGGATGTAGATCAGCGGGTTATGAAACTGCAAAAGAAACCGCACAAACAGCGGCTTGCCTTCCGCAGGGGTGAGCTGATTGGCGCCGAAGCGCTTTTGTCGTTGTTGTATCTCGAACAGGTCCAGTCCACGTTCGATGTCGGTTTCCAATAATTGGACAACTTCTTCCGATGGCAGGTGATGCCAGTGCCTTCCCAACAGTGGTTGCATTGCTTTCAATTACCTCCGGGCAACATCCTAACACAAAAATTACTTAGAGGGTATCCTCTTTCGATTTTTTGGTTAATCTTTACCTGACAATACAGACAAATTGCATCGGATTTCACCCGGCATGGTCGCGCCAAGATCGTTTAAAATAAAATCCGTTTGGGATATGTATCCAGCCAAATTTTCCCAGCCAGGAGATGAAACCCGGCATGAATCCGACCGCAATTCTTCCCGTCTGGCGCGAGCAAACACATGTGCGCGCCTTCGAGACCGATTTTAATAACACCTGGAAACCTGCCGCGTTCTTCAACGCGATGCAGGAAGCCGCCGCCAACCACGCCCGCAACCTGGGATTTGACTACCCGGAGATGATCGCGCGCGGCATGATCTGGGTGCTCACCCGGCTGAAAATCCGCTTTTTGCGCTTTCCAACTCTTCCCGAAGCGGTGCACATCCGCACCTTTCCGCGCGGCATCCAACAAAAAATCTTCTTCACCCGCGATTTCCTGTTTGACGACAGCGAGGGCAAGCCGCTGGCAGCCGCCACCTCTGCCTGGTTGTTGATCGACCCGCAGCGCCGGCGGATGTTGCTGCCCAATAGCCTGCCCGGCGCGCTGCCGCGCAACGAAGGGCTGGTCGCGCTGGATGAAATCCTGGAAAAGATTCCCCTGCCTGCCGAAATGATCGTCCGTACGCAGCGCCAGGCAGGTTACAGCGCGGTTGACCTGATGAACCACGTCAACAACGCCCGTTACATCGAATGGATTTGCGACTGTTTTCCGCCCGAACACCACCGCCGCTACCGCCTGGCATGGCTGCAAATCAATTACAATAACGAAGTCCGTCTGGAAGAGACGGTGACGCTAGCGGTTGGCGAGAGCGCGCCGCTGCGCTATGCCGTCAGCGGCAGCCTGAATCGCGGCGAAACCCGCGCCTTCGAAGCCGAACTGGGCTGGCAATCCATTCACCAGCCCAGTCCGTAATCCTCCAAACGCCAATCCGGCTTAGCGCGGGTCAACCACCCGCCCGGCAAACAGTACCGTCCCGCTGCTGCGATCCTGAATCAGGAAGAGGAACGGGCGGTCGATGGTCAGATCGGCTTCTTCCAGCGGCATGGCTTTCAGTTCCATGATCACCGCCGTGGCGGCAGCCGCCTCGGTGCCTTCCTCGTTGACATCCACGTAGGCTTTATGGACGACATTCGAGATGAACAGGTTGGGTTTGCCGGTCATGCCGGAAAAATCCGCCAGCGCGCGGTCGAAGGCAGCCGGCATGCCCAATTCTTGCAGTGCCTGGCTCAACCCGAAACTGGATTCGAACTGGAATTTGGGCATGCTCAGTTTGACCGACGCCATACCCAGCCCACCGCGGATCGATTCCAACTGCGCCGGGGTCAGTCCGGCTTCGACATCCATAAACTTGCCCTCATCCGGCACGATCACCAGCATCGATATCGTGCTGTCCTTGTACGCCAGGTCGACGGCGGCAAAATCCTCGCCGCGCAGGTAGGACATATCCTTCCACTGCGACATCATCTCCACGCTGACCGGACTGCCGTCCAGCAGGGTGAATTCAGCAGCGCGGGTGGCGTCCTTGTCGAACGGATTCACCCAGGCGCCCTTGAAGTAAATCGCATTTGCCAGCACCAGCCGGGTGAGCGGATTGAGCATGCCCGGCTGGATCAAATCCTTGATCTTGTCGCGGGTCTGGTCTTCCACCCAGGCATTGATCCTCAGGCGCGCGTCCTCCGGCTGGGAGTAATCCACCCGGTACATTCCCGCGCCATAGTTGGCTGCCAGCGTGTCGAGGAACTCCGCCAGGAACTCGAAATCCTGCTGCCCCCACAGCGAATTGGCAATGTTGAGTTGGAAGGGCTGCTCCTCGCCCTCCGCCGGTTTGGCATCCAGCGGACGCAGACGCTGGTCGAGCGCGTTGAAGGCTGGGTGCAGATCCGCTTGCGGCAGGTTGAACCGCAGGGCTTGCGCCATTTGTTGTTCGGTTTCCCCGCGCGCCCCGGCGTAGGTCATCGCCAACGCCAATGAAATGCTGTAAGGCGAGTAAAACAGATTACCGGGCTGGCGCGCCAGCAGGCGGTACAGGTCGAGCGCAAAGGCGGTATTGCCGCTGACCAGCTCCGCCAGCGCGCTCTCGCTCGCCGCCGGACTGACCTGCCTCGACTGGGACGAGATCAACAAGGCTTCATTGTTCACAGGCTTGTCCACGGGGGTAGGCTCGGAAGGCGGCACGTCTGGCGTAACAGCCGGCTTGGGGGCACAGGCGCTCAACGCCAGCAGCGCCGCCAGTAAAAGCAAGAGAACATTCTTCCACGGTTTCATCCTTCAACCTCCTATCAGTATATCCAAGGGGAAATTTCACTGGGGTTAAGACGCCGGAGGATCGATCCTGGTTCCTGTGCAAATAATCATACAACGGGCGCGGCAAGCAAAGCCATATTTGCCACTACAATTAAACCAGCATGACCATCACTCCAAACCGCATTCTTGCCATGAATGAAGCGCGCCTGCTGGTGCAACGCCTGGAACGGCTGTCCGCCGATTCGTCCTGGGCGCGCCGCGCCAGCGGCGTGCGCGGCGGGCTGCTGCGCGCGCTGGCAAGTCTGGAAGACGGCACCCATCCCGCCGGGCTAGAGGGACTGCTCGAACGCGCCCGCCATATACTCATCCAGGCAGCCCGCGAAATCCCCGATCCCGAGCGCAACAAGCGTCGCGGATAAGCCATTTAGGGCAGGACAGCGAAGGTTATACGCGATTGCTCTTAGATTATACACAATCAGCTTGTCTATGCTTTGTAAATCATCTGTAAGGTTTGCCCTCTGGCAATTGATCTGCCGCTGCCGATAATAGAATAGCATCCTTGTTTCTACTGGCACCTGTCTTCATTTTTATCGCGATTCGTTGTTCGATTCAGCGCCGCGCTTGCTAACGGCGTTTTGATTGTATGCCTGGGACTTTGCATTGAGCATTCATCAGCGCATCCTCATCATCACCATTACCTTAACCCTCCTGTCGGTTGTTGTTTTAACGGTGGTTTCCAACACCCTCTTTCTGAAACCTTTCCGTCAGCTGGAGGAAAGCCTGCTGCGCGACGACCTCAGCCGCGCCAGCGAAGCAATCGAACGCGAATTGCACTACCTCGAATCCACCGCCGCCGATTGGGCTTACTGGGACGAAACCCACCGCTTCCTGCTCGGCACTAACCCCGGCTATACCGAATCCAACCTGAGCCTCCTTTCACTTAAATCGTTGGGCGTGAATGTGATGCTTTTTTATGATCCCGCATTGAACCGCTTTTATCAAATTTCGGTTCACCCGATCACACCCCATGCAATTCCCCTGCCGGTGGACATGGATCAACAAATCCACCGGCATTTGTTTAATGATATGCAGCTCGATTCACACTACCTGCGCAGCGGTATCCTGCCCACTGCCTACGGTCCCATGCTGGTGGCGGCTCGTGCCATCCTGAAAAACGATGGCGCGGGGCAGCCGGCGGGCGTTTTCATCATTGGGACGTATCTCAACGAACTAACCCTGGATGAATGGCGCCAGGCTACCCGCCTTGCCATCAACGTATACCCGCTGGATGATCCCCGCCTGCCGGCAGAGGTCCACCAAAGCGGCGCAGGACTCAATACCTCGCCCGAACCGGTTTTGATCCTCAACCTCGACCAAGGACAAGCCCAGACTCAGGAGGTGAGCGGTTACACCCGGCTGACCGCCATCAACGGCGAGCCTTACTTGCTGCTGGAGGTGCAAAAAGAACCGGCGGTGTACGCCAGCGGCGTGCAAAATTTCCGTCTGTTCCTGGTTTTTATTTTACTTTTTGGTGTGTTGGTGGGTGGATTTGCCTGGCTATCCTTCAACCGTTCCATATCCTCGCGCCTGTTCAGTATTATTCGCACCATCAACCGCTTTCGCGAGACGCGCGATTTTACCATCAGCCTGCCCTTGCGCGGCAATGACGAGTTGACCCGCCTGAGCATTGCCCTCAGCCAGTTGATTTCCGAGATGGGGCGCTACCACCACACCCTGGCAGCCTCCGAGCGCCAGTTCCGTGAACTGCTGCAAAAACTGGAACTGATCGCGGTCATCCTCGACCGCCAAGGCAGGGTCGTCTTTTGCAACGAATACCTGGTGCGGTTGAGCGGCTGGGACTGGCAGAACATTCTCCAGTCGGACTGGTTTGCGCTGTTCGCCCAGCCCAACGAACGCGGACGCCGGCGGGAACGCTTTGACCATTTCATCCAGCAGGAAACCATCCAGCACAGTGACGAATCCGTTATCCTCACCCGTGACGGGGAAAAACGGCTGATCGCCTGGAGCAACACCTTTATCCGCAAACCGGATGGCACGATTAACGGCATGGCGCGCATCGGGCAGGATATCACCGAACATCGTAAAAACGAGGAAAAGCTGCGCCAGAATCTGAAAGAGACCAGCCTGCTCCTCTCCCGGTTGAATACCCTGCGCGAGATCGACTCAACCATCATCGGAGACCAATCCAGCGCAGAAAAAATCACGACCATCCTGGCAGTAATCAAGCGCTCGCTGGAGGTGGACGCGGTCAACCTGCTTACCGAGAGCATCCCCGGCATCCTGGTGCCGTCCGCCACCATCGGCTTTAACCTGGCGCAAATTCCGCCGGTTCAGATAAGCGCAGGTCGCGACAATGGCGGCGGCTTGAATCCCGATTCAGTGCTAACGTTGAACCACCTGCAACAGGGCAACATTCCCGATTGGCTGGCAGGGCGTTTCTACGAACACCTGCCCTACAATTTTTACGCCGTCGCGCCAATGACCATCGAGGGACGCCGCTACGGCATCATTGAGGTGTTCTCCCGCGGCGCATTCAAGCCGGATCAGGAATGGCAACACCACTTCCAGACGCTTGCCAATCAGGCTGCCATTGCCCTCGATCACAGCCAGATGATCCTGGATATCCAGCGCGCCAACCGGGAGATGAAGGACGCCTATGAGGCAACCATCCAGGGCTGGTCCGCCACCCTGGAAATGCGCGATAAGGAAACCCAGGGACACTCCGAGCGGATGCTCGACCTGAGCCAACGCCTGGGCAGACGCCTGGGACTGAACGAAAACCAGTTGACCGACCTGCGCTACGGCGTGCTGCTGCATGACATCGGCAAGATGGCGGTGCCCGATTCGATCCTCAACAAGCCCGGCGCGCTGACGGAGGCTGAGTGGGAGATTATGCGCCAGCACCCGCAGTATGCCTATAACCTACTCTCCGGCGTTTCCTTCCTGCGCGGGGCAATGGATGTGATCTACTGCCATCACGAACGCTGGGACGGCTCCGGCTACCCGCAGGGTTTGTCCGGCGAACGCATTCCGCTTAGCGCGCGCATCTTCGCTATTGTGGATATCTGGGATGCCCTGACCAACGACCGCCCCTACCGCGCCGCCTGGAGCAATGAAAAGGCGCTGCATTATCTTGAACAGCAAGCCGGCTTGGAACTCGACCCGCGCGTGGTGCAAGCCTTCGTTGCCATGTTGCGCGAGCAGGAGGACGCCATCCCGCAGGCTCTCCGCGCCGAAGCAGTCTAAAACCGGCGCAACACCTCGTTGAGCAGCGGGTCTGCCGCGCAATTGCCTTCCAGCACAATCTGTTCGGCGCCCAGGCTGCGGCTGAACGCCGCCAGGCACTCCCCCAGCGCCGCAAGTGCTTCTTCATCCCGGCGCACATTCGCCTGCCACCACCAGCCGCGCAGGCGCAGCACCTTGCGCTGCCGGTCGAGCGCCGGGTCGCAGCGCGCAATAAAGCCTTCGCCGTACAACACCGGCAGGGTGTACGCGCCATAGGCACGCTGTTCGGGTTTTTTGTACACCTCCCAGATGTACTCGAAATCGAACAGCCAGCGCAGCAGGTCGCGCTGCCACAACAGGTTGTCCAGCGGGGGCAACAGCGCCGCCGCGGGTTGAGTCGCTGCCTGCTCGCGCGCCGAAAGCCATGCCTGCCAGTCCTCGCGCCGCGCAAAGAGCATCCTGCCGGCTGATTGGGCTACCCCCAAGGCAAGGCACTTACCCGTCTGGTTCAGACGCCGCAGCGCCGCCAGGCGCTCGCCGCTCTTCATGCCCAGGATTCCCAACCAGGCTTCTCCGCTGCCGGGGTGCGCCAATCCCATGCTGCCAATGCGCCGCAGGGTGTGCCAGTCGTGGTAATCCTCGCGGCTGGCAAACGGGTCGGCGCGTTCGAGCAGGTCGGGCGGCAGCAGCCGCTCGACCAAATCAAAATAGCGCCGCGTCCCCACCCGGTGGTGGATGCCGATGGCACCCATCTGGTACAGGTTTTCCAGCGCTGCCCGTTCCACCCGGATCGGCACGCCCCAAAAACCGTTCACCTGGGTTTTGGCTTGCAGATCGAGCGAACACAGCGCCCCCCGCTCGCGGATCATTGCCAGTACCTGCGGCTGGATGCGCAACACCTCTTCCTGCTGCATCCGGTGGTGGTTGCGGTTTGCCTCCCTGCGGCGCGTGAAGCAAGGAAAGTCTTCCACCGGGTAGATCGACTGCACCTTGTCGAAGCCGTCCCACAACCGGCGCTCTTGATACAGCAATTCATCCAGCCAGGCGGGTTGATAATCGCGCACCCGCGCCTGCAACGTCAGGTGCGGGCTGGGAGCGACCACGTTGACCGGGTCGTACTGAATGCAGCCCGCGCGGCGCACATACGCCAGCACGCCGGGTTTGCCCTCCAGGCTGCGCGCCGGCAGTAAATTTTGCTGCCACAACATGAACCGCCGCGCCTCGGCGCTGGACAGGGTTATTTCCGGGCTGAATTGGGAATTTTTGGGCATCCGTCCTGGCTCCTTCGGCGGTTTGGCTTTCATTTCACACTCCAATCATAACACGTTTGTTCTATTTTATTTGGATTTTTGACCGCGTTCTTCCCTGCACGCCGCCAATCGGGACTATAATTCAACTATCAATTCACACTGAGTCGCCATGCGTGTTTGCAAAGCCTTTGTTCTGCTCTTCATCGTTTTGTCGTTGATTTTCGCTGTTCCCGCCCCACGCGGCTACAGCACATCCGATCCTGCCGCGCTGCCCCTGCCCTTTGGCAGGGATAGCCGCTTTTTGCGCCTGGGAGTGGATGACGGGCTGCTCAGTTCGACCGTTCTTTCGGTATTGCAGGACCAGCGCGGATTCCTCTGGTTTGCCACCTCCAACGGCTTGAGCCGCTACGACGGCTACCAGTTCGTCAACTTCCGCCACCAGGCGGACAACCCCAACAGCCTGAGCGGCAACAACCTGTTCGCCCTGCTCGAATCGCGCGATGGGCGGCTGTGGATCGGCGCAGATCCGGGCGGCTTGAATGTGTACGACCCAGCGAGCGGGCAATTCCGCGCCTACCGCCACGATCCCGGCAACCCCAACAGCCTGCCCAACGATTCGGTCTGGTCGCTGCTCGAGGATCAGCAAGGTAATGTGTGGGTAGGCACGCGCGGCGGTCTCAGCCGTTTCGACTCCGCCAGCCAGACATTCACCAATTACCTGCCCGATCCGGACAATCCGCGCGCGCTTGCCGCGCCGGTGATCAACCGGCTGTACCAGGACCGCGCGGGCACGATCTGGATTGCCACCCGCCAGGGTTTGCAGCGTTACAATCCTGAAACCAACGACTTCACCACGTTTAAAAACAACCCGGATGATCCCGCCAGCCTGAGCAACAACAGCGTCTGGGCAATGCTGGAAGATCGCCAGGGTAACTTCTGGGTTGCCACCCGCTGCGGCGGTCTGAACCAGATGGACCGGTCGAGCGGACAATTTCAAGCCTACCGCCACGACCCGCAGGACGAAACCTCGTTGAGCGATGACTGTCTGTGGTACCTGTACGAAGACCGCGCCGGCAACTTGTGGGTCTCGACCGAAAACGGCGGGCTTAACCTGTTCAACCCAGCCAGCGACGTTTTCACCCGCTTCAAGCACGACCCCAACGATCCCTTCAGCATCAGCCACAACGACACCTATTGGATTACCGAAGACCGCTCTGGCGTGGTGTGGGCTACCAGCCGCTTTGGCGGGGTCAACCAGTTGGTGCCGGTATTCCAGCGCTTTGGCATCATGCGTCACATCCCCGGCGACCGCACCAGCCTATCCTCCAGCGACGTATATTCGCTGCTGGCTGCGCCGGACGGACGGCTGTGGATCGGCACCTTTGGCGGCGGACTGCACCTCTACGACCCGCAAAAAGACCGTATGCGCGTCTTTCGCAACGATCCCGACAACCCCGCTAGCCTGTCGAACAATAAAATCTATGACCTGCTGCTCGACGGCGAGGATACCTTGTGGATCGGCACCTCCGGCGGCGGATTGAACCGCTTCGACCTGACCGAAGGCAGCTTCACCGCCTTCCAGCGCAACCTCGAAAACCCGGACGATGCGTCCTCCCTGCGGACAAATTTCATTTTCTCGCTCGCCCCAGCCGCAAACGGCGACCTGTGGGTTGGCACACTCGGGTTCGGGCTCGACCGCTTTGACCCGCGCAGCGGCAAAGTCACCGCCCGTTACGTTCACGATGCACAGGATCCCGCCAGCCTGAGCGAGGATACCATCTACGACCTGGTAGCAGACCGCGCCGGCATGTTGTGGGTCGCCACTGCGCGCGGCGGAGTAAACCACTTCGACCCGTCCAGCGGTCAGTTCGACCGCCACCGCCACGACCCAGCCGACTCGGCCAGCATTGCCAGCAACACCGTCCACGCGCTGTATTTGGATGAACCATCCGGTTACTTGTGGGCTGCCACCGCCAGCGGCTTGTCCCGCCTCGACCTTGCCGCCGGGACATGGAAAAATTACGGGCTGCGCGACGGATTGCCCTCCGACATGGTGATGAGCATCCTCCCGGACGGCAGGGGCAGCCTGTGGATCGGCACCGCCTCCGGTCTCAGCCGCTTCGACCTGGCTGCCGAAACCTTCCGCAATTTTGACATCGATGACGGTGTGCACGGTAACCAGTTCGGTAGCGCCGCCGCGCGCAGCCCGCGCACCGGCTTGCTCTACCTCGGCGGTCCCACCGGGTTGACCTACTTCGACCCCGCCGACCTGCGCGAGAACCCCTACCTGCCGGATGTTGTCCTGACCGGTTTCGAGCTGTTCAACCAGCCGCTTCCCGCCGGCAGCCCGCTTCTCCCCCAGCCGGTGGAAAGCACCCGCGCCATCACCCTGCCGCACGACCAATCGGTGATCACGCTGCGATTCACCAGCCTGAACTTCCAGCTGCCCGCAAAAAACCTGTTCCAGTACCGCCTGGAAGGTTTTGACAAGGATTGGTCGCCGCCGCGCCGCGCCCGCGAAGCCACCTACACCAACCTGGCACCGGGTAACTATACCTTCCAGGTTCGGTCCGCCAACAACGACGGGTTGTGGGGAGAGCCGGCCAGCCTTGCCATCGAAATCCTGCCACCCTGGTGGCAGACCACCGCCTTTCGCCTGGGCTTGATCCTCGGCGTGGGCGGGCTGATCTTGACCGGCGTCCAGATGCGCTTGCGCGGCATCCGCCGCGCCAACCGCTGGCTGGAACGGCGCGTCGCCGAGCGCACCACCGAGTTGGAAGCGGAAATCCACCTGCGCCAGCAGGTGGAGGAGCAGCTGCGTGCCCGTCTGGAGGAGATCATCACCCTGCAGGGCGAACTGCGCCGACTGGCGCTGCACGATGCGCTGACCGGCTTGTACAACCGCCATCACCTGGCGGAGGTGATGACCGCCGAAATTCACCGCGCCGGACGCGCCGGGTACCCGATTTGTTTTCTGTTGATCGACCTCGATCACTTCAAAGATATCAACGATACCTACGGTCACCTGGCAGGCGACCAGGTGCTGGTGGATATCGCCCAGATCATCCGCGATCACACCCGCCAGTCGGATTACTACTTCCGCTACGGCGGCGAGGAATTTTTGATCATCCTGCCCGATACCAGCCTGCCGGACGGCATTCAGCGCGCAGAAGAAATCCGCGCCGCGATCGAAAAATCACGTACGGTGTTCGCCGACCAGCCCATCCAGCTCTCGGCTTCGCTGGGGGTCGCCATCTACCCGCTGCACGGTGAGGACATCGATCACCTGCTCTCCGGTCTGGACGAAGCGCTTTACAGCGCCAAGCGCGAAGGGCGCAACCGCGCCATGATCATCGGCAGCCCACGCCCGCCCCAGTCTCCCCCGGCAGAGTAAGCCTTACTCCTGCGCCGTCTGCGAGCGCGGCGGCTTGAGCGGCGGCTGAAAGGTGAGCGTCAAACCCACCCCGACGCGGATCGCCGCCGTGAGCAGCAGCGTGGCTGCCATACCAATTGCCGAAGCAATCAACGGCGCTGCCAGCCCGCAAAGCAGCACTGCCGCGTTGTTCGCCAGGTTGTACCATGCCAGGTACGACGGGCGGTCATCTGCCGGGATGCGTTCGAGCACGAAATTGATCAGCCCACCGGCAATCCACGCCCACCCCAGCCCGCCGATCAGCGAGTGCAGCAGGTAAATCCACACATCGTAGCTAAAGGTGAACATCACCAAAGAGATGGAGACGATCAGCAAACCCCAGCCGGTCATGCGCTGGAAACCCCAACGGATGGACAGCTGCCGGCTTTGCAGCGACCCAATGAAATGCGTGACCCAAAACAGCGCGCTGCCCTGACCGATGATCACGTCGCTCAAGACGAGCACATCCACCTGATATTTGGGCACCACCGGACCAATCAGGAACACTCCCACCTGGTAGATGAAAATCAGAATCAACAGCCGCCCGAAGGTACCGCGCAGCACATCCAGCCGCAGCGCTTGCAACCGGGAAGCGCGCAGCGGGGCTTTTTCCGCCGCCTGCAATTCGCTTTGCACTTCGCTCACCGGCTCGGTCGGGGCGGGTTTTTCCGGCAGACGCACCAACCACAGGTGCACCACACTCATCAGTGCGCCGATCACGCCAATCGCGAAGACGATCTGGTAGCCGGTCTCGAACGGCGTGCGGTCAAGGATCACTCCGACGATCAAGGCGGTGAACATGGTCGTCACCGAGAAGAGCGCGTTGCGCACGCCCGCCACCTGCCCGCGCCATTCCGGCGGCACCGCTTCGGCAAAAAACGCATTGAAGGCAATCGCGATCAGCGTGCCGGGAATGTTCATCAGCAGCGCAATCGCCAGGATAACCCACACCTGCGCATCCGCCGGCAGCAGAACCGGCAGCGGAATGAGCAGCAGGTAGAACAGCCGGTTGACCAGCGCCGACCAGCGGGTGACCCTGGCAATGTGCCAGCGGCGCAGGTAATTGCCCGCCGGAAAGGTAAACATCAGGTTCATCAGCGCGGGTGTGGCGGTCAGCAGCCCCAATTGCAGGGTGGATGCCCCCAGACGCGAAGCGTACACCCCCAAAAAAACCAGGATACTGCCGTTGAGCAGACCCCACCAGGCGATATCCAGATAGAGATGGAAAAAATTGCGCCGGTGTTCGACCGGCACCGGCTGAGCCGGGGTAAAAAGGCGTTTCAAGAAGATCATAATCCGCCTGCGATTATATCAGCACCCGCTGGGGGTGATCCATACAAATTTGTTGGCTCTCCACCGGCGCAGATTTCCGGTACAATTACCCCAAAACCTCCTCATCCCACACACAGAAAGAAAAGCCATGAGCGCGACCCCTATCCCCTCATCCACGCAAACCAAAATCGAGCAATTGCTTGCCCAAATGACCCTGGCGGAGAAATGCGCCCTGCTCTCCGGGCTGGATACCTGGCAAACCGTACCCATCCCGCGTTTGGGCATCTCTTCGCTGGTAATGACCGACGGTCCGCACGGCGTGCGCGCCACGCCGGAGGGTGGGCGCAGGGTGCAGCCCGCCACTTCGTTTCCCACGGGGTTCTCGATGGCAGCCAGCTGGGATACCGCTTTGATCGAGCAGGTAGGACAGGCGCTGGCGGAGGAAACCCTTGCCCTCGGCTGTGACGTGCTGCTCGGTCCGTGCGTCAACATCATCCGCCACCCGCTGGCAGGGCGCAATTTCGAATCCTACGCCGAAGATCCCCTCCTGGCAGGTAGGATTGGGGCTGCCTGGGTGCGCGGCGTGCAGAGCCGCGGCGTGGCTGCTTCGCTCAAGCATTTTGCCCTCAACAATCAGGAAAACGAACGTTTTCGCGGCTCCTCCGAGGTGGACGAGCGCACCATGCGCGAAATTTACCTGCCCCAGTTCGAGTACATTGTCAAGGAAGCCCACCCCTGGACAGTGATGTGTTCGTACAACCGCATCAACGGCGTATATGCCAGCCAGAACGAAACCTTGCTGCGCCACATCCTCAAAGAGGAGTGGGCATACGACGGCGCGGTCGTCTCGGACTGGCGCGCGGTACATTCCACCGCCGAACCGGTGCGCGCCGGGCTTGATCTGGAAATGCCCGGACCGGCGCGCTGGTTCGGCGAACTGCTGGTCGAAGCCGTCCTCACCTGGCAGATCGAGCCGGAGTGGATTGATGACGCCGCCCGCCGCGTGCTGCGCCTGCTGGCGCGGGTGGGCAAACTGGACAACCAGCCGCGCCCTGCCGGCGCGCTCAACACCCCGCAGCACCAGACGCTTGCCCGTCGCCTGGCGGAAGAGTCGATCACCCTGCTTAAGAACCCAACCGCCCTGCTGCCGCTGGATTCCGCCCGGCTGGGCAGCCTGGCGGTGATTGGACCGTTCGCGGATGCGGCTGCCATTGGCGGCGGGGGCAGTTCCTACCTCCAGCCGCCGTACCGGGTCAGCCCACTCGACGGTCTGCGCGCCGTGCTACCCGCCTCGGTCGCAATCCGCCACGAACCCGGCTGCGACGCCTACCACCAGCCGCCGGTGCTCGACCCAGCCCTGCTGACCCCCGCCAGCGGCGAAGGCAGCGGACTGTTTGGCGAATATTTCGCCAGCGCCGATTTCAGCGGCACGCCCGCCGTGCAGCGGGTGGATAGCCGCCTGGATTATTGGACGGTTTCCTTCGCCCCGTTGGAATCCACCCCGCGCCCCTTTTCGGTGCGCTGGAGCGGCACGCTCACCCCGCGCTTCAGCGGAATGCACACCTTCCGCCTGCAAAACAGTGGCGCATGCCAGGTGTTCGTCGCCGACCGCGAGATCGTCGCCAACCGCAACGACCACCAGTCCCCGGTTGAAGCCCCGCCCACCCAGGCAGGCACGCTGCAGCTGCAAGCCGGGCAGGCTTACCCGCTGCGCATCGAATACATTTGCCCCGCCGGATTGGAACATACCCCGCTGACGGTCTATTTTGGGTATACGCCGCTGCCCGGCGAGGACGAGCGCCTCGAACAGGCAATTCGCGCCGCGCAAACCAGCGACGCGGTGATTGTATTCGCCGGTTACCCCGAAGGATACGAATCCGAAGGGTACGACCGCCCCGCGATGAGCCTGACCGGCGCGCAGGACGAACTGATCGCGCGGGTCGCGGCGGTCAATCCAAAGACCGTCGTCGTGCTGCACTGCGGTTCGCCGGTGCTAATGCCCTGGCTCGACCAGGTCAACGCCGTGTTGTTCGCCGGATACCCCGGACAGGAAGGCGGCCATGCCCTGGCGAGCGTGCTGCTCGGGCTGGTCAATCCGAGCGGTAAACTGCCGGTGACCTTCCCGCGCCGCCTGGAAGACACCCCCGCCTATACTGATTTCCCCGGCAGCCGTGCAGTGCATTACGGTGAGGGCATTTTCGTCGGCTACCGCCATTACGATTACCGCCTGGTCGAGCCGTTGTTCCCCTTTGGGCACGGCTTATCCTACACCCGCTTCGAGTACACCAGCCTGGATGCACCTGCCCGCGCGCGAATTGGCGAACCGGTCGAAGTGCGCCTGACCGTGTGCAACAGCGGAGCGCGCCGCGGCAAGGAAACCGTTCAAGTGTATGTGCACGACCGCCAGGCGTCCCTGGCGCGCCCGCCGCGCGAGCTGAAAGCCTTTGCCAAAGTCGAGCTCGAACCCGGTGAAAGCCACAGCCTGGTCTTCCACTTGGACGAGCGCGCCTTTGCCTTATACCACCCCGACCTGCGCCGCTGGCTGGTCGAGCCAGGTGAATTCGAGATCAGCGCGGGCAGTTCCTCGCGCGATCTGCGCCTCAGCCGCAGGCTGACGCTGGAAGCAGGCGGTTAAACCGTTCGTCCCTCCCAACAAACAATTTCCGCTCGACCAGTTGCGGGGCCACCCCGCAGACTTGCGGGGCTACCCCGCAGGCTTGCGGGGGTCACACACGCACATAGTGGGCTGACATCTCGTACCCGCGCCGGGTCGGCACGCAGCCGGCATCGCAGAAAAATTTGACGCACAGGCTGGCTTCATCGCGGCTTTCGGACTCCTTGAAAGCCGCTTTGCTTTTCCACAACGAGATGATGTGCCACAGGGTGCGATCGTCCTCGCTCTGCACCAGGGTCGATTCGATCAACCCGCTAGGCGGGTGGCGCACAACGCTCTGCTCGTATGCTTTTCGCAAAGCCGTCCAGTTTTCGTGGTTAACTTGACCCGAAAGAATGGTAACATACACGCCGCCCTCCTTTCCCCGAAAACCAATCCCTCACTTTTATTATACAATCCGGGTCAAGTGTTTTTTCGAGCCTGTCCGGGATTGGGAAAAAGAATTTATTAAATCGACGATACGCGCGAGACGGTTGCACCCTTCAGCAGGCTGCATGTATTAATCGCGAGCAGCCGTACGCTTGCCCCGCTGGCAATTGGTGGGTTTTCAGCAGCGTGGCAATCTCCCCGCAGTGTGAGAGTTTGCTTCGCCAGTTAAAACAACCAAAAGCGCTGTTTCAACCTCCTCGCAGCAACCGATAACCGTATCCCAAATTGACGTCTCTTTACCCCGAACGCGGTTATTCGATACGCCCGGTTTGAATGGCGCGCTTGACCTCGGCAATTGCCTGGGTGATCTTGATGTCGCGCGGGCAGGCTTCGGTGCAGTTGAACGCCGTGCGGCAGCGCCACACCCCAAACTGCTCGTTGAGCATCTCCAGCCGCTCGCCGGCTGCCTGGTCGCGGCTGTCGAAAACAAAGCGGTGCGCGTTAACAATTGCCGCCGGACCCAGGTACTGCTCGTTCGACCAGAAGGACGGGCAGGAGGTGGTGCACGCTGCGCACAGGATGCACTTGGTGGTGTCCTCGAAGCGCTCGAGCGCCTCCGGCGACTGCAGCCGCTCTTTGCCGTCGGCGGGCAGCTCGTCGTTGACCAGATAGGGCATCAGCGAGCGGAAATGGGCAAAGAACGGCTCCATGTCAACAATCAAATCCTTGACCACCGGCAACCCCAGCAGCGGCTCGATGACGATTTCATTCGTTCCCAGGTCGCGCAGCAGCACCTTGCACGCCAGGTAATTGCGCCCGTTGATGCGCATCGCATCCGAGCCACACACCCCGTGCGCACACGAGCGCCGGAAGGACAGCGTCCCGTCCACGTCCCCGCGGATCCATTCCAGCACGTCCAGCACGCGGTCGGTCGGCTGCGCCTCGACGGTGAAGACATCGTAGCGCGGTTTACGCTCCACTTCGGGATTGAAACGAAAGACTTTTACGCGGATTTCCATGCCTGACTCCTCATCAATAAACCCGTTCTTTGGGCGCATATTGGGTGATCGTCACCGGCTTGTAGTCCAGGCGCACGCTGCCGTCTTCCGCCAGCCACGCCAGGGTGTGCTTGAGCCAGTTCTCGTCATCGCGGCGCGAGTAGTCCTCGCGGGCGTGCGCGCCGCGGCTTTCCTTGCGTTCCAGCGCCGAAACCGCCGTCACCAGCGCAGCATCCAACAGGCAGCCCAGCTCCCAGGTGTTGAGTAGTTCGGTATTAAACACCTTACCGCCATCGCTCACCCGCACCTGCTTGAAGCGCTCGCGCAATTCGCGCACTGTTTCGACCGCCTGCTTCAAGCCCTCCTCGGTGCGGAACACGCCAACGTCATCCGACATCACCTTGCGCAGTTCGCGCCCAATCTGGGCGGCTTTTTCCTTGCCGCTACCGTTGAGTAGGTCGTCAATCTGCTTGCGCACGGCGGCTTCCGGCTGCGCCGGCAGCGCCGGCAGGGCAACGCCAGCGGCGTATTCCGCCGCCTTGATCCCGGCGTACTTGCCGAACACCACCAGGTCAACCAGCGAATTGGTGCCCAGCCGGTTGGCGCCGTGCACCGAAACGCAGGCACACTCCCCGGCGGCGTACAAACCGGGTAATACTGTGCCCTGGCTGTCCACCACCACCTCGGCGTACTTGTTGGTGGGAATACCGCCCATGGCGTAATGCGCAGTGGGTTGAATTGGCATCGGGTCCTTGACCGGGTCGACCCCCAGGTAGGTGCGGCAGAAATCGGTAATATCCGGAATCTTGGAGAGAATCTCCTCCGCCGTCACCCGGTAGGGTGTGCCGTCTGGACGGGTACGCCCGTCCAGTTCGGCATACTTGTTGACCGTCTCCGGGCGTACGTCCAGGTAAACGTAATCCTTGCCGTTGATCCCGCGCCCTTCCTTGACTTCCAGATAGACCGCCCGGCTGATCACATCCCGCGACGCCAGGTCTTTGATCGTCGGGGCGTAGCGTTCCATGAAGCGCTCGCCCTTGTCGTTAAACAGGATACCGCCCTCCCCGCGCACCGCCTCGGTGATCAAAATGCCCAGTTTGTAAATGCCGGTCGGGTGGAACTGGAAAAATTCCATGTCCTCCGCCGGAATGCCCTTGCGCAGGGTGATCGCCACCCCGTCGCCGGTGTAGGCGTAGGCATTGGAGGTGATTTCCCACATGCGCCCGTGTCCGCCGGTAGCGAACACCACCGCCTTGCTGTGAAAGACGTGCAACTCGCCGGTTGCCAGCTCCACCGCCACCACCCCGGCTGCTACGCCGTTGGAAAGGATCAAATCCAGCACCTGGTATTCATCGAAGAAGGTGATCCCGTTCTTGATGCAGCGCTGGTACA
The DNA here is from genome assembly GCA_037442545.1 of Bellilinea sp. Taxonomy (GTDB): domain Bacteria; phylum Chloroflexota; class Anaerolineae; order Anaerolineales; family Anaerolineaceae; genus Bellilinea. The sequence goes on from JBBIQB010000030.1 coordinate 23,131, forward strand.
GCGTTTGCAGGATCATGTGTCCGGTGCGGTCTGCCGCGTAGCACGAACGGCGCACCGGTTTTTTAGTGGCGTTGTTGGTGTGCCCGCCAAACGGGCGCTGGGCAATCCGCCCATCCGCCGTGCGCGAGAAGGGCAGCCCAAAGTGTTCCAGGTCGTACACGGCTTGCACCGCCTCGTGGCACATGAACTCGATGGCGTCCTGATCGCCGAGGTAGTCGCTGCCCTTGACCGTATCGAAGGCGTGCCACTCCCAGTGATCTTCCTCCAAATTACCCAGCGCCGCGCCAATACCGCCCTGCGCCGCGCCGGTGTGCGAGCGGGTGGGGTACAGTTTGCTCAACACCGCCGTCTTCGCCCCGCGCGAGGCATTCAGCGCCGCCATCAGTCCAGCCCCACCGCCGCC
>JBBIQB010000031.1:0-9600 GCA_037442545.1 Bellilinea sp.
TGCGACCCTGGTCGGCAATGGCACGCGTGACCGCCTGGCGGATCCACCAGGTGGCATAGGTGCTGAACTTGTGTCCGCGGCGGTAATCGAATTTCTTGGTGGCGCGGATCAACCCAATATTGCCTTCCTGGATTAAATCGAGGAAGGGCACGCCGCGTCCCATGTATTTTTTGGCGACACTGATTACCAGGCGGGAATTGGCGGTGATGAGGTGCTCGCGGGCTGCCCAACCGTCCTCGATCAGGCGGCGCAGTTCGTGGCGGCGGCGGTTGCCGACATTCCCGCGCGCCAATTCTTCACGCGCCAGCCGCCCGCGTTCGATCCGCTGCGCCAGCTCGACCTCTTCTTCGGCGTTCAACAAGGGAACCCGGCTTACTTCCTTAAGATAGAGACCGATGGTATCGTCGGTATCGATGTTCTGTAAATCGTCGAACACGATTTCGTTGGCGGGTTCTCCCGGTTCCTCAATTTCCTCATCGAGGGACAACTCGTCTTCACTGGGCTCGGGGATCAGGCTTTCGTCTTCCAGATAAGGGATGCCCGCGCTCATCAGGGCTGCAAAGGCTTCTTCCAGTTGTTCTACGTCCTGTTCGGCTTCAGGGAAGAAGTGTAGGATGTCATCGATGGTGACGTACGTTTTTTGCCGTCCCAATTCGATCAAGCGGGCAATGGCTGGGTATTCATCCTCTTCCTCGTCAACCACATTAATTAACGGATTGTCCATACGTTGTGCCAGATTCCTTTTATGAGAAAAATATCTCAAAATTTTTTGAATTTTGCTTCTATTTTCAAGCATTTTCGTTTTGCCCAGTTTTTCTGTTTATTCAGAATACACGTTTTCAAACCGAAAATCAATACCCTGTAACAGCCCTGGGTGCACCGGGAGGCGCCGCCCGTGGATGCAACCCGTATGATTTTGGGACAAACAAACGAGCGGAAATTCCTTTCCCGCCCGCAATGCCATAGTTTCTGAGCTGGTGGCGACAATCAACCGCATAACACTATATAACAAAGTAACCCGAAATTCAATAGGTTTGCGAAATTCTAATCCAACCTTAATAATCCCTCGACCATTTTTTCTCTTCCGTAATGGCTGTGCTTTGATTGGAAAAAATGAAATACTCAAAACGGGTACAAAATAGGATTGACTTTAAAAACGGATGGTATACAATGTTGAAGTGCTTGTCTGTTTAACGACAAGCACATTAGGGGTATACCCCCCTAAATATCCCCCAATTCTTCCGGAGGCAGTATGGATATTTTGGGTCTTTCCAGGCATGGTCTGCAGACCCCATTCGAGCAGATTGCCGTGCTCAGTGTTCTGGTTGTCGCGTTAATAAGCCTGGTATATGCCTGGCTTTTGCGCAACACCGTCCTGAACAAGGACAAGGGCACGGAGAAGATGCAAGAAGTGTGGGATGCCATTCGCCAGGGCGCGGATGGTTATCTGCAGCGCCAGTTAAAAACCATTTTGCCCGCGATAGCCTTATTGACCATTGCGCTCTTTCTCAGCGTCGTGGTCGTCGAACCCAGTCTGGAGGCGAAAGAGGAATTTGGACATCTGGGTGAGACGAACGTGATGTTGATTGTAGCCTTCGGTCGCACGATCGCCTTTATTATGGGCGCCACCTTCTCGTTGATCGTTGGACAGTTGGGAATGCGCATGGCAATTCAAGCCAGCGTCCGCGCTGCTTCAGCCGCCCGGCGTTCTTTCAACGAGTCGCTCTCCATTGCCTATTATGCCGGCACCATCACCGGGATGCTCACCGACGGGCTGGGTTTGATGGGCGGCACATTGATTTTCCTTATCTTTGGCCGCGCGGCGCCGGATGCGCTGCTGGGATTCGGCTTCGGCGGCACCCTGATCGCATTATTCATGCGGGTGGGTGGTGGTATTTACACCAAGGCTGCCGATGTCGGCGCCGACCTGGTTGGCAAGGTCGAAAAAGACATCCCCGAAGACGACCCGCGCAATGCCGCTGTTGTGGCAGACCTAGTGGGTGATAATGTAGGCGACTGCGCCGGTATGGCGGCGGATATCTTCGAAAGTTATGAGGTGACGATTGTCTCGGCGTTGATCTTGGGTCTGGTGTTATACCATACAACCGGAGAAATCCTCTACATCGTTTATCCGCTGATCATTCGTGCCATTGGCGTGATTAGTTCGATCATCGGTACCTTTGCCGTGCCGATTTGGGAAAAATTCCCGATTAAATTCCTGCGCGCGCACGACGCCGAAGAGGCGATGTTTCGTTCCTATGAAGTGTCCAGCCTCAATACGGTCATCTTTTCGTTCTTGCTGGCGTTTCTGTACGCGGATGACTGGCGGCTGGGCTTGTTGACCACCATTGGCGTTGGGCTTGCGGTTGCGTTCAATCCCTTAACATCTTACTTCACCGCCACCCGCCGCGCGCCGGTACAAGAGATTGTCAAATCGACCCGTACAGGTCCGGCAACGACGATTCTGTCCGGTCTCTCGGTTGGGATGGAATCGAGCGTGTGGGCGTTGGTGGTGATCGCCGTATCCTTCCTGGCTGCCAAATTGATCTATCAAGCCGAAGGCGCCAATCATATTCTGTATGCGGTTGCTATGATCGGCATTGGCATGCTCAGTCACACCGGCAACAACGTGGCGATGGATTCATATGGACCGATCTCCGACAATGCCAATGGGATTGCCGAAATGTCCTGGCATGGGATGGACGATAAGGATACCCTGAAAGCGCGCCAGATCATGGCTGACTTGGATGCGGTGGGCAACACGACCAAAGCGATTACCAAAGGGATCGCGATTGCCTCGGCGGTGATCGCCGCAGTGAGTTTGTTCGCTTCATTTATTACAGATGTCAACCGGGCGCAAAGCGGTGCGCTGGAAGCCATTCGCATCTCGGATACGACCGTGTTCATCGGCTTCCTGCTTGGCGGCGCGCTGCCCTGGCTGTTCAGTTCTCTGTCGATTCGCGCGGTTTCACGGGCTGCCAGTGAAATTGTCGAGGAAGTGCGCAAGCAGTTCCGCGTTCCCGGAATCATGGAAGGCACTGTCAAACCCGATTACGCCCGGGTGGTGTCGATTTCCACCCGCTCGGCGCAGAAAGAACTGATCCCGCTGGCAGTGATCTCCATCGTCATGCCGCTGCTGGTTGGTATGGTGCTGCAAGTCGAGGCGCTGGGCGGGTATCTGGCAGGGGTTATTCTCAGCGGTCAGTTGTTGGCGGTGTTCATGGCGAACGCCGGCGGCGCCTGGGATAACGCCAAAAAAGCCATCGAGGATGAACCGCGTGACCTGGAACACAACACCGGCAAGGGATCGGAACGGCATAAAGCCGGTGTGGTGGGCGACACGGTGGGTGATCCCTTGAAGGACACCGCCGGACCGGCGTTGAACCCGATGATCAAGGTAGTGAACCTGGTGTCCTTGCTGGCAGCGCCGATTATCGTCAATTTTAATTTCGACTCGCTTATCAACTGGGTGATCGTGATCGTATTGTCCGCCGCGTTTTTATGGTCGATCTGGCAAAGCAAACGCCCGGTGCCGGATGTGGATAAACCCATCTAAGCCGTCGAAAAACACGTGGTCTAACAGTGTGGTTTTTGTAATGGAGCGGGCGGGGTCATGCCCTGCCCGCTTCGGATAAACATTCGAGCGCGGCTTGATAGTCCCGGGGCGTGGGCGCCGAAAACCGTTGCGGTTGGCGGGTTGCCGGGTGGATAAAGCCGATTGCATCTGCGTGCAACGCCAGCCGTTTGATCGGCAGGTTTTCAGCCATCCGGCGGTATTCAACGGGCAGGTGTGGGCGAGCGCCCGGATTAGCCGGCGGTTGAGTCCACGGAAAATACAACTGGTCGTTGATCAGCCAAAAGCCAGCCGCCGCGGCATGTGCGCGGATTTGATGCGTGTAGCCAGTAGAAGGTGTGGCAATCAATTCAATGATGCCGCCCGGAAAACGAGATTGTACCTGAAAGAGGGTGCTGGCCGGCTTGCCGCGCTCAGGATCAATGGAGGTGCGGTGGGCACGGTCGGCGTTGATTCGCAGGGGGAGGTCAACTGCCAGGCTGTTCGATTGCGCCTGTCCCATGGCAAGCAGGCGATAGTGTTTTTCGATCTGCCGCCCGGAAAATTGATTGTTCAATGCTCGATGTGCCTCGGCGCTGCGGGCAAACAGCAATACGCCGCTGGTTTCCTTGTCTAAACGGTGCACAACCCAAAGCCTGCCATAGGATGTGGAGAGATGATCGCGCAAGTTGGGCGCCTGCGGGTCGTAACCATCCGGGATCACCAGCCAGCCCGCCGGTTTGTTCACCACGAGTATATGCGCATCCAGGTGCAGGATTTCGGGCATATCGTTTTTCCAGGCGATTGCTCAACCCCAGCGCGTGTTTCTACCAGGCGTAGGCATTTGGAGCTTCCCCGCCGGGTCCGCGCCAGATTTCGTCCAGCCTGGCGAGGGTGGCGCTATCCAGCGTGAGCTGCAGCGCGCGCAGACTCTCTTCCAGTTGTTCGAGCGTGCGCGGTCCGATGATCGGGCTGGTCACCATTGGATTTTGCAGCAGCCATGCCAGTGCGACGATGGCTGGTTTTTCGCCCAGGTCGGCGCACAAGGTTTCATAGGCTTCCAGTTGGGCGCGGTGTTTGTCGATATTTTCCTGGATCGTTTTGGAGGCGCGCCGCCCTTCCCTGGCTTTTTGCAGTGCCCCGCCCAGCATTCCGCCGGCAAGCGGGCTCCACGGGATCAATCCGATCCCCAAATGGCGGCAGGCGGGGATCACTTCCAGCTCGATGGTGCGCTCGGCGAGGTTGTACAGGCTTTGCTCGCTGACCAAGCCCATGAAGTGGCGCGCGCGGGCTTCGTATTGAGCCTGGGTGATATGCCAGCCGCCGAAGTTGCTGCTGCCAACATAAAGGATTTTTCCCTGCTGCACCAAAACGTGCATCGCTTGCCAGATCTCCTCCCAGGGGGTTTCCATATCGATGTGGTGCATCTGGTAAAGATCGATATGATCGGTGTTCATGCGCTTCAGGCTTTCGTCGCAGGCGCGCATGATCTGGTAAGCTGACAGGCGGCGGTCATTGGGTCCGATGCCCATTTTGCCGTACACCTTGGTTGCCAGCACGATCTTCTCGCGGCGGTCTCCGCCCTGGGAAAGCCATCTGCCGATGATTTTTTCGGTAACCCCTTCGCCGGTTTTCCAGCCATACACATTGGCAGTATCGAAGAAGTTGATGCCCATGTCGAGGGCGGCATCCATGATTTTGTAACTGTCCGCTTCGCTGGTGTGAGGACCGAAGTTCATTGTGCCCAGGCAAAGTGGGCTGACCAGCAAACCACTGCGACCTAAATGGCGATATTGCATGTATCCCTCCCAACTATTTTGCCAGTATTTATAACACAAGTGGATTGTTTTTTCAGCCACCGTCAGACGGTATAATTCATTCAATAATTCAACGGGTAATGGGAGGGAAGGATGCATATCGTATTGGTGCACGTTCATGTCAAAGCGGAACACCTGGAACGCTTCATTGAGATCACACTGGAAAACGCCCGCAACAGCATCCAGGAGCCCGGAATCGTACGCTTTGATTTCTATCAACAAAGAGACGATCCCACTGGTTTCACGCTGGTCGAAATTTATTACAAAGAGGAAGACCAGTTGAGACATCGCGAAACCAACCATTATCAGGTCTGGCGCGATGCGGCGGCGGACATGATGGCGCAACCGCGCCAGGGAGTGCGGTACATCAACCTCTATCCGCAGGATGACGCATGGCTGGTTTGACCGGCTTCGATTTCCAAACCGCGCAGCGAATTGTATTCGGCAGCGGGGTTGCTGCCCATTTGCCGCAGCTGGCTCGCGGTTACGGCGAGCGCCTGTTTATGGTGACCGGCAGCGATTCCGACGATGTGCATCGAGTGAGCGCGGCTTTGGAATCCGAAGGGCTGACCGTGGCCCGTCGGTCCATTCAGGGTGAACCGCGACTGAACGAGATGATGGCACTCGTGCAGGAATTGCGGGCGCTTGAGTGCCAGTTGGTTATTGGCATGGGTGGTGGAAGCGCGCTCGATTCAGCCAAAGCGCTGGCTGCGCTGGCGGCGAATCCCGGCGATCCGTTGGATTACCTTGAAGTGGTTGGAAAAGGGCTGCCGTTTCCGAACGATCCGCTGCCGGTAATTGCGCTGCCCACTACCGCCGGCACCGGCAGCGAAGTTACGCGCAACGCGGTATTGGGAATCCCCGAAAAGGGAGTCAAAGTTAGCCTGCGCAGCCCTAAAATGCTGCCGGTTGTTGCGCTGGTGGATGCGCAGCTGACGTTGAGCCTTCCGCCAGCATTAACCGCCAGCACCGGCATGGATGCGCTCACTCAATTAATCGAGCCGTATGTGTCAAAACGAGCGAACGCTTTCACGGATATGTTCTGTGAAGCGGGCATTCGCCATTCGGTGCGCTCCTTGCGGACGGCATACCGGGATGGAAGCCACCTTTCTGCCCGCGAAGACCTGGCGTTTGCCAGCCTGTTGAGCGGGTTAGCCCTGGCAAATGCCGGTCTGGGGGCTGCGCACGGGTTTGCCGCTCCAATCGGTGGCATGTTTGCCGCGCCGCACGGCGCGGTATGCGCGCGGCTGCTGCCGCCTGTGTGCCGCGTCAATATCCATGCTGGTCAACGCCGCAGCGACTCCGGGGTGGTGCTGGCACGCTACCAGCGAATTGCCAGCTGGTTGACCGGCAATGAGCGCGCCTTGCCGCTGGATGGCGTGGATTGGCTGGACGCGCTGTGCGCCGACCTGAATATCCCTCGCTTGCGCGAGTACGGAATCCGCCAGAGCGACTTTCAAGCCTTGATCGACAGCGCGGCGCAGGCAAGCAGCATGAAAGCCAACCCGTTCGTGCTGACGCCGGGTGAGCTGGGGCAAATCCTGGCACAAGCGTGGTGATCAGCTGCCCTGGGTAAAGTAACTGACCGCGATAACCCCCGGTCCGGCATGGACAAGAATGGCTGGCGGCAGGTCGTAGATACGCAGGTTGGAAATACCCAGCTGAGCTTTGAATTCATCCGCCAGGGCTTGCGCTTCTTCCGGCACATCCCCATGCATGATGCTGAGCAATGCGCCATCGTGCCGGGGGCATTCGGCGTAAACCAGCTCTTTCAAGCGCGCCATGGCGCGTTTTTTGGTGCGCTGTGATTCGACCGGCTCGGTGCGCCCATTTTTTAATTGCAGTATTGGTTTAACCTGCAAGATGCTGCCAACCAGCATTTTGGCTCCGCCAATCCGACCACCTTTGTAAAGGTATTCCAGCGTATCCACGACGAAAAAGAGTTTTTCCCGACTGGAAAGATCTTTGATCCGCTGCACGATGGTGTCCGCATCCACGCCTTCTTTTACCCATTGGTGGGCTTGTAGCAGCATGGATGCCAGCCCGCCGCCGACCGAACGGGTATCGACAATGCGGATATCCCGACCGGCAAATTCGGCGGCGGCGACCTCCGCGCTGCGATAGGTGCCGGAAACGTCGGCGGATGGGGTAAGCACGATTACGGTATCGCCGTTTTGGGTGTATTTTTCATATACCGGATTGTAGAGGGCGGGCGGCGGAGCGGCGGTTTTCGGCAGGGTGGTTGATGCCCGCAGCCGCTGCAAGAAGGTCTTGCTGTCCATTTCGGTGTCGTCGCGGTAGGTTTGATCGCCAAAGACGATGATTTGCGGGATATAGGGAATGCCTAGTTCAGATGCCACAGGCACAGGGATGCTGGAAGTTGTATCCGCCACAATTGTGATCATGGATTATTCCTTTCGACATGGGAAAATGGAAAAAGCATCAACGATGGCTGATGCAATTATACCAACGCAGCGGCGTAAAAACGCTTATTCCGACAGGTAGGCTCGGCCCCATTCACCCTGAAAGGTGAATTGATCGAGCGGCTTGCGCGTACGTGGTTGGCGTTCTTTTTCCTGAACCACTTCCGGCAATTGTTCCAACTCGCCGGGGTAACCGACAGCGATCATAATCACCGGCGTAAATTCAGGCGGGATCGAGAATAACTCGCGCGCTTTTTGAGCATCGAAGCCGCCCATAGGGCGGGCGTTGAGTCCCATCGAAATGGCTTGCAGGAGGATATTTTGATTGGCAAGCCCCAGATCGTGCAGGGCTTTGCCGTTCTTCCTCCCGTCCGGGCGGATCTCCTCGGCAACCGCTAGAAGCAAAACCGGGGCGCAGTTTGCCCAGACCTGGTTGTCCGGATTGAGGCAGGCGCGGGCGTTGTGCAATGCCTCGGGGTGGGAGTTGTCGAAGACCAGGTAGATCCACGGCTGGCGGTTGCTGCTGGAAGGCGCCGCCTGGGCAGCCTTGAGCAGGGCTTTGAGCAGTTCCCGGGTGAGCGGGCGGTTGGGATCGTAATTGCGCGAGGAATACCGGGTGGCGATTAGCGGATGGACGTTTGAATTGGCGGTTTCCCGCGTTAGTTGGATGAGGTTGCGAGAGGGTTCTGACATTGGACGAATCATGCTTCGGAATGGAATGGATCGATGAATTGGTTTATACTCGTTAAAATTGATTATAAGGTTAAACCGTAGAATTAATCACGCCTTGTATGACCTTGCCGGGTGCTTTCAGGGAATTTGAGATGCAAAACAGTGATCGGGATTCGAATAACGCTTCGCTTGCGCTTGTGATTTTCGGCGTGACCGGCGACCTCACCCGCCGGAAACTGCTGCCGGCTTTGTATGAGTTAATGAGGTCAGGCAAGCTGACTGAACCGATTTATTTGATCGGGTTTGCCCGCAGAGATTGGGATGATGAATTTTTACGCGAGCAATTGAGCCAGGGGGTAGAGGAATTTTCGCGCACCCGTCCGGTTTCGGCGGAAATGGTCAAGCGTTTGCTTGACCATGCGCATTATATCCGCTCGACTTTTGAAGACGCCGCTGGCTACCAGCAATTGGGGCATTTTCTGGATGAACACAACGTTCACAACGTTCTCTATTACCTGGCAACGCCTCCGGAAGAATACAGCACCATCGTCGAGTTGATCGGTAAGAGCAAAATCAACAAACGCGAAACCGGGTGGACGCGAATCGTCATTGAAAAGCCGTACGGCGAGGGTATTGAATCGGCTGCCCAGCTTGAACATACGGTGCACCGCGTATTTTCCGAAAAACAGGTGTACCGTATCGATCATTACCTGGGCAAGGAGACGGTTCAAAACATCCTCGTTTTTCGTTTTGCCAACGCAATCTTTGAGCCGTTATGGGATCGCAGGTATGTCGATCATGTGCAGATCACCATGTCCGAAACCAATGGCGTAGGCACCCGGGCAGGCTATTATGACCATGCCGGCGTGATTCGGGATATGTTCCAAAACCACCTGCTGCAGCTGGTGACACTAACGGCGATGGAAGCGCCGGTCGGCTTCAATGCAGATGCGGTGCGGGATGAAAAAGTCAAGGTGCTGCGCGCGCTGCGTCCGCTCAAGGGCAAGGATGCCCTGATGAATACCTACCGGGCGCAATACGTATCGGGGACAATTGGTGGCAGGCGGGTGGTGGGATATAAAGACGAATCGGGCGTGCCGGGCGATTCGCTGACCGAAACGCTATTGGCGGCGCG
>JBBIQB010000031.1:9610-10688 GCA_037442545.1 Bellilinea sp.
ATAATTGGCGCTGGGCTGGTGTGCCGTTCTTCGTTCGTTCGGGCAAGCGTTTGCCCGCCCGTCTGACGGAAATTGTGATCCGCTTTCGTCAGGCGCCTTTGTCTCTGTTCGAATGGCATAACCTGGCTGGCGACGCGCCCAATACGCTGGTGCTCAGTTTGCAGCCCAACGAAGGAATCACGCTTGAGTTTGGAGCCAAGTCCCCCGGGCCAATCAACCAGATCGCTGCGGTAAAAATGGCGTTCGATTACCAGCAAACGTTTGGCGGCGAGCCGCCGGAAGCCTACGAACGACTGCTGCTGGATTGCATTCTAGGTGACGCCACGTTGTTTACCCGTTCGGATGAAGTGCTGGGGCAATGGGAATTTACCTCGAATATTCTCAAGGCATGGCGGCAATCGATCCTTCGAAATTTGCCGGTTTACGAAGCCGGTACCTGGGGTCCGCCAGGGTTGGATGAGTTCATCCAGCAGGACAGCCGCACCTGGCGCAATCCGGTTTAGATGCTGACGGTATTGGGCGTTCCGCAATTGGGGCAGCGGGACTCGTTGTGGCGGATGGCATAGCCGCATTTGCGGCAAGTGCGCGGCTGCACATTGCCGAGCGGCGCGCCGCAGGCAATACAGTGTGGTTCACCTACCGGGTTGGGGGTATTGCAAAAGTCGCACACCAGGCGGCGCAGCCGTTCACTCAATTCGTAGGTGCTGTTGAGGGAGCGGGCGGTCTGATCGATAACCTGCCAGATTTGCTCGGTTAATCCCAGGGATTCGATATCCTGCGCCAGATCATCGATCCGGCTGAGTAAATACAACGGGTTGCGCAGCGCGAAAATGGCGGTTTTACCGATGCTGGCAGCCACGCCCAGCCAGGCTTGTTGTCCCGTGTGAATGGAAACCCCATCCTCCAATGCTACGATGGTTACTGTGATTGCGGTTTGTCCGCCGGAGGCGGATCTTTCCTGGGTCGCCACCTGAACGGCTATTTTGTGTCCGTTGCCAATTTGCTGAGCGCGAAAGTTACCGCGACTGAAAGCAGCGACCAGACTGCGGGCGATGTCCGTGGGGGTTATTTTGCCGTG
>JBBIQB010000031.1:10698-23450 GCA_037442545.1 Bellilinea sp.
TAGGTGCGTTGCTGCTGTTTGGATGGGTTATAATTTGAGAACAAATTCATCGGTTCACATTCTTTCAGGTACGTTATTAATGCACTCAACCAAGGTTCGTTTTGCCGTTACTGTAATTATTATAACGATAATTGCCGCCGTCGGGTTGCTTTCCTGGCAGGATTATCGTGTTCACGCCCAAATTCCAACTGTGGATGTTGCCACAGTGACCGGCACACCGTCGGGACCCATCGTTTCGGTCAATCCGGGAATTAACGAACCTGCGATCAACGTGCGTGGCGGCCCGAATGTGCTTTACCCGCGGGTGGGGGTTTTACTGGTCGGGCAAACTGCGGTTGCCAAGGGGCGCTCACCGGGCGGCGAGTGGGTCCTGATCGAGTACCCTGGCGCTCCGGGCAATGTTGGCTGGGTTTACAGCCCAAACGTCAGCATTACGCCGGGAGAGTTGCCAATCGTTGAGCCGCCGCCAACGCCAACCCGCGATATGACCGCAACCATCAACCCAACCCTGGCGGCGCAGTTTATCGTCACCGCTGCACCGACCCGTTTGCCTACCTTTACCGCCCCGCCGCCGCTGGCGATACCGACTTTTCAAGCGGTTGCTGGCGCCAGCACCCCGCCCGTGCCGGTTGGCTTGATCATTGTGGTTCTTTTTACGATTGGCATGTTGTTGGGCGTATTTTCATTCGTTCAAAAGCGTTAATCGCGGAAAAAATTACCCAGTTGCTTGAAGCAGCCAGCGCTGATGCGATGACTGACCGGCGCGGTGCAAAATTCAACTTGAGCGTGTTGTTGTTGCAGGAAGCGCACCACTTCCTCAGCCCGCTCGATAGGTACAATGTCGTCTTGGGTGCCGTGGGCGACGAAGAACTTGACCTGGCTGAAGAACTGCCCGGGCTGGTAGTGTTCCGGCAGGTAGGGCAAAAAACCTGCCAGAACGGCAACTTTGCGCACTTGCTGCGGAAATAAAAAGGCAAAGGTCAGGCTCAGGGCTGCCCCCTGGCTGAAACCCATCAGATCCAGCGGGTGGTTCCCAATCCGAAAATCTGTTCTCAGATTTTCCACCAGACGGTACAGCGCCTGCGCCGGAGTTTCGAAGGCTTGCAGCGTGGCTTCCCTGCCCGGGCGGTGCCCGATCCATCCGTAACCGCCCTCGCCGGTTTCCAGCGGACCGCGCGGAGCGATGACCCAGGTATTCTCCGGTAGTTCGCGTTGAAAGACAAGCATCGAATTTTCGTCGCCGGTCCAGCCGTGAATCATGAGCATCAGGCGCGATGCGGGCTGGCGGGCGGGATGCAGGCGCACAATCCAATTGTTGTATAGCACCACTTCGGGTTCATGAATTGCGTTCACGTTTGACAATCCATTCGATCAGGGAAAGGATGAGGATGATCAACACCACCGGGGTCAACCCGGCGAAGAAACATAAGAAGCCCATTGCCACCGCGCCGGATCCATAAAAATACAAAATCAGCCCACCGCCGACCAAAAAAATCAACAGGAGGGCGCCAATGATCAAGCGTCCGGTGGTTTGGCGGGCGTAACGGCGCAGGTCGCGTGTCATGCTTTATTTAACCGGGTAGGTTAGGTCGTCTTCCAACACCACGCCGGGCGGTTGTTGACTGCGAAAACGGCGGGCGACTTGATAGTACCAGGATACCGCTTCGTTCAGACGGGGCAGGGCTTGATCGACGCTGATTTCCCCCAATCGGATCAATTCGTGCGGATCGGCTTTGTCGAGCGGGGAGACGTGATGCACTTGCGGGCGAATGACGACGTCCGGTTTTTCGGCCTTCAAGCGCAGTTCGGTTACCATGCGGGCGGTAATGTCCATTGCATTGACAAAAGTGCGCAGTGACTGCGCCAGGCGGGTGTGAACCAGCTGATCGAGCAAGGGGCGCGGGATGGGCGTTTCGAGCGGCATACTCAATTCGGGCATCACCTTCCATTTATCCGGTGTGGGGGAGAGGCATACCGCCACAATCGGCAGTTTGGGCGCCAGCCAACGGGCTACTGCTACGGGCACCGGATCGAGAACCCCACCGTCGACGAGTTCATAATCCTGAATGAGGACTGGTGGAAACACGCCCGGAATGGCTACGGTTGCCAGGATCGACTGGATTAGGCTGCCCTTGTTCAGAATGATCTCCTGCTTGGTTTGAACATCCACGGCAGTTACTGCAAGCGGAACTCGAAGGTCGGAAAAAGTTTTTTCGTCCAGGTATTTGGTGAGAAAATTGACCAACCCGCTCAACCCGAGCAAGGATGGCAAGTCATTGGGTTTGCGCGAGAAGAAGTTTTTTTGATTTACTTCGAGCAAATCTTCGCGGATACTGTCGAGATGAACGCCGGCGGCGTAAACCGCGCCGACGATGCCGCCGGCGCTGGTGCCAGCGATGGCGCGGATTTTGAATCCTGCCTGCTCAAGCCGGTTGATGACGCCGATATGCGCCATCCCTTTTACACCGCCACCGCCCAGTGCGAGCGCGATGTCAGTCATGGGACAATCCTCCAGATGGTCGGAATTCTTGCACGCATCAAGTGGTCAAAGTATATCAAATAGTGCGTTCTTGAGTGCCTGGACATCCGAAATGGTGTTGTACATTTGGATCGAAAAGCGGATCAGGGTGTGGTCGTTCCAGTTGAGCAGCGGAATTTCGATGCGGTACTGCTGGTAGAGCCTGGTTTGCAGGCACTCGGGCTGCGGCTGGTGCGGGATGGGCATGACCGCCATTTGCCTGAACCAGTGCGGCGATTCCGGGCACAGGGCTGGCATGTGGGTAACCTGTTGGATCTGATTTCGGGTTTCGCATACCAGGTGATAGCACTGTGTTTGAAGATTTACCCAGTCCAGTTGCTGCCAGAATTGAATGGCGTCTGGGACAGCCAGGAAAGCCGACAGATCGCGCGTACCAGACCATTCGAGATAATCGACCAGACGGGATTGTCCGGGGTTGTCACTTTGCCAGCCCCAGGAAACGATCAGCGGCTCGATCAGGTGTTGAGATTCGGGGCGGGCGAAAAGGAACGCCGCGCCTTTTGGTGCGCATAGCCATTTATGCAGGTTACCAACATAGAAATCCGCGCCGACCTCGTCCAAGCGTAGATCGATCTGACCGGGGGCATGAGCACCGTCGATCACGGTGAGAATTCCTTCCCGCCGGGCGCGCGCGCAGACGGCTTGCACTGGGAAGATCATTGCGGTGGGCGAGGTAATATGGCTTAAAAAGAGCACCCGGGTGTGCTCGGTGACACCTTTCCACAGGTTGTCGACAATTTCTGCTGGATTTTGAACTGGGAGTTTTACCGGCTGATTGATATACTTGAAACCATTGCGTTGGGAAAGGAAGCGCCATGTACGGTCAAGCGCACCGTATTCATGATCGCTGGCGAGAACTTCATCGGTCTCGGTCAAACGCAGGCTGCGGGCAATGATGTTCAAACCGGTGGTGGCGTTGGTGGTGTACACCAGGTTGTCGGCTCGTGTGTGCAGGTAGGCTGCCAGCGCAGCCCTGGAGTGCCAGAGCAGGTCTTTGGCGCGCCTGCCTAAAAATTCGACAGGCTGCCGTTCCAATTCCAGCTGCCAGCGTTGATACGCTTCGAATACCGGCCGCGGCGTTGCGCCAAACGAGCCATGGTTCAAAAAGATTACATCCCGATCGAGAAGGAATAAATCTCGGTACGATGAAAAACCGGAAGTATTCAAAGCGATCATAGCAAGGAAGCCTCGAGATGCGAAATGGTTTGATTTCGATCCTGCCGCCGGGGATTAGCACAGTATCGCGGCGCAATTTTTTCCACCTTTACGCGGACACCCTTTGGTTCGGGGTGCTGAACGGCAGCGCCATATCTTTTTTGGCGGTGTATGCCACCCGGATTGGGGCAACATCCGAACAGGTGGGGATTATCAACGCGGCGCCGGCGCTGATGGCATTGATGTTTTCCCTGCCGTTCGGGGCATGGATCGAGCCGCAGTCCAAACGCCGGGCAGTATTGGTGACCGCTTTTCTGATGCGCATCTATTATCTGCCGTTAATTCTAATTCCAAAC
This sequence comes from Bellilinea sp., assembly GCA_037442545.1. Classification (GTDB taxonomy): domain Bacteria; phylum Chloroflexota; class Anaerolineae; order Anaerolineales; family Anaerolineaceae; genus Bellilinea. The sequence continues at coordinate 14,749 of JBBIQB010000031.1, forward strand.
CGGCTGCCCGAGGACATTCAAACCGGCTTGATCCTGGCAATGGTGTTTTTAATGAACATTCCCGCGACCGGCTTGGGGGTCTCCTTCAATGCGCTGTTTGCCGAGGCGGTTGCAATCGAGCACCGCGCACAAATTGCCGGAGTGCGTAACGTGTTGTTTGCGATTGTTTCCATCGGTACGTCGATTGGGGTTGGCGCCATCCTCAATACCGTCTCGTTTCCCGCCGGGTACCAGATCGTTTTTGCGATTGGTTTCCTCAGCGCGGCATTGTCCACGCTTCACCTGGGTTTGGTGCGCCCTCCGCGGCAGGATTTTGGGGTGGTTGTCGAGGGTGGAGAAACGGATAGGCTGGGTGGGGATGAAAAACCAGCGCGGAAGAAAGGCATCCTTCAACAAACATCTGCCCGAATCAGGCGGATGCTTCATATCGATATTGTGCGCAGCCCGTTTCGAACTGTATTATGGCTGATGTTTGCCTTTCATTTGGCGCAATTCCTGCCTTTACCACTTTTCCCGATCTTTGCGGTGCGGGTGTTGCAAGTGCCTGACCAGACGATCAGCATTGCCAATGCGATCTTCTTTCTTGCCATGCTGGTCGGTTCGAGCCAGAGCGTGCGGCTGGTAGCGAGAATCGGCACCCAGAAATTAACTGGTCTGGGTTTGATGTTTCTTGCCGGGTATCCGCTGGTATTGAGTCTTTCCTACGACCCCGCGCCGTACCTGGCAGCCCATTTGCTCGGCGGCACCGGCTGGGGGTTTGCCAGCAGCGCGATGTTCAATTTCGTGCTCGAAAAAGCCGAACCGAAAACCCGTGCGGCGCACCTTGCCTGGTTCAACCTGTTCGCCAATGCCGGCATCCTGCTTGGATCCTTGATGGGTCCGCTGGTGGGCAACCTGATAGGGATTCGCGCTGCTCTGGTCGCCTTTGCGATGATCCGTTTTCTGACCGGCTTCAATATCCTCCGCTGGAAGTAGGATGTGTTAAAATCCACACTATGTCAGTCAAAGTCGTTGCCACCAACCGCAAGGCAAAATTCGAATTTTTTTTACTGGAACGTTTCGAAGCCGGGCTTTCATTGCAAGGGAGTGAAATCAAATCTATTCGCGCCGGTCAGATTAGCCTTGCCGAAGCCTATGTTCAAACCGATGGCAAGGATGCCTGGCTGATCAACGCTCACATCGCGCCCTACGAACAAGCCAACCGTTTCAATCATGATCCGCGACGCTCGCGGCGGCTTTTGCTGCACAAGCGCGAAATCCGCGAATTATGGAATGCCGTGCGTCAAAAGGGGGTGACCATTGTGCCGGTGCAGGTCTACTTGAAAAACGGGCGAGCCAAGGTGGAGGTGGCGGTCGCAAAAGGCAAGAAACTGTACGACAAGCGCCACGAGATTGCGAAACGCGATCAAGCCCGAGAGATCGAGCGCGAAACGCGTGGCGGTTATTAAGGTCGAAAAATCCCACTCAATTAACAGGAAATCGATATGCTGGGGAATAATGTATTGGCTCTGGTTGTCACGTTGATTCTTGCGCTTGCCTGGCTGCGGTTCAATGATTTCCTCGCCCATCGTGGTTGGATCAGTTCCCACCTGAGCCGAAAAATCATCCACGCCGGCACCGGTCCAATTTTTGTGCTCTGCTGGCTGCTGTTTACGGACGATCCTGCCTCGCGTTGGCTGGCAGCCCTGGTGCCGTTAGGTATCACCGTCCAGTTCTTCCTGATCGGTATTGGCGTCATTAAGGATCAGGCGTCGGTGGATGGTATGTCGCGCAGCGGAGACCCGCGTGAAATTTTGCGCGGTCCGCTGTTCTATGGGATCGTCTTTGTGATCCTGACGATTATCTACTGGTACGATTCCCCGATTGGAATCAGTGCATTGATGATGCTGTGCGGCGGGGATGGGTTGGCGGATGTGATCGGCAAGCGCTTTCCAAGCCGTGCCTTACGCTGGTCGCCGCGCAAGACTTGGCTGGGAACCGCGGCGATGTTTCTTGCGGGTTGGGCTTTCAGCCTGGCAGTGCTGGCGGTTTTCGTTTCTGCCGGAAAGATTGCCGGGGGTTTTTCTGCATTGATCCTGCCGGTTACGATTGTGGCGCTGGCAGCGACGGTGATCGAATCGCTGCCAATGAAGGATATCGACAACATCACCGTACCCCTGGTGTGCGTTGCGTTGGGGCATCTTGTGTTTTGAGCATGAGGGAGCGCATGATTCAACTCGATGGCAATCATCTGGATTTGGAGAGCGTTGTTGCGGTCGCGCGGCGGCATGAGCCGGTAACCATTGCCCCGCAGGGTTATCAAAATATCCACCACTCCCGGCAGGTACTGGAGCGTATTCTTACAGCCGATCAACCGGTGTATGGGATCAATACCGGATTTGGCATTTTCTCGGAGCGGCGCATCCCGCCCGAGGACAGCAAACGCTTGAGCCGCAACTTAATCCTCAGTCATGCAGTCGCATCCGGGCAATCCCTGCCGCGCGAGGTCGTGCGCGCTGCCATGCTGGTGCGGGCGAACGCGCTGGTAAAGGGCTTTTCCGGGGTGCGTGCAGACGTGGTAGAAACCCTGATCGAAATGTTGAATCGCGGGGTGACTCCGTTGGTGCCCGAACAAGGTTCATTGGGATCCTCCGGGGATTTGAGTCTGCTTTCCCACACGGCACTGGTGTTTACCACGGATGAACACGACCGCGAGGAGGAATCGGGTTGGGCGGATTATGAGGGCAAAATTCTCAGCGGGAAAGCGGCAATGCAGGCAGCCGGTATTCCCCGCATCGTGCTGGGACCCAAAGAGGGACTGGCAATTAACAACGGGGCTACATTCTGTGCCGCCATTGCAGCGCTGACGATTTTCGATGCGCTGCGCCTGATCCGGATTGCGTCCCTGGTAACCGGATTGAGCCTGGAGGCAATGCTGGGATGTTCCTCGGCGTTCGATGAGCGCATTCACCTTGCGCGCGGACAGGAGGGGCAAATTCGCATCGCCGAGGAAGTTCGTGCCCAGGTGCAGCACAGCACCTACCTGGACGCCGCCTGCCGGGTGCAGGACGCCTATTCGCTGCGCTGTGTTCCGCAGGTGCATGGAGCTATTCTGGAAACCATCGAATTTGCCCGCACAGTCGTGGAACGCGAAATCAACGCGGCGACCGACAATCCGTTATTGTTTGCGCCCGGAACGGCGATTTCGGGCGGTAATTTCCACGGCGAGCCGGTTGGACTGGTGATGGATTTTGCCGGCATTGCGCTGGCGGAACTGGCTGCGATTTCCGAGCGGCGCACGTTCCGGCTGCTGGATGCCAAATTGAACAGCGGTTTACCCGCAATGCTGGTCGATTCCACGGAATCGGCTGGACTGAACTCGGGTTTGATGATGCCGCATTACACCGCCGCCTCGCTGGTGCTGGAAAACCAGACCCTGGCGCACCCGGACAGCGTCCATTCGTTGCCGACATCCGGCGGGCAGGAGGACCATAATGCCAATGCCATGACGGCTGCCCGGCATGCGATGAAAATTTTGAACAACACGACGCGCGTATTGGCGATTGAGATGTATACAGCTGCGCGGGCGATGGATTTACGTCTCCGCCAGATGCCGCAGTATTCCATGGCAAGCGGTACAATGGCAGTTTTGCAAAAATTGCGCCAGCAGGTGCCCTACAATCCCGGCGATGCCTGGTGGGCGCCGGAAATCGAAAAAGTGCACGCGATGATCGTGGAGGGCGTCTTTGAGGCTTGATTTCTTAACTATTTTTAATGCCGCTTTGATTGACAAAACCCCTTTTTGTGGTTATCTTACAGGCTATGAAGTGGGCTGAAACTCGGTTTTCCCGCCGCGAATTTTTGAAACTTGGGCTCTTGAGCCTTGGCGCGCTGGCAATGAATCCCTGGAGGGTTTGGGGTCAGTTGTTGCAGGAATGGCCGGACGCGGAACGGCTTGGGCGGGTATGTGTTGGCAAGGTCAGTCTCCGTAAACGCCCCTCGGTGGACGCGGAAGCGGTTGGCGAGCTGTACGAGGATGCGGTCGTCGTCTGGCTGCGCGAAGTGGTTGGCGAAGTCCCACTTGGGCGGCAGAGCCGGCGCTGGGTGGAGACCCCCGACGGATACATCTATGCCCCCAGCCTGCAGCCGGTAAAAAATTTACCGAACGAACCGGTTGGCGAATTGCCCATAACCAGCCTGGGGAGGGGAATGTGGGTGGAGGTGACCATTCCGCACACCCAGATATTCCTTGAAAACCGCTCGCCGGCTTCGCCCTGGTTGAAATACACCGTCGAATTTAACACCATCCCGCGCCTGCATTATTCGCAGATCCTGTGGGTGGATGACATCCGCACCAATTCGCAGGGTCAACGGCTGTACCGGGTCAATGAACGATATGGTTATGGAGATCTGTTCTGGGCAGCCGCGGAGGCGTTTCGTCCGTTGACCGAGGCGGAACTGCAACCCATCCGGCCGGAGGTGGAAAACAAGCGGCTGGTGGTGGATGCCAGCACCAACCGGCAGATCGTATCCTGTTATGAAGGCAACAGCGAGGTGTTTTCCTGCCTGGTTTCGACCGGCGCCAAGTGGAATGCGAACGGGGAATTGGTGGAAGCCTGGGGCACCCCGCTGGGCGCGCACCCGGTCTGGCGAAAGGCAATTTCGATTCACATGAGCGGCGGACAAACGGGCACCGGTTACGATTTACCCGGAGTTGCCTGGACAACTTTGTTTACCGGCAGCGGGGTGGCTATCCATTCCACTTTCTGGCATAACGATTTCGGCACGCCGCGTTCGCGCGGCTGTGTCAACTGCACCCCGGAGGACGCCAATTTCATTTTCCGCTGGACCTTGCCGGTTATACCGTATGACCCCGGCGATGTTACCGTTTCCATGCCGGGCGGAACGGTGGTCGATGTGGTTGAATATTAACAATAGGGAGTTTACATGGTAGGACTGGACGTTTCGGTGGGGCTGGCATTTTTGGCGGGATTGGCTTCCTTCCTTTCTCCGTGCGTGTTTTCATTAATTCCTGTCTATATCGGTTATTTGAGCGGCAGGTCGGCGGCTGCCATTCGCGGCGGGGAATTTCAAGCCAACACTCTGCAAACCTTTTTGCACGGACTGGCTTTTGTGCTCGGCTTTACCGCGGTATTTTTGACTCTGGGATTGACCATGTCAGCTCTAAGCAGCCTGCTGTACGACATGCGTTTTGTGTTGGCAAAGATCGGCGGGGTAATTGTGGTGGTGTTTGGGCTGCACATGACCGGTATCCTGCGCTTGAGCTTTCTGGAATATGACCTGCGACCGCAAAGCAAGATCCAGCAGCAGCGCAGCCTGCTTTCCTCGGCGCTGCTGGGAGTGACCTTCTCGGCGGGTTGGTCGCCGTGCATTGGACCGGTGCTGGGCATGATCCTGACCCTGGCGATCACCAGCGGTTCTGGAAATCAGGGCTTGTACTTGCTGGCGTTTTATTCGGCCGGGCTGGCGATTCCCTTTCTTGCCGCAGCGCTGGGAATTGGCTGGGTGACGAAATTGATTCGCAAGCACAGCAAGCTGATGTTTTACATCGAAAAAGGCACCGGCGTGGTGATGATTCTTGTGGGGGTGATGTTGTTCTTTGGGGTCTTCAATCAACTTTCCCGATTTGGAACTTTCATTGATTTTGGACTCTGAAGTGAGGATGGGGTGAATTGGAAAATGATTCTTTTACTGGCGTCCGGATTACTGGTGGGTGTCCTTCTGGGTGCAACCATCTTAATAAGCGGTAATCCGGCAGGCTCGTCCATCCGCAACAGCCAGATCCCGGAAATCGGAAAGAAGTTTCCAGACTTCACCCTGGAAAAATTGAGCGGCGAAAAACTTGCCTTTGCGGAACTGCGAGGCAAGCCGGTGGTAGTGAATTTTTGGGCAACCTGGTGCGAGCCATGCCGGGAGGAGATGCCACTTCTGCAAAGCCTGGCGGAGGAAAACCAGGATCTGATCGTTTTGGGCGTGAATAACAATGAAACCGTCGCGGTAATCGAACGCTTCGTTAAAACCCTCCAAATCAGCTTCGACATTCTTTTGGATGTTGATGGTAAAATCGCTGGGAAATTCCAGGTATTCGGTTTCCCAACCACCTATTTCATTGACCGGGAGGGGATATTGCGGGCAACTCATATCGGGCAGCTGGATGAGGGTTTGTTGACCATCTATCTTGAAAAAATCGGACAGCAACCATGATGGTTGTGACCTTATTTGTTAAAGATGGTGACCCGGCGGGTGAACAGGTCAAACGCCAACTGGAGCAATTAAAGCCGGAATTTCCGCACCAACTGGCGGTGGTGACCATTGATAGTGATCCGGCTCTGCTGGCAGCCTACCAAACCCAGGTGCCGTTGATTCAAGTCGGTCCGTACCGGTTGCAATCTCCTTTCAACGAAATCGATCTTAAGGCGACCCTGGGCGCGGCGCGGGATCGCAGCCGCTACCTGGATCAGGTTGGTGATCCAGCCCATGCGCGCCGGGTGCAGCGCGGCAGGCAGATCAGCACTGCCGATCGGATTTCGCTCTGGTTGAGCCATGGCTATATCCACGTCATTACCATTTTTTTGTTGGTGTACCTTGGTTTACCCTTTCTGGCGCCGGTATTGGCGAAGGCTGGTCTGAACGCGCCAGCGCGGGTGATCTACGCGATTTACAGCCCGTTGTGCCATCAATTGACCTTTCGCTCCTGGTTTTTATTTGGCGCGCAGCCGTTTTACCCGCGCGAATTGGCGCAGGTGTCCGGATTGGCAACCTACGAACAATTATTTCTTTCGGACCCCACCGACCTGAACGCTGCGCGCCGGTTTACCGGCAAGGAGGAAATCGGTTACGGAACAATGCCGATCGGATACAAAGTTGCGTTGTGCCAGCGGGATGTTGCCATTTATGGCGCTTTGCTGCTCTTTGGGGTGATATTCAGCCTGTCCGGACGCAAGATTAAAGCCTTGCCCTGGTATTTGTGGATTGCCCTGGGTTTACTTCCGATCGGCTTGGATGGCTTCTCGCAGCTGCCTGGCTTGCTCACTTTTCTCCCGGATTGGATGATCATCCGCGAAAGCAACCCGATTCTGCGCACCGTCACGGGAGTGATGTTTGGCGGCATGACCGCCTGGTATCTGTTCCCGATGATCGAAGAGAGTATGCGGGATACGCGCGCCTTGCTCTCCGGAAAGTCCGCTGTGGTTTCTCAGATCCAAAAACAGGGATGAGTGGAATGGAGTATCGCCGCGCCAATGGGTTGGAATACCTGACCTTTCCCCTGTTCAACGACGAGGTTATTCACGGAATTTTCACCCGCAAAGGCGGGGTCAGCCCGGCGCCCTGGGATTCGTTGAATACCGGCGGCACGGTTGGCGATGTGCGCGAGAACGTTGTTGCCAACCGTGAGCGCATTTTCACGGCAATGGGTTTGGATGTGACGAGCATTTACGATGTCTGGCAGGTTCATTCCGATCAGGTTGTCATTTCCAATAGCCCCCGCCCGCTGGATCAGCCGCATGAAAAAGCCGACGCCATCCTGACCCAGAATCCAGAGGTGACCCTGTTTATGCGATTTGCCGACTGTGTGCCGATTTTGCTGTTCGACCCGGTTGAACAGGTGGTTGGGCTGGTTCACGCCGGTTGGATGGGGACGGTAAACAAAATCACCCTCAAGACCATCAAGGTCATGGAAGAACACTTGGGTTGCCAGCCGGCTAACATCTACGCCGGAATCGGACCGGCGATCGGCGTTGACCATTATACGGTTAGGGACGATGTGGTAGAAAAAGTACACCAAGCCTTTGGATCGAATGCCGGGCACCTGTTCAAAACCAATGGCAAATTGGTTCACCTGGACTTGTGGGAAGCCAACCGGTGTTTGCTGCAACAAGCGGGGGTGCATGCAATCGAACTGGCGGGTGAATGCACCGCCTGCGAAACAACGCGCTGGTATTCCCACCGGGCAGAACACGGCAAAACCGGACGCTTTGGGGCTTTGATCCGGATTAAGCACGCTTCCGCGGAAAGCGGGGAGTGACCAGCAATGACCATTAACAGCGCCGAAATTCGATCCAATTATGCTAGGGTAATGGAACAAATCGGTCATGCCGCTGTCCAAAGCGGGCGTAAAGCGCAGGATGTGAAATTGATCGTAGTGTCCAAGGGGCAGCCTGTGCAGGTCATTCGTGCCGCCATCGAAGCGGGTATTACCGTGTTTGGTGAAAATTATCCCGAAGAGGCGGTGTCAAAGATCACTGCCCTTGAAGACCAGCCTGGCCTGGAATGGCACATGATTGGTCACCTGCAAAGCCGCAAAGCGAAGCTGGTTTGTGCTCACTTTCAGCTGATGCACTCGTTGGACAGTCTGCGGCTGGCAGAAAAAATGGCGCGAATTTTACAGGAACATAAACGCCGCCTGCCGGTTCTGTTGGAATTCAATGTCGGGGGTGAAGCCAGTAAATATGGCTGGCAGGCGGCAGACCCGTTCCAGTGGGAAGCGCTGCTACCCGATTTGGAAGTCATTTTCAGTTTCAACGAGCTGGATATTCGCGGGGTGATGACGATGCCGCCGCTGACCGTATCACCGGATGAAGCGTATGCTTATTTTGTCTGTTTACGCCGGCTGCGCGATTTTCTGAAGCAGCGCTTTCCCAAGGCTGAATTATCCGAACTGTCGATGGGCACCAGCGCCGATTATTTACACGCGATTCGGG
>JBBIQB010000032.1:0-16098 GCA_037442545.1 Bellilinea sp.
CACCGTGGGTTGCCCAGCGGGTATGACCGATGCCAATTCTGCCTTCCAGCGGTTGGGTTTCCACCAGACTGGTGAGTTTATTCAATTTTCCTGCATCGCGGCGGATTTGGATCGAACCATTTTGCAGGACGGCGATACCCGCCGAATCGTACCCGCGGTATTCCAACCGCTTCAAGCCGTTGAGGATGATCGGAGTCGCATTGCGCTCCCCAATATATCCTACGATGCCGCACATTTTTTCTCCTGATTCGTAGTAAATTTCCTCGTCATCCGTGTGATGGATGCGAGCAGAATGAACGGGCAATTGCCTGCTCATTCTGAGCGATGGGTTGATTGGGAAAAGAATGGGGGATAAATCCCGGAAGGCTTCCGCTGATCTTTCGATTTTCCCGGCGACCAGGGGAACAGCCTGTTCTCGCCGGTTAACCCTGCCTTGCGGCGGGGAACCTTCCTCCTCGTCACTCAGCCGCCCGATTTATACCGGGCGTTGAGCCATGCGCTTGTCTTTTCCGAAATGCAAAGTTCAGGATTCCCGTACACCTCCTCGACCTGATTATAACCGTCTTTTGCTATAATTCAATCGATGAATCGCAAGTTCATACCACTTCCATCCAACCAGCCTGAAACCCCGCCGCAGCCGCCTTCGACCGCGCAATTGCTGCTTACCCCGCTGGGTTGTTTGATCCGCTCACCGTTGCTCTTTCTGGTGATACTCCTGGCTGGATTCTTGATCTGGTCGCTTTACACGGGCAGCCTTTCTGGATTATGGACGGTGGTGCCCGAATTTTCAACCTGGCGCATCGACCACGCCTTTACATCCGTCGAAGACCCGGACGGAGAGACATGGAAAATTCGCTACGAATCCCGCAATACGACCACCTTCGAGGGACTGGTTCGCCATGCGTCCGACTTTAATGAACGCGCCTTCCCGCTGCTGAGTCACGACATTCTCGTCACAAGCGGTGAGTTTGCCGACAAAAACACCGTCCGCGCCTCGGTCTCCAACCACCGGTTTTACTGGTATTCCGAGCAATCTTCCCACCCGCAAGGCAGAATCAACCTGCTGCACACCGTTCCCGCCTCGCCGGAAATTTATGAGCAGCTTGCCGGCGTGAAATCTGGACAACAGGTGCGCATCAAAGGAATCGAAATCCTCGACATCGCCTATTATGACCGGCAGGGCGACTACCGTGGCGCCTGGGCAGATGCCGGCTGCAACACCCTGCTGGTCACGTCTGTCGAAATTCTGCCCTGATAAAAGCGCTGCTACCTACCCCCCGTGTTTCTTGACCAGTTCGACCAGCGGTGGGAAATCGATCCCCAGGCGGACAAGTGTTTCCTGTTTGGGGATGCCGTTATTCGTCCAACCGCGCCGTTGATAGACCGCATCCACCAGTTTTTCGTAGCGCGCCTCGCGGTATTTGCGCAGTGCCGCCACCTTTTCTGCGGTGCTCAAGCCTTCCGGGTTCAACCCGACCTCATCTTTCATAATCTGGTCGTAATAGTCCCGCCGGTCTTCGTACTCAACCGGCGTGGTTGGTCCCATGGCGCGATACGGTGGATAGTCATACTTGCGCGTCCCAAAACCCATTCTTAAGTTGAAAACCCGCTGGAAATTGTACACCTTCTCCGATTGTTCGATGATCCCGTCGATATCGATCTTCTCCCCGGTCACGCCTTCGTACAGCCAGGTGTAATTTTCAACATGTTCGGGAACCTTCGCCGGTTCTTTGGCGGTCTTGTTGCTTTCTGGGATAATATCATTCCACGGCAGTTTACAAAGACCATGCAGACTGAACCAGGTGCGCCAGATGGGGAAATAATGCAGCGCTTCGGCTTTGGCTTCGAAAGTCGGCAGCTGTTTGTGCACCATGTCCATAAAGATCAGCCAGGCTTCGTCGTGCTGCGGCCCCTTGGAAGCCAGCGCATACCCCCCCTGCTGCGCCAGTGACTCCTTGGAGAGGTACTCGGAAATCTCCAAGCCCTTAATTTCCATGCCAATATCATTGAGCAGTTTTGCGTCCGCACCGTATTGCTCAACAAACACGTGTTTCATTGCGCGGATACCCTGCCCGACCACCACCCCAAAGCCTTCGCCGCGCGCCATCTGGTGGATCAATTCCATCACCGCATCAAAATTTCCCCAGGTCAATTCCAACCCGCCGGTGATCGTGGAATTCAAAACACCGTACTCGTGGCATTCCATGGCAAAAGCCAGCGAATTGCCCAGGGAGATCGTATCCATCCCGTAGGTGTCGGCATAGAAATTCATCTCCAGCACCTTGGGCGGGTCGAAAATACACAGGTTCGACGCCATCGCGCCCAGGGTTTCATATTCAGGACCGTCAACGAAGACCGCCTGTCCTTTATAGGGTCCTGTTTGCAGGGTGTAGTTCGAGATCCCGTGCGCGCACGACATGGTACAGCCGTACCAGCATCCATCCGGACCCCGGGTATCGAATTGCGCCTTCCACACCTCACCCGCCACACGGTGCGCATCGTCATGATGCCCAAAACGGAAATTTTTCACCGGCAGCAAGTGAAATTTGTTCATAATTTCGACCAGGTAAGGCGTTCCGGTACCGCGCATATCGTTCTGGGACGCATCGAACAGGCTGATCTCGCGGTTGATACGCTGACCAGCCTTGCGGATCAGTTCCATATTGGCAGCACCGTTGCTATCCCCGCCTGTATGGCTGTAGCGGATGATAATCGCCTTGATTTTCTTGTCGCGCAGCACCCTGCCCGCGCCGCCGCGCGCCGCCTGCTTGATGCGCACTTCATCACGGCGGGAATCATAATAACTGATATTCAAACCGGAAATGGCATTGTAATTAGCAGCCTGCCCGGCAGAAACAACCGAAATTCCGCGCAGTCCTCGCGGATCATCGGCGTACATTTCGGTCAGCAGGCGGTTGATCAGGTGAGTATCGACCGGTTCCAGCGGCGCTTCCTCCACCGTTACCCGTCCTTCGTCGCCATCGATGTAAATGATGACTTCGTTTTCGGCTTTTCCTTGGATCTCCAGTGCATCCCAACCGGAAAACTTGAGATACGGACCAAAATAGCCGCCGCTGTTGCTGTCCACCACGGTGTGGGTCAGCGGGGATATGGTGACCACGGTGCATTTGCCGCTGCCCGGGTAAGCCGTGATCCCGCCAATCGGTCCACCGGAAATCACCAGTTCATTTTCCGGGTCATCCCAGCGGGTTTCATCCCGGATCGCGTTCCACAACAGCCACAGGCAAAATCCCCTGCCGCCAGTGAAGGTCTGCTTCATAGTTTCGTCCACCGGCTTGCTCTGGATCACATTCCGCCCAACATCGATGTACAGCGTTCGGTTGGCATAACCGCGCACAACCGGACGCAAATCGTAGCGAAACTCGGCTACAATTTTATGGGCAGACCGAAGATGTTCCACCGTCAAATTCGACATATCGTTCTCCACTCAGAGAAAGGTTGAAAAGTTTTCCGCAAGATCACGCTTGTCCAGTCATATTATATTGAAGCCTTCCGCCTGTTTCAGCCTCACTCTGTCACTCAACCAGCGGATAAATGTCACAATTCTGGATTTCAATCAGGATACGATATAATCAAATTAATAGCCAATGAGTTCAATGACCATGTCCATCGAAGAGCAACTTGATCTGTATCTGCGCGCCCGCTTTACCCTGCTGGTTTTCGTCACCCCCGAAGAAGAACGCCTGCTTGCCAACATCCAGCGGGTTTGCGAGCAAACCCAGCGCAAATTAATTTCCTGGGATGCCGCAGATGGCTTTCAACTTCTCGCCGGCAGCGGCAGCCCCCCCTCCGCGCGTGACCCGCTAACCGCGCTTGAGCAAATCGAATTGACCGACCCATCCAACGCGGCGCTCTTCGTATTGAAAGATTTCCATGAAATTTGGAGCAATCCCCCAATCAAGCGCAAGCTGCGCAACGTGGCGCAGCGCCTGAAATATGGCAAAAAATCGATCCTGATTACCTCACTCACCAGCCATCTGCCGGATGAATTAAAAGATGAAGCCGTGTTGGTGGATTTTCCGCTGCCCACCTTCACTGAACTGGAAGAAGTTCTCCAGCGCTTGATCCAAACCCCCGGCGTAAAAATCAACCTGACCCCGCTGGGACGCGAAAAGATCATCCAGGCTGCCATCGGGCTGACCGCAAGCCAGGCGCAGCGGGTATTCGCCAAATCCATCGTCAAAGACGGCATCCTCGATGAACGCGATATCGCTCTGGTGACCGAGGAAAAGAAGCAAATCATCCGCGAAAGTGAAGCGCTCGAATTTTACCCGGTCACCGAATCCCCCGAAGACGTTGGCGGGCTGGGCGTGCTGAAGGACTGGCTGCGCTTGCGTGAACGCGCCTTTACCCGCGAAGCCCGCGACTACGGTTTACCCGCCCCCAAGGGCATCAGTCTGATCGGCATTCCCGGCACCGGGAAAAGCTTGACCGCCAAAATGATCGGCGGGCTGTGGCGGCTGCCGCTGCTGCGCCTGGATGTCGGCTCCCTCTTTGGCAGCCTGGTCGGCGAGTCCGAAGAACGCACTCGCCGCGCGCTCCAATTGGCGGAGACCGTATCGCCCTGCGTGGTCTGGATTGACGAAATGGAAAAAGCCCTGGCGCACGGCGGGCTGGACAGCGGCACCAGCACGCGTGTCTTCGGTTCAATTCTTACCTGGATGCAGGAAAAAACCGCGCCATGTTTTGTGGTTGCCACCGCCAACGATATCGCCAGCCTGCCTCCCGAATTGCTGCGCAAGGGGCGTTTCGATGAAATCTTCTTCCTCGACCTGCCAACCCTGGAGGAGCGGCGCGAAATCTTTGCCGTTCACCTGCGCAAGCGCAGCCGCCTGGCAGAGGACTTCGACCTCGACCGGCTGGCGCAGGTCTCCGCCGGCTATGTCGGCGCGGAAATCGAACAAGCCATCATCGATGCCATGTACATCGGCTTCAACGACAACCAGCGTGAATTTACCACTCAGGACGTGTGCATGGCGCTCAAACGCCAGGTGCCGCTCTCGGTTTCCCAGCGCGAGACGATCAATCTGCTGCGCAATTGGCTCAAGGAAGGGCGGGCGCAATCGGCTTCCTTCCACGAACCGGAAGAAGCGGAAACCCAATTTGTCCCCATTGAGTTGGAAATCCGCGGTACCGGCTGAACGGCAGCCAGATTTGAAGGCGATCGTCGATGGCGGCATCCATTCTTGGCATTGATTTCGGCACGTCCAACACCGTTCTGGCAGTTTGGGACGAAGATCAACAACAGGTTCAGCCGGTTGCAATTACCGAATACAGCGCATCGGTCCAGCAAGGCAGCGAATCAACTCCTCTGATCCCCTCGCTGATTCACTATGCCGGCAGCGGCATGCGCTGGATCGGCGAACAGGTCCGGCGGCGTGGGCTGTACCATTCGCGCCACACCCTGCGCTGGATGAAACAGTACATCTCGAATCGTAGCCCGATCCACATCGAGGTGGAAGGACAAAGGATTACCCCCGCCCAGGCAGGCAGGGATTTCCTCGCGGCTGTGCTCACGTTCATCCGCGAAGAAAATCCAGCCAGCGCGCGGAAAGCCGGATTCAGCGTTCCGGTTGAATCCTTCGAATATTATCAGAACTGGTTGATCAACCTTTCGGAGCACACCCTTTGGCGCGACTATGTTCTCTGCGACGAGCCGGTGGCTGCCGCCATCGGCTACGGAGCAGCCTCGCAGCCGGGCAGCATCCTGTTCGTCTTCGATTTCGGCGGCGGCACCCTGCACGCCAGCATGGTTAAAATCGAAACTGATGCGGGTTCCCCCAACCAGCGCTTATGCCGGGTGCTGGGAAAAGCCGGAAAAAACCTGGGCGGAATGCGCATCGACCAGTGGCTGTTCCAGCACATGCTCAAAAAGAACGGCTTGAGCCAACACCTGGAGGTGGTGCGCCTGAACAGCAATCCGATTCTGGCGGAGTGCGAACGGGTGAAAGAGCGGATTTCCTACCAGTCTCAGGTGCAATTGGCATTGTCCTTGCCGGATTTGCCGCAAGCGCTCGATCTGTCCCTCTCGCAGTCCGAATTCGAGGAACTACTCGATCAGCAGGAACTGTTTGCGCAAATCGGGATAACCGTACGCAGCGTGCTCAATCAATCCCGCGAAAAGGGGTACAGCGAGGATCAAATCCATTCGGTGTTGATGATTGGCGGCAGCAGCCTGATCCCCAGCGTGCAGCGTTACCTGCGCCAGATGTTTGGCAGGGAGCGCGTCTTCCTGCACCGCCCGCTGGATGCCGTCGCGCGCGGGGTTGCCTTGTTCGCTGCCGGCGCCGCGGCGGTCGACCACATCCGCCACGATTATGCCATCCGCTATCTTGATCGCGAAAATCAGCGGTATGCCTATCAAACCATCATTCCGGGCGGCACGATCTACCCCACCCCGCAGCCGGTCGCGCGGCTGACGATCAAAGCCTCCTATGACGGGCAGACCCGTCTCGGGCTGGCAATTTTTGAAATCAATTCCGGTAATTCCGCTGCATCCGGCGCAGAGCAGTTCGAATTGATTTTCGATCCGCAAGGCGCTGCCCGGGTGGTGCCACTGCCGCCCCAACAACTACAGGCAAGATACCTGTTTTTTGTCAACGAGCAATCCCCAACCTTCCTGATCGCCGACCCGCCTGCTGAAGCTGGCGTACCCCGCTTTGAAATTTCATTTACCATCGACGCCAACAAGCGCCTGCGGGTCACCGCCCTGGATCTACTCAGCGGCACACAGGTAATATCCGACCAGGCGGTCATCCGCCTGACCTGACATCAAAGAGCCGTTTATGTCCCACATTTCCCGTATCAAAACCCAATGGATCGATGCCAGCATCCTGGTCCAGGCGCTCAAAGACCTGGGTTACGAAGTCGAAGCCGGTCCGGCTACGCTCACCGCGCTGGGCGGACAACAAATGGAGGTGGATCTCATTGTTCGCCTCCGTTTGAGCAACGACATCGGTTTTCGCAAAAACGGCGAAGCCTACGAAGTGGTCGCGGATTGGTTCGGCGTCCTCGGCGTCAAGCGAAACAGTTTCATTCGCAAACTCAACCAGCGCTACGCCTATCTCGCCGCCCGCCAGAAGCTCGAGGAACAAGGATTTACGCTGGTCGAAGAAAAAGACCAACGCGGTAAAATTCGGCTGCTGCTGCGCCGGATGGTATAAGGAGTCGCCATGCAGATTCAGGAAGTCGAAGTAACCATCGATGCCAGCGGCAAGGTTGAGATCCATGTTCGGGGGGTCAAGGGGGATGCCTGCCTGGAAATTACCCGCCCGCTCGAGGAAGCGCTCGGAAACCTCGTCATCCAGCGCGAGATGACCCCCGATGCCCAACAGCCGCCGGAAACCGCAAAAAACCGGCTCCCGCGTATTCGCAAAGGTTGATCCATGCTTTCCGCCTCGACCCTGCGCGTCCACCACCTCGAACCGTCCAGCCAATCCAACGGACCGGGCAGCCGGGCAGTGCTCTGGCTGCAAGGCTGCACCCTGAATTGCCCTGGCTGTTTCAACCCCCACACCCACCCCCATTGGGGCGGGAAAATCACGCCGGTCGATGCCATTCGGGCGCGGCTGGAGAGCCTGGCGGACGAGATCGAAGGCGTCACCATCAGCGGCGGTGAACCTTTGCAGCAAATTCAGCCATTATTCCACCTACTGCGCCAGGTGCGCCGCCGCACGAACCTTTCGATCATCCTGTTCACCGGCTATGAAATTAGCGAAATCCAAGTCATGCCGCGCGCGGATGACCTGCTCAAACAGGTGGATATACTCATCGCCGGACGCTACAAACCCGAAATGAAGGTTGCCAGCGGAATGGTCGGTTCTGCCAATAAAAACGTGCTTTATTTGACCGACCGGTATACTCCGCGCGATCTGGCAGCGGTACCCGAAGCGGAAATCCTGGTCAATCCAGATGGCAGCATTCTCGTCACCGGAATTTTCCCACTCGAATGGATGTAGACCATGCTTGAAATGGACTGGATTCAGGCTTACCAACGGGCATTGAACTCCCTGATTTTACCGGAGGATCTGACCACGAATCAGATTCACCGCCTGGCGCAGCGCGGGATGTTGGTGGAGTTGCTGGCGGACGCATCGCCCACCGCCGTGGAAATCGTTCAACAAACGGTTATCTCGGCGGCTCTCCCGCAGGTTAAACAGGATGCCCTGAACGGCTTGATCGGTCTCGCGCAACAGGATCATTCTCAAGCCATTCTCAGCCTGTACCATCTGGCGCTTGACCATCAACACAGCGGGGCAATTGCGGCAATCACTGCCCAGCGCTTTCAGCCGGGCGATGCGGCGCTGGCGGCAGCCTTTGCCTTTCTGTATCTGACATTCGATGAATACACACATCTCGACTCGGAATACCACCGCCTGGGTGAATATCTGTTTCGCTCACCGGTCTCCATCCAGCAGTTGGCGACAGTCCTCAATAGCGGCTGCTCCGAAAAGCTGCGCCTGGCAAACCTGTTCAACGCGCTGCTCGATCTTCAGCCGCAAGCGGCGGCATGGCTGCTGGCAGAATTCCCCCGGTTTACCCCGCCGGAGAAGCGCTTGATCTTCGCGCGGCTGGTCGATCTGGCTGGGCAAGAATCCACCCTTGCCCGCGATACCCTCTGTCGGTTGGCAATCCTGCACGACCATGTCGATGCGCGCCAGGTCAGCCTCCAAAAAGGTTATCTCCCAACCGACACGTCTACTCAGGCTGCCTTTCTGTTCCTGACCGAACAATGGCAGGCATATGAAACCCTGGATTATTCCTACCAATGGCTGACGGCTGCCTACGATTGCGGCGACGCCAACCTGAAGCAAAAGATACTCAGCCGCTCCCGATCCAGCGGAAAAATCGATTGGCTGCAGAACATAACCCGCGCCCGGATGGCGGTCAATTTGAGCGATCTCACCGCGCGGGATTGGCAAGCCATCCTGGGCGGTGTTTTCGCCAGCCAGACGTGCGATCCGCTTGTGCCGCTGCTCCAACACGCCCCCGCTTATTGGTGCGCACAAATCCTCCAGCGGCTTTTCGAAATCCCCTCCGCGGCCGCGCCGGATGATGACCTGTCCGCATTGATCGATGCTGCCCGTCCCTGCTTTGGGCAACTGCCCGAAATTGTACCGGCTGGGTATCTGCAATCTCCGGCACGCGGCATTTCCGCCCTCACCCTTGCGCCGGATGGACAGGAACTGGCAATTGGCGGCGGCGATGCCGCGCTGCACTTTTGGAATTTGTCCCTGCGTTTTTGGCAGCCGGAGTTGATCAGTCCGGTCGCAAACACCCGCGCAATCGCTTACAGTCCAGATGGTGAATTCTTCGCCACCGCCTGCGGGGACAACCGTATCCGCATCTACCGTTCCAGCAGCCGCACCTTGTTGAAGACTCTCTCCGGTCACACGGCTCAAATCAAGTCGCTGGTCTTTCAACCCGATGGACGCGTGCTTTTCAGCGCAGGGCTGGATGGAAGCATCTGCGCCTGGCGTTTTCCGAGCGGCGCGTTGGTGTTCCCCCCAATCACTACCAACGCTGAACTATTCGGGCTGGCATTGACCGGTAAAGACAATCTGCTGGTTAGCGGCGGCGCCAGCCGGGTTTGCCAGATTCACAATTCCTCCAGCGGCGCTTTGATCCATTCGATTCCAGGATTCGAGGATACCATCTTGACCCTGGCAGCCAACACCGCACAATGGGTGGCAATATCCACGCGCGACCGGCGGCTTCATCTGCTCAATCCCTCCAGCGGCAAGCCGGTACTGCCCGCGCTTGCCGTACCAGATGGCATCACCCAGTTGCTGTTCCACCCGGCTGGTTATTGGCTGTATTCCCTGGATTTAAGCGGCAGAATCATCGTCTGGCAAGCCGCCATTCTGGAGAAAGCCTTCGAACTTTGCCGGCATACACAGCCGGGCAGCGGCTTGGCACTTACCCCGGATGGGCACACCTTGATCAGCGCCGGCGCCGACGGAAAAATCGTCATCTGGGATCTGCGGGTGGTAAACCGGACATTCCTGGCAGAGTGGCAGGATGCGCCCGCCGAAATCGCTTTACTGGAAGCGATGGAGAAATCCTCAGATTTCCCCCCAATAAACCAGCGTTGGCTGGCGTTTCTGCTCGCCCTCTGGCGCTGGCGTGCCCGCTTTGACATCTTAATTGGCGAGCTGCCGGTGTTGGCGGTGGGCGAATACGACATCCTGCTCTAATTTGCCTGGCAACGGGGGTATAATCACCAGCAGAGGTGGTTAGCGGCTCGGCTGCAAGCGAGGGATTGCGTGAAACTCAGCACACTATTTTCGAACCCCGCCGATCTCGAAGCAACCCAATCCAAAAATTTTACCAATGTCCAGATTGATGCCATTGGCGTCGGCTTGGCAAACGCAGCAGCGCCCTTTCTGCCGGTTTTTCTGACTCGATTGGGCGCTTCTTCATACGAAATCGGGCTGCTGACCTCCATGCCTGCCCTGACGGGACTGATCCTGGCGATCCCGATGGGGCAGTTTTTGCAGAACCAGCGCAAGGTGGTGCCCTGGTTCAGCCTTGCGCGTCTGGGCGTGATCATGAGTTACGCCCTCACCGGTCTGCTTGCCTTTCTGTTGCAGGGGCAGCCGTTGATCACCGGTATCCTGGCGATCTGGGCGCTGGCTACCATTCCGCAAACCCTGCTCAATATTTCGTTCTCGGTGGTGATGAACGCCGTTGCCGGCCCCAACCACCGCTACGATCTGATGACCCGTCGCTGGTCGATCCTTGGCGTCACCACGGCGGGGGCGGTCTTTTTCATTGGGCAATTCCTCGACCGCATCGCTTTTCCCACAAACTTCCAGGTCACTTTTATCTTTCTCTCGATTGGCGGGCTGGTGAGTTATTACTTTTCCTCGCACATCCTGCTGTCAGATTTTCAGGTGCAGCACCCCCCAGGCAAACACGCGCTCCGCGAAACCCTGCGCGAATACGTTTGGCTGGTACAAAAAGAAAAACCTTTCCAATCGTTCGTCATTAAGCGCTTTGTTTTTCTTTCCGGTAGCGCACTCACCTTGCCCATTTTTCCGCTCTACCTTGTGCGTGATGTGCAAGCCAGCAACAGCTGGATTGCAGCCATCAGCACCGCCCAAACCGCGATTGTGATTATTGGTTATTTTCTGTGGACCCAGCAATCACGTAAACGCGGCTCGCGCTCGGTGCTGCTCGCGACAACCTTTGGCGCATCCATCTACCCCATAACCGTTGCTATGACCCAGGATGTTCTGCTGATTACGATCTTTGCCGGAATCAACGGCATTTTTCAAGCCGGATTGAACCTGGTCTTTTTTGACGAATTGATGAAAACTGTTCCACCGGATTACAGCGCAACCTTTGTATCCATAGCCCAGGGACTGCAATACATTTCCTCCATCGTTGCGCCGCTGGTGGGAACATTTTTGGGCGATATACTTGGATTGGGTTGGGCGCTGGTGATCGGCGGCGCGCTGCAATTGATCGGTTTCCTCATGTTCTGGCAGCAAAAACCCCTTCAAGCCCGGTCAGCCGGTGAATCTGGCTGAGTGCTCAGGAGATATGCGCTTCGGATAGATGATCCAGCCGGTTCAGGTAGCGCACGACGCACCCGCGCGAGGTCATTTCAAAACAGCACCTGCCGGTGTTGTTGAGCACAAACCAGGCTGGCAGCAAATCAGATTCACCCAACAGCGCGGCAAAAAAATAGTTGAAAAATCCGCCGTGACTGAACAAGGCAATCTGATCATCCCCGCTGCCGTGTTTTTCGAAGATCCAGTTTACTAACCGCTGCGCGCGCGGCATAACCGCTTCATCTGGCTCAAATGGCACATTCCACCAGCCCGCCGGGTTGATCGGCTCAACAAATTGGAGCGCGGCAAACCCGGCTTGCAAATCCAGCGGTGTCTTGCCGGGCAAACCGTGATGGATTTCGGTTTGCGGGTCTTTAAGGTAAATGCCGCCGGTTTCGTGCAAGTCTTTCAATCCACGGACAGGAAGGTTCAACCTGTTGGCAACCCAATCCGCCGTCTGTAAGGCGCGCCACATCAGGCTGCTGTAAATATGCGTGACCGGCTTGCGCCTGGGATTGTCCTCGCCCTCATCCGGGCATTCCAGATGCTGGTGCGCCAGGCATGTTGCCAGCAGCTGCGCTTGCATCACGCCAAGGTCGGTCAGGTGCGGATCCTGCGAACGTCCATCGCTGCTGCCGGTTGAATCCCAGAGAAGGTTGTTGGTCGATTGTGCATGCCGGATAAAATAAATACGCATCGGTTCTGCCACCTCGATAGCTGCTCGCCATTCGTGACTGGTAGAATATACTTTGAGTTATTCACAAACCGGTTTATTATAACGTTCTTCCCGGGTAATCATGGTTCATCAAGGAATCTGGAAGCATAAATCCCTGACCATCAGCGTCAAACCCAACTGCCTGACCCTGAGCGTGGAGAGCAAGGAAGTCTTCAGCTTCGACCGCAGCGGACGGCTGTGGACTGCCCTGGTGGACGATATATCCTATCGACGCGGATTGGATGGAAAAATCGTCGCCAAATGGCAAACCCCCTCGCGCGGACGAGGGCGACATTGGTTGTCCCCGCCGCAAGCCGAAAAACTGATCACCCGCAGTCAAAACCTGGTCAGCCGGGTTCTAACGAACCTCGAAGACGGCGAAATCGCCCTCTCTCCTGCATTGGATGCGCAAGGCGTCGAGGACATGCAATCCGCCGCGCGCTTCGACCCTGCCGCTGCCGAACGCGACGCGCAATGCTATGCCAAAATTTACAAACCGGTTGGCATTCTTCCGCCCGATCAATACCTGTCGGTGGTGCTGCAAGCTGCCGAAGGCTGCTCGTTCAACACCTGCACCTTTTGCGACTTCTACCGGGATCGTCCATTCCGAATCAAAACCCCGCATCAATTTGCCAGCCACGTCCGCGCGGTCAAAGACTACCTCGGCAAGGGACTCGGTCTGCGCCGCACGGTTTTTTTGGGTGACGCCAACGCGCTGGTCATCCCCCAGCCGCGCCTGCTCGATCTGCTGGATATTGTGCACCGCGAACTGGCTGTTGAGCGGTTGGGCGGGATTTTCGCGTTTTTGGACGGTTTTAGCGGTGAACGCAAAACCACTCAGGATTATGCGCATCTTGCCTCGCTTGGCTTGAAACGGGTTTATATCGGCATGGAATCGGGTCACGCGCCGCTGCTCTCCTATTTACGCAAGCCCGGCAGTCCGCTGGATGTGCTTCAGGCGGTGCACAACATGAAAGCCGGCGGCGTAGCGGTTGGGATCATCGTTCTGCTTGGCGCGGGCGGAAAGAAATTTGCCGCCGATCACGTCCGCGATACTATCGCTGCCATCAATGCCATGCCCCTCGACCTGGATGACTTGATCTACTTTTCCGAACTGGTTGAAAATGAGAACCTGCCTTATGTCCGTAACGCCTATCAGGATGCGCTCCAGCCGTTGAGCAGCCAAGAACGGGCAGACCAGGGGGAAACCATCGAAGCGGGTTTGATTTTCAGCCCCCAGGGTGGGAGCCCCCACATCAGCCGATATGACATTCGCGAATTTGTTTACTGACCTGCGCCGATTCTCTTCATGGCAATCGGGTCGATTTTTTGCCCCGATCCTCCAGTCCTCCCCGGTTAATCGTCGCGTTCAAGGGAAAAACCGCCTTGCAACACAGCAAGCATCGAAAAACATGCTATCATACACCTCTTGTAAGCCGTTCATTCAACAATTCATCCTTGCCCGTCCTGAGGATTCATGAACCAGGTACTACCCGTTGGAAAACTGCCCAATTCATTGCTTAGCCAGTTGATCGCCCAATTGCCAACCCACGGCGAAAATGTTCTGCTGGGTCCAGGTGTCGGGTTGGATTGCGCGGTATTGGAGTTTGGCGAGCACTGCCTGGTGTTGAAAAGTGAACCGATCACCTTTGCCACCCAGCAAATTGGCTGGTATGCCGTGCAGATCGCCGCTAATGACATAGCCACCACCGGCTGCAAACCCCAATGGATGCTTTTGACCGTCCTGCTGCCCGAAGGGAAAACCACCCCCAGAGATGTCGAAGAGCTAACCCGCCAGGTGAGCGAAACCTGCCGGCAATTGGGCATCATTCTGGTAGGCGGGCATACCGAAATTACCGCTGGGTTGGAGCGTCCGATTCTGGTCACTACACTGTTGGGCGAAACCGACCGCCAGCGGTTGATTACCCCGCGCGGCGCGCAGCCGGACGACCGCCTTATTTTGACCAAAGGGGTTCCGGTCGAAGCCACCGCCCTGCTCGCGCGCGAATTTCCGCAACGCGTGCAACTCGTCCTCTCTGCAGATGAATTGGAAAAAGCCCAAAATTTCTTGTTCCATCCGGGAATCAGCGTGCTGCCTGAAGCCGAGATCGCGGTTAAGACCGGCGGAGTTCACGCCATGCACGATCCCACCGAGGGCGGCATTGCAACCGCGTTATGGGAATTGGCGCAAGCCAGCCAGACAACCCTGGTGGTCGAACCCGAAAAAATCTACATTCCGGAATTGTCGGCACGCGTCTGTTCACAATTCGGTTTGCACCCGCTTGGCGCCATCGCCTCCGGCGCTCTGTTGATGGCGGTAGATGCGCAGCGCAGCAACGATGTGCTCACCGCGCTGCACGCCAACCTGATTCACGCGGCTGAAATTGGATGGATCGAGAAGGGGGACGCAACCGTGATCGCCAATACTGCCAGAGGGCGAGCCCCCTTTATCACCTTTGATCGGGACGAAATTGCCCGCATCTTTGAAACTGGCTAAGAACATGCTTATCAGGTAAGGTCGCCATGGGATTTTTTCTTTCGGTTTTCTTCGGTTTTATCCCAATGCTGCTTTTTGCCTTTTTCGTATACTGGCTGGATCGCTACGAAAAAGAGCCCCGCCACCTGCTCGGCGGCGCCTTCGTCTGGGGAGCCGTGGTTGCCGCCGGGGTGGCATTCATCGTCAATACATTGATCGGCGCGGGCATCTTTATCCTCACCGGCTCGGAATTGATAGCCGACAACACCACCGGGTCCGTGGTTGCGCCGGTGATCGAAGAAATCCTCAAAGGAGTGGCGGTCGGGATCGTGTTCCTTTTCTATCGCAAGGAATTCGATTCGATCCTGGATGGAATCGTTTACGGCGCAATTACCGCGCTGGGTTTCGCTGCCAGCGAAAACGCATACTACATTTACAATTACGGTTATTTGGAAAACGGTTACACCGGTATATTTACCCTGGTATTTATTCGCGTAATATTGGTCGGGTGGCAGCACCCCTTTTATACCGCCTTCATCGGCATCGGTCTGGCACTGGCGCGCCTGAGCACCAAACCTGCCGCGCGCGGTCTGTATGCGTTGGCAGGACTGACCGCCGCCATCCTGCTGCACAGCATTCACAACACCATCCCTGGGTTGATTCCCGGCGTGGCAGGGCTGATCATTGGCACTCTTTTCGATTGGAGCGGTTGGTTTGCTTTGCTCGTTTTTATAATCTACATGATCTACCGCGAAAAGCGCCTGTTGCAAACCGAATTGGCTGGTGAAGTCGAGTTGGGAACCATTTCTCGACAGCAATATCAAGCCGCCTCGTCCGGAATGGCGCAACTTAAAACCAGCCTGGCGATGGCAAAACAATCCCGCTTCGTATTGATCCGCCATTTTTACCAGCTATGCGCCGAACTGGCGCACAAAAAGCACCAGTACCGCCGCCTGGGTGATGAACAGGGTAATCAAAACATGATCGCCGAACTACGTCGGGAGATTTCGGAATTATCCGCACAGCTGCAATAGTCGCGCCGCCCGGCATCACCCTTTGCGGATAAAATGCGGCATATCGGTTGGAATCTCCAGCGAGAGTTCGACAAAACCCGCATATTCACCCTGTTCGTACCAGGGTGTCTGGTAGATCAATTTCCGTTTGCCGTTTTTTTCGATGGTGTAAACATTCACCTGGCGGTTTATCATCATCTGCGCCAGTTTACTCCGCGCCGGCTCCGGGTGACAGTCCAGCACGTTGGCACCGACCAACGCCTCACCACCGTCCTGTTCGAAAACCCGGCAGGCAGCCTGATTCAACGCCAGGAT
>JBBIQB010000032.1:16110-23396 GCA_037442545.1 Bellilinea sp.
CGGTAACAGCGCCGGGAAATTCATTTACCCAGGCATGATTGACCATAAATTCACCTCTCGGTATTGCAGCAGGATTTGGGTTGGAGATTCTCGCCGAAACTGGAACAATTATAACCCCGGCTAGCATGAAAAAAGCATGGTAAAATCAAGGCACTTGAATCAGCACGCGCCCGTAGTGAAGTGGACATCACATTACCCTCCGGAGGTAGGAGCCCGAGTTCGAGTCTCGGCGGGCGCACAAACGAAAATCCGCTGCAATGTTAACGTTCTACTAATACTTGTCTGGTATAAACATAATCGATAACCTTATAATGCTCAACAGGAGGATTGGATCATGGATCTGATGTTCGGAGGATACGGGTTGTATATCCTCTTCTCTTTGCCCGCGTTAATTTTGGGGTTTTGGGCACAACTCAAAGTGCAAGGCGCCTTCAAGAAATTCTCCAAAGTGCGGGTTTACACCGGTCTGACCGGAGCACAGATTGCCCGGCGCATGTTGGATGCCAACGGACTGGGACACGTCAAAATTGAACAGGTGCAAGGTTTCCTCAGCGACCACTACGACCCGCGCGGCAAAGTGTTGCGCCTCAGCCCTCAGGTGTACCAAAGCAACAGCGTTGCGGCTGCCGGAGTCGCCGCTCACGAAGCCGGTCACGCCATTCAGGATGCGCAGGGTTACGCCATGTTGCAGTTGCGTTCCGCCATGGTGCCAGGCGTGCAGATTGGCAGCTGGTTGGGTCCTATCATCTTTCTGATCGGCTTCTTCCTCGCCCCCACTGTTGGCACCCCAATCGCCTGGCTGGGTGTGGGCTTGTTCGCCCTGGCAGCCCTGTTTGCCCTGGTAACCCTGCCGGTCGAATTCGATGCCACCCGGCGTGCCAAAGCCTGGCTTTCAACTTCGGGCGCAATCTATAACGAAGAAATCCGCGGAGTCAACAGCGTGCTCGACGCCGCCGCCCTGACCTACGTCGCCGCCGCGGTACAGGCGATTTCCACCATCCTGTATTATGTATTCCTTCTGATGGGTCGCAACCGCGAGTGATCGATCCTGCTTGATAAGACCAACAGAGCATGCGCACCTAGTATGCTCTGTTTCTATTTTAATCTGGGGTGTGAAAAAGCGCACAAAACCGGACAGATCATGTAAAATTAATCTTGGGCGTTGGCAGCCTGTATCTTTGAATAAAGAATGGGCATACATAAATGGTTATGAAAACGGTTCCGGATATTGTCGTCGGTCGATTACCCCGCTATTTACAGGCGCTCGAACACATGCACCGCGACGGGATCAAAACCACGTCCTCTCAGGAATTGGGGGAAGCCATCGGCATATCCGCTGCGCAGATCCGCAAAGACCTATCCCAATTTGGCGAGTTCGGCAAGCAAGGCACCGGGTATTCCATACCGTACCTGGTCGAGCAACTGCACGCTATTTTGAATATCAACAAAGACTGGGACCTGGCGCTGGTGGGCATGGGCGACCTTGGAAATGCGCTGGTGCGCTACCAGGGATTTGCAGAACACGGCTTCCACATTGCCGCTGCTTTTGATAACGACCCCCAAAAGATTGGGAAAGAAATCGGCGGGCTGATCGTTCAAGACAGCGCCAACCTGATGGATGAAATCCGATCCAAAGGCATCCACCTGGCGATGTTGACCGTTCCAGCTTCCGCCGCCCAACCCGTGGCGGAACAACTGGTCAAGGCTGGCATTCGCGCCATCTTGAATTACGCCCCCATCAGCCTGAATCTACCGGACGATGTGCATGTAGAAAACATCGATCCGATCATCAAGCTGCAGCACATGACCTTTTATCTGGATAACGAAGCGTAGTCTATTCCGCTTTGGTACTACAGGTTTCCAGGTATTCTTGATTCAAAAATTTATCAGGCTTCGCCGCAGCGTATCGCGCATCGAAAGAGCGCGGCAGGCGCCTTCTGCCGTGCAGGTCATCGGATTATCGACGAGATACGCCGGAATGCCCAAGGATTTGGTCAGGAATTTATCCATGCCGCGCAACAGCGCCCCGCCGCCGCATAAGGCAACCCCGCGGTCGATGATATCCGAGATCAATTCGGGCGGGGTTTTCTCCAATACCCGCCTGACCAGGGCAACCACTTCCTCCAACGGATCTTGCAGCGCGTCGACAATATCATCGGTTGTCAGGCTCACCGGGCGGGGCAGTCCCGTCACCTGGTCCTGTCCCTGTACTTCCATCACCAGTTGTTGTTCCAACGAGATGGCAGCCCCGATGCGGATTTTTAACAATTCCGCCGTGGGCTGACCGATGATCAACCCAAACTTTTTGCGCACATAATTGGCAATCGCCTCATCGAATGCCAGTCCACCCGTCCGGGCGGTTTCCGCCGTGACAATATCGTTCATCGCCAGGATAGCCACCTGATTGGTGCCGCCGCCGAGCGAAATGATCATGTTCCCGGATGGGGTATTGATCGGCAGGTCGATTCCCAGCGCGGCTGCCAGGGGTTGCTTGACCAGCAGCACTTCCCGGCTGCCGGAACCCAGCCCGGCTTCGTGAACAGCGCGCGTTTCAACGCTGGTAACTCCATATGGAACCGTCAGGATAATGCGCGGACGGAAGATGAGCATTGGACCGCAAATCTTCTTAACCAGGTACTGCAACAGGTTTTCAGTAATTTCAAATTCCGCGATCACACCGTGACGCAGCGGACGAATCACTTCGATACTGTCCGACACCCTGCCGAGCATATCCCGCGCCGATTGTCCCCATTCGACCATTTTTTGTTCTTCGACAACGAGGGCAACCACGGTGGGTTCTTGCAATAAAATTTGGTTGCCTTCGGCAATGACTGTGTTGAGCGTGCCCAGATCAATGCCCAATTCCCTTGTAAATGCAGGCATATCGCTCTGTATCCTTCCGCTGATGAAGTGTTGCGGCACGCACCCTTGCCGCCCCTGATCATCATTATACCTTTAACCGTCCCCTGTGTAACGGGTTTGCCCTTTTTTGTATCGCTGCGCGGCGCTGATGCGCAAGGCGCTGCGGCGCAGCGCAGCCTGTGCCGCCAGGTACATATCCGTGTCCACTTCGGTGATATTGTTGAGCATTTCTTCCGCCCGCTGGCGGGCTTCCTCTGCACGCGCCAGATTAATTTCCATCACATTTTCCGCTGCGTCCGCCAGAATTGTCACCTGTTCGGGCTGGACTTCTGCCACGCCGCCGGCAACCGTGAAATATTGCTCCTCGTTGTGTTTGCGTACCGATATCACCCCGAATTTTAAGGCGGTCAAAACCGGGGTGTGATTGGGCAAAATACCCATTACCCCTTCCACACCGGGCAGGACGACAATATCCACATCGTCCTGATACACAATCCGGTCCTGGGACACGATTTCACAGCGAATGGGCATCGATCAACTCCCTGCCAGCTCATTTGCCCGTTCACGGGCTTCGTCAATCGTCCCTACCATATAAAAAGCCTGTTCCGGTAAATCGTCGCATTTTCCATCCAATATTTCACGGAAACCGCGCACAGTTTCCCGCAAGGGAACGTAACGCCCGCTACGGCCGGTGAATTTTTCGGCGACGAACATCGGCTGCGAGAAGAAACGCTCCACCTTGCGCGCGCGGTTGACGATCAGCTTGTCGTCTTCGCTCAATTCATCAATGCCAAGGATAGCAATGATGTCTTGTAAATCTTTGTAGCGCTGCAACACACGCTGCACTTCGCGCGCAGTGGTGTAATGCTCCTGCCCGACAATGTTCGGATCCAGAATACGGGACGTGGACGATAGCGGATCCACCGCCGGGAAGATGCCCTTTTCCACAATCGAGCGTTCCAGCGCAATGGTCGCATCCAGATGAGTAAACGTAGCCACCGGAGCGGGATCGGAATAATCATCCGCCGGGACATACACCGCCTGCATCGAGGTGATCGAACCACTGCGCGTCGAGGTAATTCGCTCTTGCAGTTCGCCCATCTCGGTTGCCAGGGTGGGCTGGTAACCCACCGCCGACGGCATCCGCCCCAAGAGCGCCGACACTTCGGAACCAGACATGGTAAACCGGAAAATGTTGTCGATAAACAAGAGCACATCCCGTCCTTGGTCGCGGAAGTATTCTGCCATTGCCAGCGCGGTCAACGCCACCCGCAACCGCACGCCGGCCGGCTCGTTCATCTGCCCAAATACCATCACGGTTTCCTTCATCACGCCCGACTCGAGCATCTCGCGGTACAGTTGTGTGCCTTCGCGGGTGCGCTCGCCCACCCCGGCAAAGACCGAGTTGCCCTGGTGAACGGTGGCAATCGAACGGATCAATTCCATAATGATGACCGTTTTTCCGGTTCCAGCGCCGCCGAAGATGCCGGTTTTGCCTCCTTTTGTAAACGGCGCGATAAGATCGATGACTTTCAAGCCCGTTTCGAAAACGTCGACCCGAGTGGATTGGTCCGCGAAATCCGGCGCGGGGCGGTGGATTGGATAGGTAACATCCGAATGCACCGCACCTAAATTATCGACGGGGTGACCCAACACATTGAAGATGCGCCCCAGCGTGGCTTGCCCTACTGGCACTTTGATTGGAGTGTGCAAGCGCCGCGCTGGCAGGCTGCGCACCATGCCATCCGTGGAATCCATCGCAATGCAGCGCACCCAACTGTCCGGCAGTTGTTTTTGCACCTCCAAAATCATGGGGGTTTGCCCATCCCGTTCGACTTCAACCGCTTCGTACAATTCCGGCAGATCACTGGCTGGAAACTCGACATCCACAACCCCGCCGAGAATTTGCATCACGCGTCCGCTTGCTTGTTCCATAACAATCCTCCGCATCCCTTGTAACGTTGAAGTCTTTTATTTTTTACCGGCAGTAGCCTGAGCAAGCGCTTCAGCGCCCCCGGAAATATCCAACATGTCATTGGTGATACCCGCCTGGCGGGCTTTGTTGTATTCCATCTGCAGCACTCCGATCAATTCCTTGGCGCTGTCGGTGGCATTGCGCATGGCGACCATCCGGGCGGCGTGTTCGCTCGCCTGCGCGGAAAGGATCGCCTGGTAGATTTGCAGTGCGGTAAAGCGCGGCAGGATCACATCCAACAATTCCTCGGCGCCCGGTTCGTAGGAAAAGACACGCGACGTGCGTTGGACATTGCTCAATCGCTGGATGGTGGTATCCTCGGCTTCCGGTTTGAGCGGCAGCAATTTTCGGATCACCGGCGTTTGATGCAGCATGCTTTGAAATTCGGTGTAGGCAATGAAAACCTCATCCACCGCGCCGCGCAAATATTCCTGAACGACCAGGCTGCCAATTGGAGCGCAAGCAGTAAACGAAGGCGTGGCTGGCAAACCGCTAAACTCCGCGATCACCGGCATGCGCCGCCGCAGCAGCATATCGCGTCCTTTTCGTCCGATGGTTACATAATCCGACGGAACATCATTTTCCCGCATCGCCAGCAAGGCGTGCCGAACAATATTGACGTTGTACGCGCCTGCCAATCCCCGATCAGACGTGATCAGCAGAACCAGATCCTTCCTGGCATGGACCCGGTCGACCAACAATGGGTGCAGCGTATCCCGGCCGGGTTGGCTGGCTAAATGTACCAGTACCTGCCAGGCTTTCTGCGCATAGGGACGGGTTTGTTCATTCGCCTGGATGGCACGCCGCACCTTGCTGGCGCTAACCGTTTCCAGCGCGCGGGTCACCTGAGCTAGGTTTTTGATGCTGCGAATACGCAGCCGCATTTCACGGATGGATGGCATGCTGCTGTTCCCTGTGTGACGGCTATACCCACGACGAATTGAAGGCTTGGATCGATTCGCGCAGCCGGTTCTCGGTTTCCTTGGTCACCATTTTCTTTTCCTGGATGTCTTTGCCAATATCCGGGTGCGAAGATTCCATGTAACGCAGGAAAGTGCCTTCCCAGGCTTTCACCCGCTCCACAGGCACATGATCGACAAACCCATTCACCCCGGCGAACAACGCCATCACCTGGCTTTCCAGTGACATCGGTTCGTACTGCGGCTGCTTGAGGATTTCCTGCAAGCGCAGCCCGCGGTTCAACTGCGCCTGGGTGGCTTTATCCAGGTCGGAACCAAACTGGGCAAAGGCAGCCAGATCGCGGAAGGCAGCCATGTCCAAACGCAGACGCCCCGCCACTTGTTTCATCGCCTTGGTTTGCGCATCCCCACCGACGCGCGACACCGAGATACCCACATTGATCGCCGGGCGGATGCCGGCGTTGAACAGGTTCGACTCAAGGTAAATCTGTCCATCGGTGATCGAAATCACATTGGTTGGAATGTACGCCGAGACATCGCCCAACAGGGTTTCGATGATCGGCAGCGCAGTCAACGAACCGCCGCTTCCTTCAACCACAACAACCTGAAAGTTTTCGTTGTCCGCCATTTGTTTGAGAGCTTCCTCGGCGTTGTGTTTTGCCAGGGGACCGCTGTACACCTTGCCGTTGATGCCCGCCGTTTTCACGGCGAACGGCTTGCCGTATGGCTTCGGTACAATCACATATTCGGTTGCCAGCCGTGCTGCACGCTCCAGCAGGCGCGAATGCAGGTAGAAGACATCGCCAGGGTAGGCTTCACGTCCCGGTGGGCGGCGCAGCAGCAACGAAATCTGCCGGTATGCCCAGGCATGTTTAGACAAGTCATCATAGATCACCAGGGCATCTCTGCCGGTTTCCATGAATTCCTCGCCGATTGCGCAGCCTGCATAGGGAGCAACGTACTGCATTGTGGCGGGTTCATCTGCCGAAGCCATAACCACAATGGTATGATTCATCGCTCCATAGCGCTCCAACAGCGCAATGGTTCGGGCTATGGCAGCCTTCTTTTGCCCAATGGCGACGTAAATACAAACAAGATTTTTCCCCTTCTGGTTGATGATCGCATCGATGGCGAGCGCCGTCTTCCCGGTCTGGCGGTCGCCGATAATCAATTCGCGCTGACCGCGGCCGATCGGGATCATCGCATCGATTGCCTTGATGCCGGTTTGCACCGGGGTGTCCACGTCCTGGCGTTCCACCACGCCGGGCGCAATCCGGTCGAGCGGGCGGTAGCGGTTGAAAGCGATCGGACCCTTGCCGTCAATCGGCTCACCCAAAGCGTTGATCACCCTGCCGATCAAGCCGTCGCCCACCGGCACCGAGGCAATCCGCCCGGTTGAGCGCACCTGCATTCCCTCGGAGACCGAAATGTAATCCCCGAGAATGGTCACGCCGACTTGGTCTTTTTCCAGGTTGAAGGCGATCCCCATCACCCCGTTTTCAAACTCCACTAACTCCTGTGATTTTACC
>JBBIQB010000033.1:0-23287 GCA_037442545.1 Bellilinea sp.
ACCACAAAATCCAGCACCGCATCCCCCAGAAATTCCAACCGCTCGTTATCCTCGATCGCTTCGGGGTGTTCGTTCAGGTAAGAACGGTGCGTCAAAGACCGGTGCAGCAACAAGGCATCGTTGAAGCGCACCCCCAGACGGGCTGCCAGCTCTTCCGGCGTTTCCTGCGCCAGACGCAGGTCATGATTCTCCATGGCATCCTCCACGGAACTCAAGGAGCGCAAGCCACCCAACCCAACGGTCAGGAGAAAGCGGTTACGGTAGCTCGCGTTCCTCCAGTTCAAAAAGATTAGATTGAAGAGTGATATTTTAACCCCAATCCGGTTAAAACCGCAACAATTGGCTGGGGCAAAATTGGCAGCTGCTCCTCCAGGGCTGCCCACACCAGCGCGGAGGTCGGCTCGACGTAATAGCCGCGCTGCGCTAAATGATGAAAGGCGAAAGCCAGGCGCTGTTCCTCCACAGCCACAAACAAGCCCTGACCGCGTGGAATCTCCTCCAGCAGCGCCCTCACCCGCACCGGTTGGCGCACGCGCACGCCTTCTGCCAGGGTGGGCTGGTCGTTTGCCTGCGCGATGGCATCCAACCCATGCTGAAAGGCACGCACGGCAGGATCACAGGCAGCCGCCTGAACCGCCAGATAAAACGGGGCTGCTGCGATGCTGCCAGCGTTTCTCAAAGCCGCAAAACCACGCACAATTCCCAGCAGCAACCCGCCGTGCCCCACCGGCGCAACCAGTGTCCCCGGCGCCTTGCCCCCCAGCTGCTGCCAGATTTCGTAGGCGATCGTGGCGATCCCCATCAAACCAAAGGGAAGGTAGGCATGACTGGCATAGGCTATGCCTTGTTCGGCTTCCGCCAGCACCGCCCTGGCTGCCTCGGCGCGCGGACCGGGAATGGACACCAGTTCAGCTCCGTACATTTCAATTTGCTGGCGTTTGGGTCCCGATGCCGCAGCAGGCACATAAATACGGCTGATCAGTCCCGCGTGGGCAGCATACGCGGCAAAGGACGCGCCCGCATTACCGGAAGAATCCTCGACCGCGGTATCCACCCCCCGCCCAAGCAACTGGCTGACCAGCACCGCACTGCCGCGATCCTTGTACGAGCCAGTCGGGTTCATGCTTTCCATCTTCAAGGCAACCGGCAGTTCGCCACACACATCCCACAGCAGCGGGGTATTCCCCTCACCCAGCGTGACCACCGGCGCGCTGGTGGTCAGTTCGAATGCGCTGCGGTAGCGCCAGTAGCCGGGTAAATGCGGTTCGACGGCCTCGGACGAAAAAACCGGCGGCGAGTCATAATCAAACACCCCGCCGCACTGCGGACAGCAAAACGGGACACCGGTTGGCGGATATGCCCAGCCGCAATCCACGCAGCGAATCGTTGCCATATTCACTCTCCCTCATGCGGACGGTATTCGCCCTCCACCCAGATTTCCCCATCCGGCATGATTTCCTTTTTCCAGATCGGCACAATTTCTTTCAAGCGATCAATGCCATAACGGGCGGCTTCGAACACCCCGGTATCGCGGTGGGCAGCGGTGCAGGCGATCAACACCGTCGGGGTGCGCGGCTTGAGGTATCCAATGCGCTGTACAATCGCAATCCCTTCCACCGCCTGCCAGCGGGCGCGAATTTCATCCACCACCTGCGCCATTTTGGCTTCCGCCATTGGCACGTAGGCTTCGTATTCCAGAGCAACCGTTTGGTGCGCATCGCCGCGGCGCGTTTCGCCGCGCACCATGCCGGTAAAAATGCAGGCGGCGCCGCTGGTGGTCAACGTGATTCGCTCGAGCAGGACGTTCAAGTCGATCTCCCCATGGGTGACCATGAAAATGGTTGGCTGGCTGCCCCCACTGACCGGCGGGAAAAAAGCCACCTCGTCACCGCCAGTTACGCCGTCCTCATCGAAGGCAAACTGGTGGTTGATCGACGCCAGCGCATTGCCCAGCCTGTCCGCCAGCAGCGGGTAGCGTTCACCAATCAAGGACTTCAAGTCTTTCACCCGCAAACCATCCTCAATGGTCACGTCCAGCCGGTCAGTTCCTGCCAGCTGCTTCAAGTGCGCGAACAACAACACCCGGATGGTTTTTGCGGAAGTTGGGATGGCATCATTCATTGACTATATCTCCACTCATTCCGCCGCGTTTTTCAACCAGGCGGATATTGTGAATGCGGGCGGTTTTCTCGACGGCTTTGACCATGTCGTACACCGTCAATGCTGCCACGCTCACCGCCGTCAGGGCTTCCATTTCCACCCCAGTCTTGCCGCTGCTTTTCAAGCGGGCGGTGATTTCCACCCCCGGTAATTCATCCCTCAATTCAAGCTCAACGCTGATCTGGTCGATGGACAGCGGGTGGCACAACGGGATCAGGTCGGCAGTGCGTTTAGCAGCCTGAATACCGGCAATCTGCGCCACAGTCAACACGTCGCCCTTTTTCATCAATCCGGCGCGGATCAACGCCAGGGTTTGCGGTTGCAGGTGGATTTCCCCCCGCGCCACGGCGCTGCGTTGGCTGACCGGCTTGCCACCCACATCCACCATATGGGCGCGCCCGTGCTCATCGATATGGGATAAGGTTTTTTCGCTCATTGGTCGAATTATACTGCCAAACAACGCCAATCGCGCCGGCGGAAAAAAGCGATGTTATAATCGCACTCGTGAGTTACCAGGTCGCCATCCACCAGGCTGAGGGATATCAGGTCAACACCGAGGTGTTCAGCGGTCCGCTGGATTTGCTGCTCGAGCTGATCGAACGCACGGAATTGGATATCACCCGTTTGGCGCTGGCACAGGTCACCGATCAGTACCTGGACTACATGCGCCAGTTGCAGCAGCAAAACGCAGCCGAGGTTTCGGCATTTCTGGTGATTGCCGCGCGGCTGGTGCAGATCAAATCGGCGGCGCTGCTCCCCCGCCCGGCAAGCGACCCGGCAGTGATTGAGGAAGATCCCGGCGAAGCGCTCGCCCGCCAGTTGATCCTGTACAAACGCTTCAAGGAGCTGGCGCACTACCTGCTGCAACGCGAAGAGAATCACCTGCGCACCTATTTGCGCGTCGCGCCTCCCCCCCATCCCATTCCATCTGCCCGCCTCGACCTGTCCGGGGTTACCCTGACGGATCTGGTTGCCGCCGCCCATGCGGTATTCTTCAACAAACCAAGTCTGACGGCATTGGACCAGGTGGTCAGTCTGCCGCGCATCACCATACGCGAGCAGATCCAGGCGATTCTCAGCCGCCTGAAACACACCGGCTTAACCACCTTCCGCTCCCTGCTTTCCCCCAATGTCAGCCGGGTGGAAGTGGTGGTCACCTTCCTGGCAATGCTCGAACTGGTCAAACGGCGCATCGTCAGCGCGCAGCAAAACAGCCTGTTCGCCGATATTCAATTGCAACCACTGGGCGAAATCAACCCCGCAGTGGATCAAATCAACTGGGAAGAGGACAGCGAGGAGGACGTGCCAGGCTGAACCTCAGCCGTTCGCGCTCTCTTCGGATTCGCCCACCAGATCGACCGGCAGCCGCCCGCTGATCCACACAATCATCATATTGAGATCGTATTCGTGGGTATCGTTGTTGGGGTGGGCGACGGCATAGGCATCATCCAGCGCCTCGAAGGTATCTTTTTCCAGCCAGCGGGTGAGAAAACCGGGCAACACCGTCCGGTCTGCCTCCACCGGCAGCACTTCCCAGCCGCGCGACTTCAAAAAATCATGCACTTCTTGCGCCAGTTGCGGGTGAAGTTCGCACCAGGCAGCGCATACCTGGGCAACCAGTTCTGCGGAGCGCTCAAAAGACGCATTGGATGCCCGGGCTTTGAGCATTGCCGGCGCAGATAGGCTGTTACGGAAACCATCCACCTTGACCAGGCGCTTGACCAGCCGGTTGAGGGCTGCCTGGCGCTGCTCGGATAACTGGTTGAAACCGCCAAATACCTGCTGCAATAGCTTGACGCGGTATTCGGGGAGCATAAACTGGTTGATGGCGTGAAACGGGAGGAAACGGGCAGTATGGTCATTCATGGGCTGGATTATACTCCGATTATAGCCAGGTTCAACTTAAGACGCGGTCGCTCAATACATCCAGTTCGGCAACTTCATCATCGGTCAGTCGCCAGCCGGCCGCGCCTAAATTTTCCTGCGCCTGGCGCAGGGTCTTAATCCCCGGAATGGGCAGCGCCCCCTTGCAGATTACCCAGTTGATAGCCACCTGGCTGACCGTTTTTCCCTCGTGCCGGGCGCCAATCTGGCGCATTTTTTGGATCAATGGCTGGATGCGCTCCAGAAAGCGGCGATTGTAGCGCGACTCTCGAAAGCCGCGCATCGGATTGGCTGGGTTGTATTTGTCGGTCAAAGCGCCCTGCGCCAGCG
Organism: Bellilinea sp.; assembly: GCA_037442545.1. Classification (GTDB taxonomy): domain Bacteria; phylum Chloroflexota; class Anaerolineae; order Anaerolineales; family Anaerolineaceae; genus Bellilinea. The sequence continues at coordinate 4,375 of JBBIQB010000033.1, forward strand.
GGCTGTAGGCAATCAGGCGCACCCCCAAATCGCGGCAGCAGTTGAGCAAGCCGTTTTTTTCGATTTTGCGGTTGAGCAGGTGGTATTCAACCTGGTTGGATGCCAGGCGCACGCCCAGCCGGGAAAGACTTTCGAACGCCCGCTGCATCTGGCTGCGATCGTAATTGGACACCCCCACCGCCAGGGTCTGCCCGCGCTGAACCGCCTCCGCCATCGCCGCCATCCAGGTTTCGATTCGCACCGGTGGATAGGGCCAGTGTACCTGGTACAGGTCGACTCGCTCGACCTCCAGACGCGCCAGGCTGGCACTGAGGGCTTTGAGCAGCGCCGTGGCACCCAAACGCCACGGCAAGGGCATGAATTTCGTGGCTATGCGCATACTTTCGCCGCTTTCAGCCATGAATTTGCCCAACAATTTTTCCGATCTCCCCTGCCCATAGATTTCCGCCGTATCGAAGAAATCAAATCCCGCCTGACAGCAGTAGCGGAATACCTCTTTCAAATCTTCGTCGTTGTACCCCTGTCCGTATCCCCAAAAAATGCGGTCACCCCACGCCCAGGTGCCAATCCCAATTTCGATCTGTTCCAGCCCGCCGGCACCCCTGGCATCGTCTTGATGATCATCCTGATCGGTCATGTTTCACCTGTGCTCCAAAGCAATATCGGTTTTTATAACCCGAAAGCGACTTTTTTTCAATTAACCCGCCAATTTAAGATTTACCAAGAATTTGATGGTGCTAATCAGTGCAAAATGAATGCCAGCATTTGGAGGGAACAAAGAATGGGCGGGGAAGTCGAGTATACCAGCAATTACACCGACCAGAGCACGAATACAGGCTTTCAAAATGTCCGCGCTGCACCTCCTGGGTCTGCCTGAAAGGCTGTTGGAATAATAAGCGTGGTTTGTGTAAAAACTGCGCGCCTGACCTTGGCGTCGAGATGAGCGCTGTCCAGGCTTCCCATTCGGTGGAAGAAGTGTGGGCAAATGCTGCCATAGCAAGCGAGGATAAAAAACTCAGCCAGGAGAATTGGCACGAGACCCTTCGGGCGTCCTGCCCCCAATGCGGCGAACCGCTAGCGGTCAACGCCAAATTCTGCCCCAGACGCGGAACCAAATTACAAACCGCCAAACATTGCGCTCAGTGCGGAGCCAAACTGCAACCGGACGCCAAATTTTGCACCGATTGCGGCGCCAAAACCAGTTGAATCTACCGTTTCACCAACGGTAAATAGAGCAGGCTGGCATTTTCAGTCATCACCACTTGCAGGGAAACTGAAACTGGGCTTGGATTGCCGAGCGCATCGTAGGCAGTCAGCCAGACGGTCCACTCGCCGGCTTGCGGCAGGATGAGCGTGGCTGTGTTTTGCCGGCTGATGGTCTGGTGCGATTCTCCGCCGCCGCCCGAGCGGCGATAATGGATACGGTAACCCCACAGGTCGGGGTCGCCGTTTTCCTGCCAGTTCAACCGCGCCAACGCTCCCTGAACCGACAACAGGCGCAAACCCTGCGGCGCATTGGGCGGCGCATAGGCTTCCTGTCCGCGCAATCCCACATACCCGCCATCGCTGTCCACCTGGGTGGAACAGGCATCTCCCCCACCGAAGAGAATCCCGATCACCCCGGCATCTGCCAGGTCGCGCGGGTGATCGAACAGGTAGGCAGCCCGGTTATCGCGGTAGCGTCCACAGGTATCATCCAGGCTCATGTTTCCCACCGGCACCTGCCACAACAACAGGCGCTTGCCTGCCGCTCGGGAGAGCGCATTTTCCCACAGCACTGCCCGGTTGGGTCGCGGCAACATCCGGTCCCGATCGTCCCACCAGGGGCGGATGTCCCGGGCTGCGTCGCGGTCGGACCATTCCACCACCAGCAGGTCAGCCCGGTCACCGCCCATTGCCTGGATGAATGCCGCCGTTCGCTCGGCGTAGGCAACTGCCTCGGTGGCGCTGCCCCCTTGCGGGTCGCGGTTGACCGCCCACATGGATGCCATCGGCGCGACCAGCGCGTTGGGCGCCGTTGCGTGGATCAGATCCACCAGGTACTGTCCAAAGCCTGCCAGGGTATTGGCGTAGCCCGGCTTGTTGAGCGCGACCGAATACGAACCGGGATCGTCCGGGCGCACGCCGGTCGGCGGATTGTTCTCATTGCTCACCTGCTGCATGAACCCGTAAAAGTCCGGTTCGATGTTAAAAATGACCGGGCGGTCTCCACGGGCTTCCTCCGCAGCGCGCTGCACAGAGGCAAAATATGAATTAACCGTAGCGCTGTTCTGTAACTTTTGCGCATACACCCGCCCGCCTTCGCCGTTGTCGGGCGGCACCCCCAGTATGAGATAGACCGTCACCACCGGGATCGCATCATTGTTCCAAGCATACTGCACAAAGCGGCGCACGAAATTGCCGCCCCAACCCTCCCACCCCCAGGTGATGTATTGGTAAACATAATCCCAGGGCACGCCCGAATTCTTTTGCCAGTCGTCGTCCGGGTTTTCACTCCACGCATTCGACCCCCAGCCGGTGTGCGGCGGCAGCTCCGCCGGGATCGATCCGCCCGGGCTGCCCAACACGGTCAATTTGCCAATGAACACCTGAACGCTGTGACCGGCGGCGTCCATTGCAGAAATGCGCACATCCACCTCGCGCGGGGTTACCCCACCGGCGGCAGTGACCGCTGCGCCGTACACCCCATCCCCGGCGGCGCCGTCGTTGTTCAGCCCGTCGTCTTTGAGCAGGACAGTTCCGGCGCCCAGCCCGCTGCCATCCAGGCTGACCGTAACAAGGTCACCGCTGCCTTGCGGGTCGGTCACCTGCGCGCGCACGATCAGCGCCGTGAAGCCATCCGCCGGGATCGAGCGCGGGTGGAAATAACCGTTTTGAATTTGCGGCGCACCAGCCGGAACGGTAGCAACCAGGGCTATTTCATCCAGGTAGATCACCGGCTGGTTGCTGCCGCTGGCATTCTGCCAGGTGATGCGGTTGACCGGCAAACCGGCCGGGTTGAGTGCAGCCAGCGCAAGGTCAATTTTCTGCCAGGTGTTTGCCATGGCTGGCGGCACAGCCACCCCGGGCCCCGAACTGCCGTCCTCGAAGTCGAAAAACACATTCATGCGCTGCCCGCCGGCGCTGCCCCCGTGCAGATAAAATTGCAGGTGGGTCATGCCGGTTGTGTTCACATCCGCCTTAAAGAATGAAAGTCCGCCCCACGCGCCAAAATTGACCGCGATGCTCGCCGCGCCGGCATACACGGGTGAAATTGCCCCCAGGTTGCGTGTCGTCCAGGACCAGTCCTGCCAGCCAGCTGCCAGCCCGTCGGAATAGATGGCTGCGCTGCTGGCCGTTGCAGCCGGCAACCGGGCGGGTGCACTGGTAGTGATCAGCGCCAGCAGGAACGCCAGAAGAATGGATTTCATCCGGGTAGCCAAAATTCGAACCGATTCCCAATGTGATTGTAACCATCCAGCCGCCGCCCGGCAAGCCACCTGTCAATCTTGATAACTGGGCGCCGCTTAAAAGGCTGAGCATGAAAACCTTGCCCAAAATGCCGGCTCAACGTAGAATGACAGCATGAGTGAAGACGTCACCCCCATCCGCCAGCAGTATCTCGATATCAAACGCCAGTACCCCCATGCGATCCTCTTTTTTCGCCTGGGAGATTTTTACGAGACCTTCGATCAGGACGCAGAAATCACCGCCCGCGAACTGGACATCGTCCTCACCTCGCGCAACGTCGCCAAGGGCAACCGCATCCCCATGGCGGGCATTCCCTATCACGCGGTCGAAAACTATCTTGCCCGCCTGATCGAAAAAGGCTATCACGTCGCCATTTGCGAACAGGTCGGCGACCAGCCCGCGCGTGGTCTTTTTCCCCGCGAGGTGGTACGCGTGGTCACGCCCGGAACGGTGGTCGAACCCTCCTTGCTCAAGGGTGACCGTAACAATTACCTGGCAGGGGTGCTTTTGCAGGAAAACCGGGCGGGAATCGCGTACGTAGACATCACCACCGGCGAATTTCGCGCCAGCGAATTCAGCAATGGCGACGTGCAAAACGCGCTGCGGGCGGAATTGGTGCGCCTGCAGCCCGCCGAAATCCTGCTGCCCGAAGGCAGCCAATTGAACCATTACCTCAACGGGCACCTGACCCACTGGCAGACCTGGCGCTTTGAGTCCGCCCGCTGCCAGGACGTGCTGCTGCGCCATTTTGAGGTCGGCTCGCTGGATGGATTCGGGCTGCGCGGCAAAGCGCTTGCCATCCGCGCGGCGGGCGCCATTTTGCAATACCTCAACGAGACCCAGCCGGCTGCGCTGCGCCTGTTGCAGCGCATTTCCACCTACGGGCTGGATGAATTCATGGTGCTGGACGCTGCCACCCGCCGCAACCTGGAACTGACCGAAACCCTGCGCAGCGGGGAGGTGGAAGGCTCGCTGCTCAACGTGCTCGACCACACCGTGACCCCTATGGGCAAACGCCTGATCCGCCAGTGGGTTAGCAAACCCTTGCTCGACATTCAAGCCATTCAGCAGCGCCAGGAGCAGCTGGCGGAACTGCTCGCGGATGGGTTGGCGCGTTCCGAATTGCGCGTCGCGCTGCGCCCGCTGGCGGACCTGGAGCGGTTGACCAACCGGGTGTTGTCCGCGCACGCCACCCCACGCGATCTGGTCAGCCTGCGCGCCACCCTGCGCTTGCTGCCGCACATCCGCAGCACCATCCCCGCCAGCGCCGCCCAGGTGACCGGCTTGCTCACCCGCCTGAAGGATTGCTCCGCGCAGCTGGAATTGTTGGAACGCGCCATCAGCGACGACCCGCCGGCCACGCTGCAAAACAGCGGCGTGATTCGCACGGGCTATTCCGGCGAACTGGATTCGGTGATTGTCTCGTCGGAGCACGCCCGCCAGTGGATTTCCGATCTCGAAGACCTCGAGCGCCAGCGCACCGGCATAAAAACCCTCAAGGTAGGCTATAACAAAGTCTTTGGGTATTTCATCGAAATTTCGCGCGGCGCTGCCCACCTGGCGCCAGCCGAGTACATCCGCAAGCAGACACTGGTCAATGCCGAGCGTTTTATCACCCCGGAAATGAAGGAGTACGAAACCCTGGTACTCAACGCGGAGGAGCGCATCCGCGAAATCGAAAACCGCTTGTTCCAGCAGGTATGCCATCAGATCGCCGCCGCCAGCCAGCGCTTGTTGGAAAGCGCCGCCTGCCTGGCAGAACTGGATACCCTCGCCTCTCTGGCAGAAGCCGCTGCGCAGGGCGGTTATTGCCGTCCGCAGCTCTCCAGCGATGCCGGTTTGGACATCCGCGACGGTCGCCACCCGGTGGTTGAACGTACCCTGAGCGGTGAGCGCTTCGTACCCAACGATGCCGTGTTCGAAGCGGGCGAATGGGTGCGCATCATCACCGGACCCAACATGAGCGGCAAATCCACATTTTTGCGCCAGGTTGCCCTGATCGTGCTGATGGCACAGACCGGCAGTTATGTGCCCGCCCGCCAGGCGACCATCGGACTGGTTGACCGGATTTTCACCCGCATCGGCGCGCAGGATGAAATTCACGCCGGTCAGTCCACCTTCATGGTCGAGATGGTGGAGACCGCCAATATCCTGCATCACGCCACATCGCGCAGCCTGCTGATTCTGGACGAGATTGGGCGCGGCACCAGCACCTACGACGGGCTGTCCATCGCCTGGGCAGTGGTCGAATACATCCACAATCATCCCCGCTTGCGCGCGCGCACCCTGTTCGCCACCCATTACCACGAATTGACCCAGCTGAGCGAGTTGCTCCCCGGCGTGCGCAATTACAACGTCGCGGTGAGCGAGGCGGAAGGCAGGGTGGTTTTCTTACACAAAATCCTCCCCGGCGGGGCGGATCGCTCCTACGGTATCCACGTCGCCCAACTGGCTGGATTGCCCCAGCCAGTCATTCAGCGCGCGGCAGAAATCCTGCGCCAGCTGGAGGCTTCCTCCGGCAAGGCGGTGCGCATCGACCCGCTGGCAGCCCAACAGATCGCCCTGTTCCCAGAGACCAATCCGCTGCTGGATGATCTCAAAATGCTGGACGTCAACAACCTCTCCCCCATCGAGGCACTGAACAAGCTATTCGAATGGCAGCGGAAATTCCTGGAAAAATGAGCCTTTAGAAGCGCTCGATCTGCGTCTGGGCAAACGGGAAGGTCAATTGCTCGTAGCGCAGGCGCTCGATGTGGCTGTTGAGCACCATGTCCCCGCGCAGGCTGGAGCGCCACGAACGCACCTTGCCCAGCCATTCTTGCGCCTGCGGGATCAGATCGACACCGGTTGCCAAGCGCACCCACCACAGCGCATGGGCAGCACTGACCACCACCAGGCGCGGCTCCAGCCGGTCGAAATCCTCGAAGAACCAGCCGCACGAGGTGAACATGCGCTGTTTATATAACTGCGCCCGCAGCAGCAGGTCGATTTTACGGGTTTCACCTGCTTCGATTTTGCGCTCGAAGACCTGCTCGATGAAATCATTCGCCAGCAATTTACCGTGCAGCACGTCAATGTAGCGGTACAACAATTCCCACGGCTGCTGTAAATACGGTGAAACCGCCTGGACGAACTGTTCGTCCACCGCAGCCGCGATGTGATCCATCGCCGCGCGCAGCCGCGCCTTCCAATCCCCGTTGGAAGCACACGGGCAGGCTTCCTTCCAGCGCGAAACACCGTGATGACAGCTCCACGACGTGTTTTGGCGGATGACAACGGTTTTCACCGGCGGGTGCTGGCGCAGCCACAACGCCGGGTAGGTGAATTTCAACATGCGCGGGTGATTGGGGGTGCGATGGGTCAGATAATACAGGAATTTGTCGCGGAACGGCTGGTGATGACCGTACAGTTCGCCATCCGAGGCAATGATCAGCAGGCGCGCATCCTCTTCGCTGTGCCCGTTGGCAGCAAAACGGGGGAGAATGTAGTCGCTCAGAAAACGGTCGCCGTTGGAGGTGGAGGCAGGGTCGAAACTGACCCGCATGCTCATTTCGGCATCGTAGAAAAACACGCTAATCTGTCGGTCGTTTTCCAGCGCCACGCGGTAGGGTTCGCCAATATCGATGCCGGCCGTCTCTGCCTGCCAGGGCGCCAGAATGGTGAACTCGATGCCTTCATCCGCCAGGATTTGCAGGGTTTCGTTATCCACGGCAGCTTCCGGCAGCCACATGCCGGTTGGGCGGTGGCAAAAACGAAATTCGAAATCCGCCAGCCCCCAGCGAATCTGGGTCAATTTATCGTGCCGCGGCGCCAGCGGCAGGATGGTATGGTGGTAGGGCTGCGCCATCCCATTGCCCACGCCAAAACGGTTGAAGTTGTTTTGCTCCTGTCCCACAATGCGGGCAAACGTGGCAGGATCGTAGGAAATCATCCAGTTGATGAGCGTGGGACCCAGATCGAAACTGATCTTTTCGAAATTGCCCAGTTCGGCGTTTGGACGATAGCATTGCTCGTGGATGCGCTCGTTCCAGTTGCGGTAGGGTTGAGCGCCTTCTTCCTTGGGCACTTCACCGGTGATCGGATCTTCTCGCGCAGGTTGATAATAATGTCCGTGGATTGATACTGCCTGTTCGCTCATTAAAAAACCAGACCTTTTTTTGGGGTGGTACGGACGGCGGGGGGTGATAAATACTCCAGCTGCTGGTGGAAGCGAGCTGGCAGAATGCCAAATATCCGCGGGATACTGTCCAGCAGCGTGGTGCGGTCGGCAGACAGATAATCCAGCCAGAAAAGGGAAAGCGGAAACCGCGAAAATTGATCGGCGGCGACTGCCAACCAGCGCATAAACGGCGGGGAAAGCGAGACGATCCGCTTTTCATTGCCGCTTGTCTTCATGATCTGGTTTAGCACTGCACGAAAGGTCAGCATCTCGAGTCCGCCGATGGAAACGGTTTGATTGAGCAGATCCTTGCGCTCCATGCTGATCGCCAGGCAATTGACCACATCTTCGATCCAGACCGGCTGAAGCAGGGTTTCCCCTTCTCCGGGGATGAAAACCGCCCCCAATGAAATGCGCAGCAAACGCGCAAAGGAGGTGGTAAACTGGTCGCCGCGCCCAAAGACAGCCGCCGAGCGCAGAATGGTGTACGGCAGCCCGCTGGCGGAAACAATGTTCTCCGCCAGACCTTTGGCGCGCAACACCGGGTAGGCAGAAATACGATCTGCTCCCAGGTGACTGATCATGACCAGGCGTTCGATTCCGGCTTGAACCGCGGCATTCACTAGCCCCTGGGTGCCGAGCACATCCACTTCATTCAGTTCTGCCCGGCTGCTGTGCCGCTCGGTTCCGGCGAGATGAAAAATGGCATCCACCCCGCGCATCGCGGCACGCAGCCCGCGTTCATCGCGCAAACTGCACACCGCAGCATCGACGGGAATTCCTTTGGGCAGCTGCGGGGATTTTTTGGCAGGGCGCAAAAGGATGCGCACCTGTTTGCCGGAGGCGATCAGGTGTTGGACAAGGGCTTTGCCGATAAAACCGGTTCCACCGGTTACAAGGATCATGCTGGCTTGAATTATAGCAGAATTGTAGCCAGTCCCCGCCCGCCAGTCAGCCTGTCGAACCTTTAACGGGAATGGCACAATTCTTGCATTCTTCCTCTCGAACCAATCACGCGACCCGTTTTCAGCCTTTCCAGCGGTACTGCCCATGAACCCACTCGATCAGAATTCACCCCTTCCGTCCCGAAAACTTGGTTTTCATTATTTTCCCGACACACTGCACTACACCGAACGGGATTTACAAACCTGGCTGCCCCTGTTGATGGAATTGGGCGTCGGCTGGCTGGTGCTGCGCAGCGAAACCAGCCGCGCCATCCCTGAGCCGTTCATCACCAGCCTGATCAAAACCGGCATTCAACCGGTGGTGCAATTCCCCCTGCCACTTTCCAACCCGCCGGATATAAAAACCCTCTCCCCACTGGTGGAGTCCTATGCCGGCTGGGGTTGTGGGTTGATCCAATTTTATGACCGTCCCAACCAGCTCGAATCCTGGCAGGTCAACCACTGGGCGCAGCAAGATCTGGTCGATCGCTTTCTCGACCGCTTCCTGCCGCTGGCAAATCTCACGGTCGATTCAGGGGCAACCCCGCTGTTCCCGGCGCTGGAGCCCGGCGGAAATTTTTGGGACACCGCCTTTTTACGCGCGGCGCTGCAATCGATGGAACGCCGCAAGCAAAGCGCGGTGTTGGATCAACTGGCATTGGCGGCATACGGCTGGACGTTCAACCGCCCGCTCGACTGGGGAAGCGGCGGACCGGAGCGCTGGCCAGATGCACGCCCGTACTACACCCCGCCCCAATCCCAGGATCAGCGCGGTTTGGGTATCGCCGATTGGTACAACGCCATTTGTTCGGCAGTCATCCAGAAGACCTGTCCGATCCTCCTGTTTCAGACTGGCTTGCCCGAACATCCGGCGCGATCGAACCATCGATTGTCCAATCGGGTGAATACAACCAGGTTCTGCTCGACCTGTTCACCTGGGCTGCCAACCCCCAGCCGCCCGCGGGTGAGGACGCTTCACCCGCAGCCGCCTTCTGCTTGCCGGATACCATTGCAGCCGTCAATTTCTGGGTATTGAGTGCCGATCTGGCATCCCCGTACGCACCGTTTTCCTGGTTCGATTGCAACCAGCCGCGCCTGGGCGCCGCACAAAAAATTTGCGCCTCAAAGAACATTCACCCTCAAAATCTCCCCGCGGCAGGCATCTTCGATCAGGAACGCATCCACAAAATCACCCACCCCATCCGCCACTACCTGCTGATCGACGAAGCGCTGAACGGCGACCTGGCGCAGAAAATGCACAAACTTACCCCTTTCGTCCACCAGTACCACCCCACCATAGGATTTTCATTCTCCGAAGCCCGCCTGGCGGTGCGCGTGACGATTGCAATGGCTGCCGAAAAAATTCCGCCCGACCTGATCGATACGCTCAAACAAGCTGGCTGCGAAATTGACTGGTTGGCATAATTTTGGCATGAGTATTGCATCTGTGGAAAGACAAGGAGTGGAAAACCATGAACATGACCATCAACAGCAATCCATCATCGGCAGCCAGCAGCCTGCACAAACCGGTCTTGAAGGTGATCGGGCTGGGCGGCGGCGGCACCAATGCGGTCAACCGCATGATCGAACTCGGCATCAGCGGCGTGGATTTTATCGCCGCCAATACCGATGCCCAGGCGTTGAAAAGCAGCCTGGCGCCGACCAAAATCCAGTTGGGACCCCGCCTGACGCGCGGCTTGGGTGCCGGCGGTGACTGGAAAATTGGGGAAGCTGCGGCGGAGGAAAGTTACAAAGAACTGAACGCCGCCCTGGCTGGGGCTGACATGGTTTTCCTGACCGCCGGGATGGGCGGCGGCACGGGCACCGGCTCAATCTCGATTGCCGCCCGCGTCGCCCGCGCGCTCGGCGCGGTAACGGTTGCTGTGGTCACCACTCCGTTCACCTTCGAAATCGGACGCCGCCAGGCAAACGCCCGCGATGGGCTGGCGCGCCTGCGCCCATACACCGACACCTTGATCACCATCCCCAACGACCGCTTGTTGAAGATTGCCTCGCGCGACCTGACCCTGGAAATGGCTTTCCGCCTGGCTGACGACGTCCTCCGCCAGGGTATTCAGGGCATTTCCGAACTGATTACCGAGCCCGGCTTGATTAATGTCGACTTTGCCCACATCCGCAACATGATGCAGTCTGGCGGCGGCTCGCTGCTCTCGATCGGCGTTGCCCAGGGCGAGCGCAAAGCCCAAAAAGCCATTGAACAAGCCCTTCACCATCCCTTGATCGATGACATTCACCTGGAAAATGTCAACGGCATCATCGTCAATTTCACCGCCGGCTCCGACCTGACCTTTGTCGAAGTCATGGACGCGCTCACCGACTTGCAGGAAAAAACCAACAATCAAGCAGACATCATTCCCGGCGTGATCACCGATGAACGCATGGGCGACCGCGTTGAAGTGATCATGATTCTGACCGGGATTGGCGCGACCGCGGTGGAAGTCCCCCAGGTAACCGCCCGCCCGGCGCAAGCGACGCAAGCACCATTCCAGCCGCAGCCTGTGCCGGTGCAGCGCGCCGCGCAGGTCGTCGAAAAAATGGTTGCCGCGACCCAGCCCGCCGAGAGCGCCTCGATCCAAACCGATCTCGACATTCCCGCTTTTCTACGTCGCCGGGTACGTTGATCCTGCAAAGGCAAGCTCATGGACGCCAAAATCCTTAAAGCGGTATGCAAACAAGTCTATCAGCAACACCCGGAAGTGCGCGGCGTGCTACCCAAGGTTAAACCGCAAGCTACTGGCTGCTACTTGTTGATTTTCGAGGGATATGCCGCCACAGACAACGGGCATACCATCAAGCACACCATTCGCGCCGTGGTCAGCGCGCAAGGCAAAATTACCAAACTCTCCTCTTCACGCTAATCCGTTGGAGATTTACCCATGAATGCACCGCTTTACCACAAATTCGAATTGATGTTTTGGGATGTAGCCATCGACCTGCTCACCCGCTCGACCTGGCTGCGGGGTGTGATCCGCCAAGGGGTCGAATTTGTCAAATCACCTGCGCGGGTACGCAGCTTGGTGTGGATCGTGCTAAGCGGCGCTTTCGGATTTTTTGCAGGTTTTTCGCTGCCCCACTTAATCCATTTCCTGCGGTGAATCCAATGAAAAACTTTTTGCGGTCAGGAATAGCCGTCCTATTCCTGCTTTTGCTGGTTATCCCCACCACCACCATCTCTGCCATCCGCGGGGTGCCCGGCTCACCGGATTTTGGGTACGGCGCCTGGCTGCATCCACACGGCAGCCAGGTGGAAACCGCCAGTCAGGTTGCCGGCGACCTGAAACTGGATTGGGTGGCGCTGCCACTGGATTGGGCAACCGCAATGCCGCAGCACGACAGCGCGCCGGACATGGTTGCCCTGGATGCCGCAATGCACAGCCTGAAAGCGCGCCAGGTTGCCGTGATGATTAGCCTGACCAATCCCCCAGCATGGGCACGCAGCGAAGCCGGGATCAATCCATTCTATACTGCCCAGTGGTTAGCCTGGTTAAGCAACCGCTACCCATCCACCCTGCAAGCCGTCGAGCTCTTCCCGGCAGCCAACACCCTCCACGGCTGGGGTGCAACTCCCAACCCACAACAATATGCCGCCTTTTTCCAGCAAGTTCAGGCAGCACTTAAAGAAAAAGGCAGCCGCATTTATCTGGTGGCAGCCGGGTTGCAGCCGTCCGGCGTCAATTCCAATCCTGTCGACTGGAACGATCTCGAATTTCTCCAACAACTGTACGCCGCCGGCGCCAAAGAGTGGATGCCGCTGCTCAGCCTGCAAATGCCGCTGCTCAGCGGCGACCCGGTGCGCCCGCCGTCCGCTGCCGATCGACACGCGCTGCGCCATTACGAGCAGGTGCGCCAGGTGATGCTGGACAACGGGCATACAAACGGCATTCTCTGGATCACGCTGATCAACCCGCCCAATGGTACAATAAAAGCGGACGATCAGCATTTACTGAACGGGGTCGAACAGGCTGAATGGCAAAAACAAGCCCTGATTCAAATGCGTTCACAGTTGTACATGGGCGTGGTGTTCATCCAGAACTTAAATCCGCCATCCAGCGAAAACCCACTGTTTGCCCAAACCTCGTTGATCACCAGCCAGCAAACCTTCCACCCGTTTTATTCAGTACTCCAAGCCTTGATCCAGCAGACCAATCCCCATGCAGGAATGGATCGACCAGGGCGACCGAAAAGCGCTCCGATTCCCAAGTGTCTGAATAAAAAGTGACATGCGCAAACTGCTCATCATGATTTCATTGCTCGCCTTCATTGCCTGCCTTGTGGTGGGCTTTTTTCTGGCGCAGCAATCCTTGGAATCCGCCTCCCTGTCGAGCGAACCTGCCGCGCTCAGCCGCCCGGCATCCCCGTTCCAACAAAACATCCTTCTGATCCACGTCGATCAACTCAGCCGGGACAAGCCCGAGCTGGTTTCCATCTGGGGGCTAATCGTCTATTTTCCTGAGCCAAAATTGATCTTCCAGCCCATTTTCCCCAATCCGCTCGAATCGCAATCCACCCCGCCGGTATTTTCGTTGACCGCCACCAAAGTCCCTGACCCAAAATTCCTGCGCCAGATCGCCAGCCAGACGGAAATGGAATGGGACAACTACCTGCTGTACGACCACCAGGCGCTCTCGCTGCTTGTTGCCGATCTGCTGACAGCCGACAGTTTGACCATCGAGGACCCCTCTGCCGGCGTAATCGCTGTCGAAAGCGTTTATTTTGCACAATTATGCCAGCAGTTCACCGCTCTCGGCGAGTCTGCCATGCTTGAGATCGATTGGCGCAACCTCATCCCGGAACACTGGCGCTCAAACCTGGCGATGGATGACGCCCTGCTCAACTGGCAAAAGCTGGTTCTTTCTGGAATCCCGCCGCGCTGCGAGGTCTTTGGGGAATAGGAATCGTTTGGTGATATAATGCAAGGGTTAAAATTCACTTGCTTCTGGGGAGCACCCAGAAAGATGGGAGTATCAATGAACCAAAATCAAACTCCAGACGTGATAGCCGATGATGTGGTTGTCACCATGGCGTACACCCTGTCCATCAAGGACGAGGTGATCGATTCCTCAGAAGATTCGGATGCGCTGGTTTTCCTGCAGGGATACCGCAACATCATTCCCGGCCTGGAACGCGAACTGTACGGACTGAAGGTTGGCGACACCAAGAAAATCACCGTCAGCCCGCAGGATGGCTATGGCGACGTCGATCCAGAAGCCTTCATGGACGTGTCGCGCGGTGAATTCCCCAAGGAAATTCCCCTCGACATTGGGACGGAACTGGAAATTCGTGACGAGGAAGATGAAGTCATGCTGGCAACCGTCCACGAGGTGACCAAGGACATTGTCCGCCTGAATTTCAACCACCCGTTGGCAGGAGAAACCCTGCAATTCGAAATCAAAATTCTCGAATTGCGCTCCGCCACCGAAGAAGAACTCGAACACGGGCACGCCCACGGCGGCGATGAGGATGACTTCGACGAAGAGTATGACGACGAAGAAGCTGACGATGACAACGACGATGATGATAATGATGATGACGACGACGACAACGGCAAAAAATAACCGTTGACCGGGGATGGCTTTCCATCCCCCAACTCAGCCCTCCAATCGATTTTCACGGGTCAAAATGAGCAGTCCGTCTGCTGACTTTGACCCGTTTGATTCTAATCCATCATCCCATAGCGCTTCATCGCAGTATGCAAGATCATCAGCACCAATTCGGTGTGTTCGATTCCGTCCGCGGCTGCCTCGATCACGATGTCCGAAATTCCCGGCGACAGACCGGGCAGCGGGTTGACTTCGAGGATATAAGGCTTCCAGTTGTCATGCGCATCCAGGCGGAAATCGACCCGCGCCACGTCCAGACACCCACACACCCGGAACACCGCCGCCGCCAGCCAGTTCAATTCATCCACCATTTCGTCGTCCAACGGCGCCGGGCAGAGATAGGTCAAATCCGCCGCCAGTTGCACTTTCAAGCGGTTGGAATACACCGTGTCGCTGTCGGCGAACGGCGACAAATCCACTTCCATCGGCGGGAAGAAGTGCAGCCCGGCTTGAATGCGCGGCGCGTTCAGATTGTGCGGCAGCCGGCGCGCGACCGGTCCAATCAGGTTGCCGACCATCCCAACCGTCACCTCGCGCCCTTCGATATAGTCTTCGACCAGGGCGGTCTGCTTGTATTTCTCGATGATGTACGCGACCTGCTCTCTTAATTCAGCTTCATTGTTGACAATCGATTTTGCGCTCACCCCCATGCCGGTACCTTCGCGGCTGGGTTTAACGAACATGGGGAAGCGCATGCCTTCACTCAGCGGCTCATCGGGACGCTCGAAGGATTGAAAATCCGGTGTGGGCAGATCGTGGTAGGTCAGCACGCGTTTGGTCATGGGCTTGTCCAGCGCCAGCGCCAGGGCAAGCACTTTCGATCCGGTATAGGGTATGCGCAGCATTTCCAACAAAGCCGGCACCTGCGCCTCGCGAGCATCGCCAAAATGACTTTCACAGATATTGAAGCAAATATCCGGTTTGAAACGGGGTAGTTTCTCCACCAGCCGGATATCTCCTTCGATGAACTCGGCTTCATACCCGCCAGCGCGGATGGCATTGACCAGGGCAAGTACGGTCGATTCCGAATCGAGATCATCCCACTGATCTGCCGGCATTCCATCCCAATGCGGAGCATTTTTTTTCAAGTTTGCCAGAACTGCGACGCGTTTTTTGCTCATCGATGTGATTCTCCCATCCACTTCTGGTTAAATGATAATCCATGCCTGTTGATGGAAGGCATGGACGCATTGATTCGCAACCGGACAACTTTCACAATTCGAGTATACTAAAAAATGGTCGTTGCAACAGGATGATTTTTATTCACCCCCAAAACCTCACCAACCTGGAGAATCCCGTGAGTCGCCAACCTACCACCGTCGAGATTTTTCAATCCTCCGGCAATCCGGTGATCGTGGATAACCGGATTTATCTGTGCTGGGCAGGCCGGGATGCGCCGCAGATCATCTCGGACCTCAACGACTGGGATACCGGACATCCCACCCCGCTGCAACCGGTTGGACATGGCGTGTGGGCATGTCAGGTTGAACTGGAATTGGGCAGTTACCTGGAATACGCCTTCGTGCGTGACGGACGCCGGGTGTCTGACCCGCGCAACCCGCGCCGTACGCCCAATGGGATGGGAAAGTTCAATCATTACTTTACCTACCCTCTCGATCATGGCGGCTATCGCTATCCCTGGAAGGCTCATCCCCTGCGCGGTGAACTGACTCAGGCGCAGCTGCCCTGCGAAGGTTTGCTGGCAGGCGCACAGCGCAGCATTCACTATTACCAGCCGCCGGTTTTCCACCCCGTTCCTTTGATGGTCGTCTGGGATGGGCAGGACTATCTTAACCGCGCCCACCTGCCCTGGATACTGGATGCCTTGATCGCCGCGGGGCAGGTACAACCGCTGGCACTGGCAATGATCGAAAACGGCAGGCGTTATCGCAACATGGAATACCTGTGTTCCGAAGCCACGCTCGGATTTTTGCACTACTTTCTCCTGCCGCATGCCCGTCAATCGCTCCAAATTTTAGATCCCGCCGATCAACCCGGCTGTTACGCGGTGTGTGGCGCATCGTTTGGCGGGCTGATGGCGCTCTATACCGGTCTGCGCATGCCGGAGGTGTTCGGTAAAGTCATCTCCCAGTCGGGGGCGTTTTCGATCCAGGATGTCAATTTCGTCGTCTGGGATTTGATCGAGGCGCGCAGCGATTTGCCCTTCCATCTTTGGATGGATTGCGGAAAATACGAAAGCCTGCTGGCGTGCAACCGCCAAATGGCAGCCTTGCTCACCCAAAAAGCATTTTCTTTTGACTACCACGAGTTCCCTGCCGGACACAATTATCCTGCCTGGCAGGCGGTTCTGCCGCGCGCGTTGGCAGCCCTGTTTGGGCACTAGCATGTCCTTCGATCCTCCCTCTCCCACCGAGTCCCCCCCCGCTGTACGCAAGGTGTTTATCTGCGGCAACGGCAAATGCCGCGACCGTGAACGCGCCGAACAGATTTACGCTCACTTGCAGGCCTTGGTTCAGGCACACCGTCTCGACAGTTTTGACTCCCCCTACCGCGTCAAGTGCCTGATCAGCGGCTGCCTGGATATTTGCGAAAATGGAGTCGCGCTAGTCGTCCAACCCGACCAGGTGTTTTATTGGCGGGTGGACGAAAACAACATCTCGCGCATTTTCTTCGAGCACCTGCTCGATAACCAACCGGTGCAAGATTTGATCTACCGCAGCCCGTACCAGCCATGAGTGACAGCCCGCCTGCCACGTCCCCTGAGGTCGAACGCCAACGCCTGGCAGAGGTTGCCTGGGTCTTTTTCAAGTTGGGGTTGACCGCCTTTGGCGGTCCTGCGGCGCACATCGCCTACATGCAGCAGGAGGTCGTCCGCCGCCGCCGGTGGATCGACGATCAACGCTTTCTCGACCTGCTCGGCGCGACCAACTTAATTCCGGGACCCAACTCAACCGAGATGGCAATCCATCTGGGTTACGTCCGCGCCGGCTGGCGCGGGATGATCGCCGGCGGTCTCGGCTTTATCCTCCCAGCTGCTGCCATTGTGTTGGCGTTCTCCTGGGCATACGTTCGCTTTGGCAGCACGCCCCAGGTCGAATGGCTTTTGTATGGCATCAAACCGGTCATTCTGGCGATTATTTTTCATGCATTGTATTCACTTGCCCGCAAGGCGGTCGCCGGCTGGGTAACCGGGCTGGTAGGAGGCGTTTGCGCGCTTCTGTATATTCTGGGGGTCAACGAGCTGGCGCTGTTGTTTGGCAGCGGCGCCGGATTGATGCTGTGGAAAAACCACCGGCGCATCCTCCAATTGGGAAAAACCTTGCCGCCAGCCGGACTGATCCTGGGCGGCGCGTTGACCCTTTCAAACGCAGAAGTGCCTTTTAGCTTGACGCACTTGTTTTTGATTTTTCTCAAAATCGGATCGGTGCTGTACGGCAGCGGGTATGTCCTGCTTGCCTTCATGCGCGCCGACCTGGTCGAGCGTCTCGGCTGGCTGACCAACCAGCAGCTGATCGATGCGATTGCCATCGGTCAGGTTACCCCCGGACCGTTGTTTACCTCGGCAACCTTCGTTGGATACCTGCTCGGCGGCATTCCCGGCGCATTGACAGCTACTGTGGGCATTTTCCTGCCTTCGTTTATTTTTGTTGCTATCAGCAGTCCGTTCATTCCACGTATGCGCGCTTCGCCATGGCTGGCTGCCTTGTTGGATGGGGTCAACGTTGCCGCCTTGGGCTTGATGGCAGGAGTAATGATTGAAATTTCGCTTACCTCGCTGACCGACCCCATGACCATTGTGCTCGCTCTGGTCTCCGCTGGTTTGCTTTTTGGCAGCAAACTCAACCCCACCTGGCTGATCCTGGCAGGGGCTGTGTTTGGTCTGCTGCGCAGCCTGGTCTGATCACCATCCCGCCGGTTACCATTGATCTTTGCTTTGGGTTGACAACCTTAAAATTTCGTTAGTGTTTGTCCAGACAACTTAAAAATACTTGACTCGCGGTTTCGAATTTTCTATAATGAATGTGCAGGGAGCTCAAAGAAATTGATGGCTTCTCGCCGGGTAACCAGGAGTGTTTTGGTAAAACCTGCAGGATTAAGGAAGTTCCTTAAAAATCAGATTACCTAAAAAGGCTGTGTACAGTCACCCTGGATGGCGCATTCGCTTCCTGGTGGGTTGCGGAAAACCCCATCCCCCCAAAAAAGGGATGTAAAAAACCAGAGAAGGATGCCCTAGGAAAACGACGAGACTGGCAAGTAGGTTACTAGGAGCCCCTGTTCGACCCACCCCCGGCTATAAACGCCGGGGGTGTTTTTCATTTTTTCGAAGACTCCCCGCTTTTCAGCACCTCCGGGGTCAACAACCCAACGAAGGGTAGATTGCGGTAACGCTCGTTATAGTCCAAGCCATACCCGACCACAAAACGGTCGGGCAGGTCGAAACCCTTGTATTTCAATGGAAAATCGATCAGGCGGTGAGCCGGCTTGTTGAACAGCACGCACACTTCCAGGCTGGCTGGGTTGCGTTCGCGCAGACTGCGCAGCAGGTAACTGAGCGTCAACCCGGTATCGATCACATCTTCGACGAACAGCACATGCCGCCCGTCGATGGGTAATTCCAGGTCCTTGATCAGGCGCACCATGCCGCGTTTGCGCGCCTCGGCGGAATAGCTCGCAACCGCGAGAAAATCCACCTCGCTGGGAATGGTGATCACCCGCAGCAGGTCCGCCATCAAAAATAACACCCCCTTCAACACCCCAACCAGGATCGGGTATTTACC
>JBBIQB010000034.1:0-23188 GCA_037442545.1 Bellilinea sp.
GCAGGCGAGGAGATCATCTCACAGACCACCACCGTCACCACCCCGTGGGAGCGGCGCATCACCGTCCCGCGCGGCGACGAGGTTTACCTGACCGCTTCCAACCCGACCCAGACCGGGCAGTTGTCCTGCACCATCTCCATCGACCGGCGGGTATGGAAGCGCGCCAGCACCGAAGCGCCCAAAAACGGGGTGGCGTGCGCCGGGATCGTGCCATAACACAAAGCGCGGCTGAGCCGCGCCCTGTTGTACCCGTAAACCTCTTCCAGCCGGAAGCCGTCCGCTCCCCGCTGGATTAAGGTGGGTTAAAACCCTTTCAGATTGAGGAAAGCGCGCGCCACCTCCGGGTCGAAATGCGTGTCGGCGCTGACGTGGATGTGTTCCAGGGTGCGTTCTTCCGACCAGGCTTCCGCGCGGTAGGGGCGGCTGGAGCGAAGCGCATCGTACACATCGATCACTGCGAACAGGCGCGCCTCCAGCGGAATTTCTGTGCTTTTCAAACCGCGCGGGTAACCGCTGCCATCCCATTTTTCGTGATGGCAATAAGGTATCGGGATTGCCGGGCGCAGGTAATCGATCTTGCGCAGCAATTCTTCGGCATACACCGGGTGGCGGCGCATAATCTCCCATTCCGCGGCGGTCAGCGGACCGGGCTTGAGCAGAATCGCATCGGTGATCGCCATTTTGCCGATGTCGTGCAGCAGCGCGCCGTGGCGCAGGTTGAGCACCTCGTCCAGGCTGTACCCAATTTCCATCCCCAATTCCACCGTGGCTTCCGCCACCCGCTGGGTATGTCCGTGCGTCTCGTAGTCGCGCAGTTCCAGCGCCCTGCCCCAGCCTTCCAGGGTGTCGGTGAAGGATTGTTCCAGCATCAGGTTGACCGCGATCAGTTCATTTTGTACCTGCCGCCACTGGCTCACATCCCGCACCAGCGCCTGGGCGTAGGGCGTGCCATTGTGCGGGTACGGCGCAAACGTCAGGTATACCGATAACGTCCCGCCGCCGCAGGCGATCATTTCAATTTCCAGCGGACCAATCCGGCTGCGGCTGTAATACATCAATTCAAGAAAGGCACTGTAATCTTCGCGGCACGGGTCAAAGACGAAGTCCACCAGCCGTTTGCCAGCCAGGCTGCCACTGGGGCAGTCCAGCAGCATTTCAAGAGCGGGGTTGCCTTCCAACACCACGCCATCCCCATCCAGCAGACAATAGCCATCCAGAAGGAAGTTCGTCAGCCGTGAGCGCACGTCGCGCGGGGCGGATTTCATCCGCCAGCGGTTGAGCTCTGCCTGCCGGAAGTGGGGAAAGCCGGTGGGGGGGTGCATTATGCCATCACAGTCAGGGCTTCGCGTTCCTCAGTCGAAAGCACTTTGCCCAGGTCGAGCAGGATCACCAGTTGATCATCCAGTTTGGCAATATTCTTGATGAACGCCGAGTTGATCGTCACCGACATTTGCGGCGGCGGCTCGATCTTCTCCTCCGAAACGCGAATCACCTGGGTAACTGCATCCACCACAATGCCGACTTTATTGCCGTCCATGTTGGCGATCACGATGCGCGTGTCGCGGGTGGGCTGCTGGGCAGGCAAGCCAAAGCGGGTGCGCAGGTCGACCACCGGCACGATCGAGCCGCGCAGATTGGTGATGCCTTCGATGAATTTCGGCGCGTGGGGCAGGCGGGTGATCTCCTGCAATTTGATGATTCCCTCGACCGAGGCGATATCGACGCCGTAATTCTCATTTTCCAGTTCAAAAATCACCAGTTGTAGTTCCATAGCCGTATTCTCCGTTTTTTTATATTAATGGTTGCCCGATCGGGACAGCAATTTGAGGGGTCTTCAAGCCGCGATTGCCCTCGCGCAGCGCGAGGTGAATGGTGACGCTGCCGGCTTCGGTGTGCAGCGGCACAACCAGGCGCGGGTAATCCAGGGTCGAAATGGATGCGCCGCTGCCCAGAATCAACGACGGGGTGGAGATATTGGACTCGTAACCGTCTTCGGACAGCCTCATGCTGGCGCGCCCGGTAATGACATTGCCGATCTCGGCGATGCCGCTCTGTGCCAGCCCGTCCAGTTCGGTCAGCGTTTCCCCCAGCATCAGCGAGGCGCAGCGCACCGCGGCGGTCTTGTTCAAGGAATAGAATACCGTGCCTTCCACCGCGCCGACCAGCGAAAGAATCACAGTCACGTCGTCGGTGATGTACATGCCCTGTTCCAGACTGAGTTCGCCGCGCTGGATTTCCACGCCGGTTTCGGCATGCAGCACCTCGTAGGCGGATTCCACAAAAGGATTGAGGAATTTGACATTCATAGGTATGCGCTCCTCTACCTGCCCTCGGCTGCCGGGGTCAAGGCGACAAATTCATCGCTCTTGCCGTTCAGGTTTTCGCGCAGCGCCAGGTGAACACTCAACGGACCCAGGTTGGTTTCCAGCGGCACGACAATGCGCGGAAAATCCAGGGTGGAAATTTGCACGCCTTTGCCGGTGATCAGCGTTGGCGGCGAGATGTTCGAGTTGTAACCCGCCTGCGAGAATTTGATCGTC
Source organism: Bellilinea sp. (assembly GCA_037442545.1). Classification (GTDB taxonomy): domain Bacteria; phylum Chloroflexota; class Anaerolineae; order Anaerolineales; family Anaerolineaceae; genus Bellilinea. The sequence continues at coordinate 2,541 of JBBIQB010000034.1, forward strand.
GCCCGCCCGGAAATCACATTGCCCAGTTCGGCAATGCCGCTCTGCGCCAGCGAGTCCAGCTGGTTGAATTCCTGTCCCAGGATCTGGGTCACAAAGCGAATCCCGGTCTGGTTGTTCATCCCGTACAGCACCACCCCGTGCACCTGCCCAACCAGGTGGATGAGCACGGTGACCTCGTCGGTGGTCATTGCCGACTGGTGCAGCGACAGCTGCCCCCGTTCGACGCTCACCCCGATCTCGGCTTTCAATACTTCGACTGCCGCTTCCACGAATGGGTTCAAAAACTTTACATCCATACCATGAGTCCTCCTCAGTATTGCCCGGCGGGATCAGTGCTTGCCGGACAGGTCGATGAGCAATTCTGCCATCTCGATTTGATCCATGACTGTACCAAACAGGTCCTCTAGCTCCACATCGGTCATGTTGAGCGCTGCAAGCGCGCGGGCGTCCAGCCCGTATTGCAACCCGTCCCTGCCCAGACCGATGCCCAGCATCATCATCACGCTGTCGCCAATATGAACGGCATACGCCAGCGATTGGTGCGCTCCCGCCAGTTCCGGGTTGTGGTGGTGGGCAATCACCGCCACCAGTCCTTCCGGCAGCCGCCAGCGGCGCGCCATTTCTGCGCCGAGCATGGCGTGGTCGATGCCAAAATACGACCGCTCAATTTCAAGGAAGGAAGCCGAACGCCAGTCCTCAATGCTGAAAACCATCGTGCGCAGCATTTTCTCCAGCGCCAGTTTGCCAATATCGCTCAGCAGCCCGGCAAAATAATATTCCTCGACGTTCTTCCACTTGCGTTTTTCGGCGATCATGCGCGCGCAAATCGCCACACCCAGCGAATGCCGCCACAGTTCACCCTTGCGCAGGTCGTAGCCGGGCAGCGGGCGGTTGAGAAAACTGCCCAGGCTGGCTGCCAGAATGACCTCGTACAGGGCTTGCAGCCCGATGACCACCACCGCCTGGTGCACCGAGGCTATGCGGTTTTGCATTCCGTAATACGCCGAATTGGATACCCGCAGCACCACGCCCGCCAGCACCTGATCCAACGCCAGAACATCCGCCACCGCGTTCAGGCTGCAATCCGGTTCGCGCATCAGTTCCAGCGCCCGTTGGGAAGCCTGGGGCAGCGGCGGGAGTTTGCCCGCCTCGCGTAGGAGATCATCCAGCGTGTAACGCATTACGTACTCCGTTCAATCCCGCGTGTAGAAAGAAATACCCGCGTTACGAAAGCCGAGATCGCCCGGGCGCGGCATAATCTCCGTCCCGCCCAGAAAGACGATCCCGCCGGGTCGCAGCGCATCGTGAAATTTGCGGTAAAGCAGGTTTTTGGCTTCGTTGGTGAAATAAATAATCACATTGCGGCAGACGATCAAATCCAAACCGCTCTCGAACGGGTCATTGAGCAGGTTCTGCTCGCGGAAGGTGATCATCCGCGCCAGGCTTTCCTTGACCAAGAAAGGCGGCGCGGGGGTGATAAAGTGGCTGCGCTGCTCCGGGCTTAAATTGCGTAGTTCATCCGGATGATACGGACCGCGCGCGCGGGCTTTCGCCAGCGCGCCGTGATCGATGTCCGTCGCCAGGACAGCGTGCGCTTTTCCGGGGGCGGTTTCTTCCAGCAGAATCGCCAGCGTGTAGGCTTCCACGCCGGTCGAGCAGCCCGCGCTCCACACCCGCAGCCCGCCGCGCAGCCGGGCGTCCTTTGCGGCGTGCGCCAGCAGGTTGGGCAGCACCTCGCGGCGCAGCGCGTTCCAGCGTTCCGGGTCGCGGAAAAATTCGGTCACATTAATGGTCAAATAATTGCGAAATTTCTGCAGTTCGTCCGCGCTGTCGCGCAGCGAGCGCAGGTAGTCGTTCCAGTTGGAAAACCGCGAGCGCACCAACCAGGAATCCAGGCGGCGCTTCATTTGCTCGTCCTTGTAATGATTCAGATCGATATTGAGCAAACTTTTCACGGAGGACTTGATTTGGGCATAAACCTCGGTTTCCATGTGGAACACCTTCCTCTAACTCAGTTTTTCTTTCATGTTCTGGCGTACCGCCTGTTCGATGGCGGTCGCCACGTCCGGCAGCGGGGCAACCACATTGGCGGCATGTTTTTCGACCACGCTGCGCGGCATGCCCCACACCACACAGGTCGATTCGTGCTCGGCAATCACCGTGCCGCCCAGGCTGCTCAACAGCACCGAGCCATTGGTGCCGTCGCTGCCCATGCCGGTCAGGATGACCGAGATCACCCGCCGTCCGTAGCGCTGCACCAGCGAAGTCAGGGTCACATCAATCGAGGGGCGCACCCCGTGCACCGGGCTGTTCTGGTTGAGGGCAACCTGATCGTTGTCATCCAGCAACAGGTGAAAGCCGCCGGGCGCAACCAGCGCCTGACCGACCATCAGCCGGTCGCCGGGCTGGGCTTCGCGCACTTTGAGGCGCGAGGTGGCGTTCAACCGTTCCGCCAGCGAATGGGTAAACCCAGCCGGCATGTGCTGGACGATGACCAGCGCCGCCGGGATGCTGGCGGACAGGGCTGGAATGACCTCGTTCAGCGCGCGCGGTCCGCCGGTCGAACTGCCGATCAACACCACCGGGTCGCTGGGCAGGCGCAGGCGCACCGGCTTTTCCACAACCGGCTGCGCCGGCTGGGCTGCCGCCAAGGCAACCGCCGGCGGGCGAATGCGCGCCCGGGTTGCCCGCAGGATCTTGCCTGCGGCTTCCTCCATCACGCTCTGAATGTCGAGCTGCCGCTCCGGCTTGGCAATGAAATCCACCGCGCCCAGGGTAAGCGCCTGAATGGTGGTCACCGCGCCCTCGCGGGTCAGGCTGCTCAACATCACCACCGGGCGGGGGAAGCGCGCCATAATCTCGCGCAAGGTGGAAATTCCGTCCAGGCGCGGCATTTCCACGTCCAGGGTGACCACGTCTGGATTGAGCGCGGGGATCATCTCCAGCGCTTCCTGCCCGTCACGGGCGGCGCCCACCACGTTGATCTCCGCCCGGCTGCCGAGGTGCTGGCTGATGGTGAAGCGCATGAAGGCGGAATCATCCACCACCAGCAGCCGAACTGGCTGCGCGGCGGGAGACTGCGAAGGGCTGAGCGGCAGCGGCGCAGGCACGTTTGGCAACCTATCCCGCCAGTTTGTTGATCGCGTTCATCACGCGGTCATGCTCGAAGGGTTTGACGATGAAATCGCGCGCGCCGGACTTGACTGCCTCCAACACGACCGATTCCTGTCCCAGCGCGGTCAACATGACCACCTTGGCGTGACCGTCGATCTGGCGGATTTGCTTCAGCGCTGCCAGCCCGTCCATTTCCGGCATGGTAATATCCATCAACACCACGTCCGGGCGGACTTCCTTGTATTTTTCGACCGCTTTGGCACCATTCTCGGCTTCGAACACTTCGAAGCCATGCCCGGTGAGCATTTTGATAATGCGCACCCGCAAAAATTCCGCGTCGTCCACAATGAGTATTTTGGTCATTCCACACATCCTCCTCAAAGGCTTACAGGTCTTTTTCCACGCCGCCGACGACCCTGACGGTCACCCTGCCGGTGGCGACATAAACACGTACCGTTCTGCCGCTGTGCCCGCCGGTCTCCTCGCTGTGCAGCGAGAGGTTCAGACGGCGCAGCGTCTCGTGCGCACTATGGATATTGCGGTTGCCAACATCGAAGGTCTGCGAGAGTCCCGCACCTAACAACATGTTGGCGCCGCCGGCGATGCGCACCACCAGGCTGCGCCGGTCAGCCCCGGCGCGCAGCATCCCGTCCAGCAGCCCTTCAATGCCGCTGTCCACGTACTTAGCGCAAAGAGGGTCAGCGCCGTTCAATCGGTGCGGCAGCACTGCGTGGAGCAACCCGGAAATGCGGCGGACGCGGTCCACCATGGAGATGCCCAGGCAGGAGCCAGCCCATACGCCACCAGCACGTCCTCCGGGTCGCGTGAGAGGGCAATTTCACCGAGATTGACGCTGGTCGGATCTTTCATATCCCCGTTTTATTCTGGCGCAGCGCCTGGAGCGATTGAGCATCCGGGATGACCCAAAAATCGGTCAACACCGAGCGGCTGCCATCGGTGAAGCAGGTCTGGATCAGCAGCACCTGGTCGCTCACCCCGCCAGTGGTCGCCACGATGATATCCATGATCGCGCCGACCACATCGACCATTACCGCCGGGGGCGTGGGGCGGATTTCGCGCTTGAGCGCGTTGGCAACGGCGTTCATGAAGAACGTGCCGGTCATGTTGCCCACCTCGCCCAGCGCCGAACGCTCCAGCGAGCCGAGGAAAGTGGTTTTCCCTTCCGGTTGCTCCATCAGCAGGTCAACCAGTTGCAGCGCTTTATCCAGCGGCAGAATCATCATGATCTGCGCGTTGAAGTCGCCTTCGGCGCGCAGGTAAATGCCCACTGCCTCGTTTTCGGGTCCGCCGACGATCATCGGGATCCGAGTCAGCGGAACCACGCTGACTTCGGGCTCGTGAAACTCCAGTTTGTGTCCCAACAGACCGGAAAACCCGCGCACGGCGTTATGGATGCCAATGCTGGTAATCGAGCGCAGCGTCTCAACCAGTTTGTCGTCAAATTCAATCACAGTTGCCATGCTCCACCTCGCTTTAATGAATACCAGCCAGCCGCAGCAGCGCAGGCACATCCACAATCAGGGTAATGCTGCCGTCGCCAAGAATGGCGGCGCTGGAAATGCCCGGCACTTCGCCCACGAACTTGCCCAGCGATTTGACCACCACTTCCTCCTCGCCCATGAAGGCATCCACCACCAGCCCAACGCGGTGCTTGCCCGACTGGATGACCACCGCAAACAAGCGTTTGTGCGCCTTTTCCTCGTCGCGCAGCGCATACAGTTCGCGCAGGTGCACCAGCGGCAGGACGCTGCCGCGCAGCAGAGTGACCGGCTTCTGGCGGATGGTTTTGATGTCCGCCGCCGAGAGGCGCAGCGTCTCCAGCACCATCACCAGCGGGATGGCAAAAGTTGCCTCGCCCACCCGCACCAGCAGAGTGGGCACAATTGCCAGGGTGAGCGGCAGGACGATCTGGAAAGTGGTGCCGCGCCCCAGCGCGGTTTCGATGTGAATGCTGCCATTGACGCGCTGGATGTTGGTCTGGACGATGTCCATGCCGACCCCACGCCCGGAAATATCGGTGACTTTTTCAGCGGTGGAAAAACCGGGCAGGAAAATCAGTTCAACCGCTTGCTCGTCGCTCAAACTGGCGGCTTCCTCGGCGGTCATCAAACCTTTTTTGACCACTTTCTTGCGTAAAAAGTTCGCGTCAATGCCGCGCCCGTCGTCCGCGACGGTGAGGATGATGCGCCCCTGTTCGTGCCAGGCATTGAGCGTGACCGTTCCGCGCTCCGGCTTGCCGGCGGCGCGGCGTTCCTGCGGCGATTCGATGCCATGATCGATGGCGTTGCGCACCAGATGGATCAGCGGATCGTTGATTTCCTCGATCATCGAGCGGTCTAACTCGGTATCCTCACCGTGAATGACCACGTCCACCAGTTTGCCGGCTTTGTGCGACATGTCGCGCACCATGCGCGGGAACTTGTGCAGCAGGTTGCCAATCGGCAGCATACGGATGCGCATCACCTCTTCCTGCAACTGGTCGGTGATGCGGCTGATATGGGCGACGGTTTCCGCCAGGTTTTCCACCAGGGGGTTGTTGCGGGTTTGGCTTTCCAGCCGGTTGCGTACCTGGAACAGGTGGTTGCGGTCGGTAATCAGCTCGCCGACCAGGTTCATCAGGCTATCCAGCCGTTCGACGCTGGTGCGCACGGTCATATCGACGCTTTTTGCGCTGCCGCCATTGGAGCGGGGGCGGGCTGCGCCTGCGGTTGCGGCAGACGCGGCGGCTTCCGGCGCCGGAAGCGGCGGGGGGCTTTTCTCCAGCGCCGGAAGCGGTTGCGCCTCGCCGGCTTTGCCCACACAAATGTGCTCGACTTCCGAGATGTGCTTCAATTTTTCGAGCACCTTCTCCGCCGGCTGGTCGGTGATCAGCGTGGCGGTAAAGGTCTTCACCGGCTGGGCGGTTTCGATTTGTGCCTGGGTAGGCTGCATGGCGGCAATCTCGCCCATTTCCATCAGGGTCATCATCAGTTGAAAGGCGCGCGCCGCCGAGGCAATGCTGCGCGGGTCGATTAGCGCGCTGATGTCCAGCGGGTGACTGCCGTTGGCACCGCTGTCGCCGTTCGAACCGCCGGGCGCTGCAGGGCTGCTGCTGCCCTCTAGTGCGGGCGGCGGGCTGGCTGGCGCAGCCTGGCAAGACGCGGCAGGGCTGGCTTGGGCAGCGTTGAAATCGGCAAACCCGGCGATCAGCCCCTGCGGGTCGAAATCGCTGCGCACGCCCTCGACCACCTCATCGCGCAGCAGGCGCAGACCGTCAATCGCATCCAGGCACAGGTCGATCAACGCCGTGCTGACGGAGTAATTATGTTTGCGCAACCCGTCGAACGCCGTCTCCAAGGCATGCGTCAGCGCCGTCATGCGCGGGTGCCCGATCATGCCGGACATGCCTTTCAAGGTGTGGGCAGCCCGAAAGGCATTTTGCAGCAGGTCGGCATCTTCGCTGCGGTGTTCCAGTTGTACCAAAATCTCATCCAGCGTTTGGAGGTGTTCGTCCACTTCCGCAAGAAAGATCGGCAGTTCGTCCTGGCTGATATCGAATACAATCTGCATAGCATCCCGCCGTATTGTCAAATTAATCCATACGTGCTGGGGTAAGGGTAGCATAAGGAAGACAACAGGTCAGTAAAGAAAACGTAAAATAAATTTAAAGAACGCATGAATAAAACCGAAACCAACCCTAATTCAGTCCCTTTTCTTGAGCTGCTACGATGTATATATAGAACCAAAGTTTCGATCCAGAGAGTACCAGCCAACCCACGAGAGGAATTTTTATGGCGGGAAGTGTTTCAAGATTAACTTTGTCACAAAATGAGCAGAATACGGATGATCTTCCATTAATCGAGGCTGCCCGGGAGGATCCAAAAGAATTTGGCAGTCTTTACAACCTGTATGTCGAAAGAGTGTTTAAGTACCTTTTTAGCCGAGTGGGCAATGTCAAGGAAGCAGAGGATATCACCAGTCAGACTTTCCTGGCCGCATTCGAATCGTTTCGTCATTATCGCCATGACGGACATTTCTCTTCCTGGTTGTTTACAATCGCCCGCAATAAGGCTATGGATCATTTTCGGCGCAGGAAAAACCTGCTATTTCTTGAGAAGGCTGATGAAGTTTCCCAATCTCAAGAACCTTTACAGGCAATCATCCAGTCAGAACAATCCGCGGCTTTAGGACAACTCATAGCAACATTACCAGAAGACGAACGTGAGTTATTGCGCTTGAGATTTCTGGCTGAGATGAGTTTCGTGGAAATCGCCCGGCTTCTTCACCGAAACGGAGATGCTGTAAAAAAATCAATCTACCGGTTATTGGCGCGGTTGCACAGCCAATTGGAGGTTTCGAATGAATGAATGGAGACCGTCTCAAGAATTTGAGGACAATGTTCGCCTGTCTTTCCGGGTTCCGAGCATCCGGCGCGAATTTAAACAACAGGTATTTAACGAATTGATCAACCAGGCAGAAAAAAAGATGAACCAGAAGCGGGGTATGTGGAAACAGAGATCGGCGTGGGTAGTTGTAACGGCGGTCTTGATGATTCTGATCACCGCTGCGCTGGTCATCGGTCCGCAACAAGTATACGCTTCTATGCTGCGTTTATTCGGGTATATCCCAGGTATTGGGATCGTTGATACCCGGAACACCCTTCGAATCCTGGCGGAGCCGGTCAGCGTCACGCGCGATGGTGTCACGGTGTCAATCAACCAGGCAGTGTTAACCGATACGGAGACAAACATACTCTACGGTATATCCGGCGTCCCGCTGTCGTCTTACCCGCAGGGAGAAGCAGTATCTGGCTGCGTCGAGCGAGCCTATTTGCGCCTGCCGGATGGTCGTCGAATCGAAGTTGATTCACCCGTCCCGTCACAAATAAACGATCTAACTTTCATGCTTCCGTGTATCTTCAATACGTTGCCGGGCTCCGCGCCAGAGCAGTGGGAGATTGCATTACGCTTCATCCCGGCGCCGCCAGATTACCCAATTCTGCCTGTGGTGGAGATTACCACAGACGCAACCCCTACGCAGGTTATTGGCAGCACAGAGATTGCCGGCACACCTGCCACTCCCCAACCTTCCGCCTCTATTTCCGTGGAGAAAATGATCGAGACCGAGGATGGGTACATTCTTTTGGGATACATTTACCCTCATTTGCCTGCTGGAAACTGGCTGCAAATTACGGGTGTTGCTGTCATTCGGGGTGCGGACGGGAAAAAAGTCGGGCACACATTTCCAATGGATGTGCAGCCCTTGGATACTTCCAACATGGTGCAGGGAGGCGTCGCCTGGGCAGTTCAATTCAAAGGCGCGGGTGTCCGTTTCCCAATTTCGATCAGCTTCAATGGTATCGTTTTGTCGCCTGTGGATCCTCAAGCCACAGTAAAAACCACCCTGGATGTGGGCGATAACCCGCAGCCAGGCCAGGTATGGGAAGTCAATCGGAATTTGCAGTTGGCTGGCAGAACCTTCAGCCTGGTTTCAGTGGCTGCTGAATCGAATGGATATACCTTTCAGATTATCCCGGAAATGGGGCTCGCCGAGGTAAGCGTAGCCCTTGAAGGCTACCAGGCGATTGGCGGCGGAGGCGGCGGGCAACACACCAGCCTGACCTATGAGACCTTACCTGATGGCGTCCTCTCCATCGTTTTCTCCAATCCAATCGCAGCCGCTCCCACGCAAACCTGGCAGGTATTCTGGCAGCCCGATCAAGTGCGTGAGTTCACCGCCGCTACCAGTTCAGGTGTGTGCTTAACCGCCGATTCCATCCAAACGATTGCTACCCTCCCTGCCGAGCTGAATGGGACGGTTATCCTGACACAGACAAACCCTCAGCTGCAAATTATCTCGTCGCAATTAGATGGTAGCGCGCAACAGATGCTCGCCATGGATGCCGCAAGCGCAGCGGTCAACCCAGAAGGTGCTCGGCTGGCATACTCTACCGATACGGGGATTGTTATTCGAAACCTGAACGACGGTACGGTATCCACTATAACCGGAACGTATGGGCGGGATGTTCACTGGTCGCCAGATGGGCGCTTCCTGGCAACGGTTAATGCAGGCAACGACTACGGTATATCTTTAGTGAACTTGGCATCCAATACACGGACGCAGCTCTCCAATCTTGGGTACGAAGCCATTGCCGGTTGGTCGGCGGACGGCGACACCTTGTACTACGCCATTCCAGGCTCAAGCGATACTGGCTTCATGCTGCGCGCAGTAGATATTGCCACCCGTCAAACTTACGATGTATTCGTGCTGGAAAACTCCTCGCGCAAAGCACCAATGCCTGCCTTGTCTCCAGATGGAAAATGGATCGCTTACCGGGCATTCGACAATAGCAGTCTCTACAGGAAGGCTATGGATGGCAGTCCGGCGCAGCTGGTATTGGATAATCCAGCCCAGGCAAACAATGGTATCGCCTGGGAAGCAAAAGGTCATCTACTGGCTGTTAGCCTGCTTACCGAGGAAGTGCCTGATGGAGAAATTTTCCTGATCGCTCCGGATAGTTGTGAAACCTACCGGCTTCCGGGTTTAACCGGACAGGTGGACGGCATCATCATACCTTTTGGTGAAATTTACCCCTGATTTTCGGGCGGGGCTTCGTCCGTGCTGGACGGATCGGCGAGCAGCTTGCGCAGCGCATCGAACGATTCCGGTTCGGGCAATTCCGTCAGCAATTCCTGCAAACGGGCTTGATCTTTGACTGCCTGCACCATCTCCTGGCGCAGAATCAAAATATCGCGCGGGGCGCTGATGCCCAGTTTTACCCGGTCGCCCTCGACCGCCAACACCGTGACGACAATCGAGTCGCCAATCGCAATGCTTTCATCCGCCCGTCGTGTCAATACTAACATTCGTTGGTCCCTCGCCCCTCGGAGAGTCTATTTCCTTGCCAGCTGTCAAAAGGTGTTACGGGATCAACGCAGGTAATCGAACAGGCTAAGCGCGGAGATTGCCCGCCCGCTGACCTCCATTACCGCCTGGTAGGTCGCTTCCTGACCGCGCAACAACGAAATGGCTTCGGCGTAGTTGAGGTCTTCCTTCTTGGAAAGCAGGCTCTTTAACTCGATGTCGGTTTTCTCGATACCATCTGCAGCGGCTTGAACTTGTCGTATGCGCGCACCGACTGTGGTGCGCTGCGACTCCAGCGTATCCAGGTACGATTGTAAATCTTCGAGGGCGGTTTGTAAAGCATTTGGATTGTAACTCACCGCTCGCAGCGCGTCGCGGGCAGCCACCAGTCCTTCCACCAGCGGACGCAGTATGTTTTCTCCCGGAATATTGAGGGTGACATTCTGTCCCGGTCCCACGCTGCGCTGCAGCACGCCATTGTCACCATTATAGGTCAGGCTGGCTGGGTAATCCGCCGGAAACGGCTGGGTATGAATCTGGTACCCGGCAAAGATATACTCCCCCTTGTGGCTGGTATTGCCGATCTGCACCACCTGGGCAATAATCGCATCGATTTCGGTCGCCAGCGAGAACATGCGTTCATCGCTGCCCATTGTATCGTTGAGACCACGCGTTACCAGATTGATTGCCCGCAGGTTGGCTGTTTGCAGCTGGCTGAGGCTGAAATCAGTCGCGTCCATCCAATCGCGCGCCAGGTCGGTGGTGTTGCGGTAGGCTTGCAGGTTGACCAGGGTCGAACGCATCGACAGGCTTTGCGACGTAGCGACCGGATCGTCCGATGGGGCAAGATTTTGCTTGCCGGCGGCGATTTTATTCTGCAGGCGGGCAATACTTTCTTTGTTGCTCGCCATGTGCTGGATTGCATTGTTGATCATGCCCTGATGGGTTACGCGCATCTGCCTGCCTGCCTTTCTGTTACCGTCCAACCAAGCCCATGCCATTGATAATCCGGTCCAACATTTCGTCATACGCCGTCAGCACCCGCGCCGCCGCCTGGTAGGCGCGCTGCGCTTTTGCCAGGTTGGCGGCTTCTTCATCCAGGGAGACGCCGCCCACCGATTCGCGCTGATCATTGAGCGCTTTTGCCACCAGTGCGTGGGTGGCGCTGTTCTGATTGGCATTTTGGGTCATCACCCCAAACGCGGTCACCTGCCCGTTGTAAAAATCATTCAGGGTGGCGTTGCCAATGCCAGCAAGCCGCTGGTTGCGCAGCGCGGCAATCGCGCTGGCAAGCCCATTGTTGCCCGGCTGGCTGGCTGCGCTGGATGCCGCCAGGCTGGCAGCGTCCAGCACACTGTTCAAGCGCATACTGGACGCATCCGTGCCGACGAACAGCGGCAGCCCGTTGGCGTTGTTCAAACCGTACCCGCTGGCGTGCAACGCATTGACCTGCGCCATCAACTCGGCGGACAGCTGGTTCAAGCCGCCAATCTGACCGGGGATGACCGAATCGCGCACCTCCAGGATGCCTTTCAGCGAGCCGTTGGGCAAATTAACCACCTGGGGCGGGCTGCCATCCTGCCAGACCACCTCCACCATCGGCGGGTCGCCCGCCTTGGGGCGCGTGGTCAGACGCAGCGCTTCCACCCCAACCACCAGAACCTGCCCGCCAATTGAGACCAGCGCCTCGCCGTTCCTGCCCACGTGCGAAACCGCCCCGCTCAGCCCCGCCAGCCGGTCGAGGAGCACATCGCGCCGGTCGAGCAGGTCGTTGGGTTGTTCGCCAACCGAGAGGACACGCGAAATTTCGCGGTTCAGGCGGGCAACTTCGCCGGCGTAGGCATTGATCTGATCGACCTGGCTGATGACGGCTTGATTCTGGTCGCTGCGAATTTGCTGCAACTGGTTCCAGCGGCGGTTGAAACTCTCCGCCAGCACGCGGGCGTCCTCGAGCAAAACGACCCGCTGGCTGAGGTTGGCGGGGTCGCTTGCCAGGTTCTGCCAGCCGTTCCAGAACTGGTCGAGCCGGGTGAGCAAGCCGTCCTGCGAGGTTTCCGCCAGTGTGGCTTCGACTTGCAGCAGAATGTCCCGCCGCGCTTCCCAGTATTGGGTACTGGACGAGACCGAACGGAAGCGCCCATCGAAAAATTCCAGGTTGAAACGCTGGATTTCGGCCACCTTGACCCCGCCGCCGCGCATCCCCGCCCCGCTGCCCTTGTGCGCTGCCAGGATTGGCGAGGGCACCGTGGTTTCGAGCAGCGCCGACTGCCGCCGGTAACCCGGCGTATTGGCATTGGCGACGTTGTGTTCGATGATCTCGATCGTCTGCGCGTGCGCCAAAACTGCCTGGAGTGCAATGTGGATCCCTGAAGAAATGCCGGGCATAATCGTCTCCTCAGGCTCGGTATTCCATGCCCCAGTTTGCCACCTCAGCCGCCGGGCGCATTGCCAGCGGCGGGCGGTAACCCGCGTCCGGTTGGACGACGCCGACCAAAAAGACCTGTGCGGCGCGCAGCCAATCCAGGCGGGTGCAAGCCAGCGCCTGGTTGTAGTCGTTCAATTCGCGCGCCCGCGCCGCCAGGGTGGTAATGCCCTCCGCCAGGCGGGAAACGCGCTGCGAGATGGGCGCATCCAGGTAGGGCAGCAGTTCTGTAATGGAAGTTTCCGGCGAGACCAGCCCGCGTTCGAGCGACAGTTTTTGCACCACCATGCGGCGGTTGTCCTCCATTACCCCCAGGCGGTCGAGCAGGGCTTCCTTTTCTTCGACCACCGGCATCAGATGCTCACTGTTGTTCAGCAGGGCTTCCCGCTCGGTCAGGGTTAGTTCGATCACTTGCTGTACCTCGCGAAATTGCGCAACAAGAACTTCTTCCAGTTCAAGTACATATTCGGTGAATAGATCGTGATTTACCATACCATCTCCTGGACGATCAAAGAATCAGGGTTGAAAAAAAGTCCGCGCCGCCAGTTTGCGAGCGATCTCCTCCACCTGAACGGTGTAGTCGCCGCTTTCAACCCGCTGGCGCAGCTGCGCCAGGCGTTCGCTTTCCACTTCCGGCGCGCTGTCGGCGGCCGAACGGGCTTTTGCCAACAGCCGGGCATCCGCCGAAAGCGCCACGCTGTCGCGGTTGTGCCCGCTGGGGTTCAGTTCCGCGCCGGTTTTGCGCTCCGCGCGCTGGGCGGGATCGGAACCCTGGGGGGCAAGGGGAGAAATGCCGTTGTTTTCGATCTTCATGGTGCGTACCTCTGGTGTACCTCAGTCGGCTGATAAATCACGTGTTTACAGTATCGGCTGTGGGCTCGAAAACTTTACCCCTTGCGCAGGTTGAGCGCTTGCGCAATCATCGTGTCGGTCTGTTGAAAGGTGCGCACCGACATCTGAAAAGCGCGCTGCAACGACATCAGGCGGGTCATTTCGGTGGACAGGTCAACATTGGACTGTTCGACCGCATGCGCCGCCACCACGCCGAAATTGCCGCTGCCGGGAGCGCCCACCTGGGCAGCGCCCGAGGCATCGCTGATCAGCCAGACGTTGTTGCCATGGTTGATCAGACCGCCCGGGTTGACAAAGCGCGCCAGCGGCACCTGACCGGCAATTACCCGCTGCCCATTCTGCAGGCTGGCTTGCACGCTGCCATCCGGCAGAATATTGACGTCGATCGTCCCGTCGGGGATTTGACCGTTCCAAATCAGACGAAATCCGCTGGCGGTGACCAATTGGCGGTTGGCATCCAGCAAGAACTGCCCATCGCGGGTATAGCCTGTCGTGCCGTCGGGTAGCCGTACCTGGAAAAAGCCGTCGCCCTGAATTGCCCAGTCGAGCGGGTTGGCGGAATTCTTCAATGCTCCCTGGAACATCAAACCCTGGGTGCTCGCCAGGGTAACGCCTTCCAGCGTGCGCTGGTGCAACAATTCTTGAAAATTGGAGCGGCTGGCTTTGAACCCGGCGGTGTTCATGTTTGCCATATTATTGGAAACCACGTCCAGGTCGATCAGGCGGCTGAGAATATCCTGCCGCGATATGGTAAGGGTATGAAATAATGATGACATGCTGCCTCCCGTATTATCCAATCCGACCCAGGGATGCAATTGTCTTGCCGAGCAATTCATCCTGGTTTTGTACCATTTTCAACGCTGCCTCGTACGCCCGACCAACCTCGACCAACTGGGTCATCAACTGGGTCGGATTGGCGTTGGACATTTCCAGCGCGCCCTGCACCACACGCACCTCGCCCGTCGCGGTCGATTGTGCCGGACCAGTGTACAGGTTGCCTTCGCTGCGCTCCAGTTCCGCCTGCGGGTCGGCAAAGCGTGCCAGCCCAAGCCGCGCCACCTGCGCACCGTTGACCATCAAGGTGCCATTCGGGGTGATTGCCAGCGCGCCGTCCGGCAGGCGGATTGGCTGCCCGCCCTCGTTAAGCACAAAGTTGCCATCCACCGTGACCAGGTTGTTCTGCGCGTCGCGCAGGAAGCGCCCGTCGCGGGTGTAGCGGTCGCCCTCCGGGGTACGCACGCGGAAAAAGCCCTCGCCTTCGATGGCGAAATCGAGCGGGTTCTGGGTGACCTGCAAGCCGCCCTGGGTGAAATCGGTGGTCTGCTCGCTCACCTGGCTGCCCAGACCCAGCAGCCCAACGTAATCCAGCTGGCGGTTCTGCAGCAGGTTGCCGGGCGAATAAAGCACCGGCGTGCGCAGCCAGTCCTGCGCCACACTCAGCGCCTGCTTGAAGCCGGGCGTTTCCATGTTTGCCACGTTGTGCGCCAGCACTTGCTGGCGGGCAGCGTTCATGATCATTGCCGAAACTGCCGAATACATGCCTTTGATCATCGTATCCAACCTCCGGTTTGCGGGCTATTGCTGCGCTGCTGTACGCTCAACACCAGGCGCACTTCCTCGCGGGTCATGCCCATCTGGCGGGCAATTTCCACATCCGACATCTCCGCGGCGGCCATCGCGGTGACCATGCGGTTGCGTTCCAGCGGGTCAACCGCCGGCGCGGGCGGGGTAGGCGCCGCCGGGCGCGCCTGGGACAGCTCCAGCAAGTGCTGAAAATCTGCCTGCCCAAGAATGCCCCCCGCCGGGCTGGCGCTGGCGGCGGCAACTGATCCGGCTTTTTTTGCGCTCTGCACCAGGCTGCGCATTTCTTCCATCACCGGGTTGAGTTTATCCGCCTGCGCCTGGCGCCCTTTAACCAGGGCGGTCTCGCGCATCAACTGCAGCAGGGTATACGTATCGTCGAGAGAAACTCTGGGGATGTTACTCATGTTTCATCACCACCTTGAGATTCACCAGCGCGCGGGCATGCAGCTGGCACACGCGCGATTCAGAGATTCCGAGTACGCTGCCAATTTCCTTGAAATTCAATTCGTCGTGATAGTAAAGCGACAGCACCAATTGCTCGCGTTCCGGCAGGCGGCGGATCGCCCGTGCCAGTTCGCTGCGCAGGTCATCTTCCAGCGACATTTGCTGCGGGTCGGGTTGGTTTTCGTCCGCCAGCCGGTCGTACAGGTCACTTTCCTCCTCGTCCCGCTCGCTAGCTGCGTCCAGGGAAAGCAGGAAGCGGTTCGAGTCGACCAGCCCACGCTGCACGGTCTCGATATCGGTGCGCAGGTAGGCGGCAATTTCCTCGTCGGTCGGCTCGCGCTGGTGTTCCAGCCAGAGCGCCTCAATCGCCTTCTGCACGGCGCGCACCCGCTGGCGGGCGGTGCGGCTCATCCAGTCCACCGCGCGCAGGTAATCCAGCACCTTGCCGCGAATGCGCACCGCGGCATACGTGCTAAAGCGCGCTCCGTAGGACGGGTCGAAGCGGTCGACGGCTTCGATCAAACCAAGCAGACCCTGGTGCAGCAAGTCTTCGTACTCGCTGCCCAGTTCAGGGGTAATTCCCAACCGGCTGAGCAAATAGCGCACCAGCGGCACCGATTGCAGCACCAGCTGCTCGCGGGCTTCGGGCGCGCGCGTTGCCAGGAAAGTTTCCAGCGCGGTTGCGGAAAGATGCTGCACTGCCATGGCTTACTAGCCCTTCCGCTCCGCTTCGCCGGCTGCCAGGGGAGCCGTGGATTTGGCTGGGTTCGAGGGGCGGGTGGCGCGTGTGCTCAACACGCTGGAAGAGACCTGGTAGGAGAGCAGCCACAACACACTGCCCAGGGCAAGCACACCCACCAATCCGCGCAGGAAAATATCCACCAGGCTGGCGCCGGACAGGTACGAGAGGAATACGATCAACAGGGTAACCAACACCAGCAGCAAACCAGAGAAGGAAAACACCCCCTCGATGAAGAAAGGCAGCGGGGCGGGTTCACCCTTCCCGGCGGATGCCGGGGATTCGCCTTGGTTGGACTTTGACTCTTGCGCGGACTTTGAATCGGTTTTCTTTGCCATTATTCTTGATTCCATCCTTTGCCAAACAATGCCGCCGCCAGGCGGGATGCCGAAGCCGCCTGCAAGCGTCCGGCGGTTTCCTTGCCGTAACTGAAATAACGAATGGGCTGCACGCTGCGCCGCCCAAAGTTATACACGCTGCCGAAGGCGGTGGTCTCATCCATGCGGGTGAAGATCATCCCGTTGAGGTGAAAGACGCCCAGCGCGGCGCTGATCTGGTTCAGGTCGCTCTCGCGGGTCAGCGCCGAGGCTGCCAGCAGCGTGGTGCGCTGGGGGATCTCGCTCAACAGATCACCCAGTTCCACCAGCTGCTCTTCGCGGCAGGGATTGAACCCAGCGGTGTCCACCAGCAGTACGTCCATGTCGCTCATCTCTGCGGCGATGATGCGCACATCCTGCCGGTTGTAGACCAACCGCAGCGGGATGCCAAGCGCGTCGGTGTAGGCACGCGCCTCGGCGATGGCGCCGGTGCGCACCGTGTCGGCGCACACCCAGGCGACCTTCTTGCCCAGGTGCTGGCTGTAAAGCAGCGCCAGTTTGGCGGTGGTGCTGGTTTTGCCGCTTCCGCTGGCGCCCACCAGGCACACCCAGCGGTTGGGGATGCGCAGCGCGCCCGGGGCGGGCATGTGCAGTTCGGCTGCCAGCACTTCCTGCACATAGCGGCGGGTCAGGCTGGTGTCCCTGAGCAGCGCTGCGCCCAGGGTCTGGTTAAGGCGGTGGAGGATGCGTTCGAGGAAGGCGGCTTCCACGCCCTGTCCCAACAGGCGTTGTTCGATACCGCGCAGGGATTCGGGCAGGGTTGGGGCAGCGGGTTGTTCCACGGCGGTGGGCGGGTTGGATTCGACCACCTGCTCGCGCGCAGCAGCAGGCGGCGCGGGCTTGCGCGCCGGCTCGATCTCCGCCCGGCTGATGTGCGGCGGTTGCCAGCGCTGCGCTTTTGCCGGAGCGGTCTTCTCGCCCGGTGGGAAAGCCGGCTGCCCGCCAACCCATTCGATTTTGGACGCTTCCTCGGCAAATTCCACCCGCGAACCATCCGCGCTGCGCCGCAGCACGCCGGACCGGGCACTCTCCGGCTGGGCGGCAGGTGGCGTTATGGCAGGCGGGGCAGCCACTACCTCGACGCCTTTTTTACCCCACACGTTCCACAGCGGACCAAGCGGGATTTCGCGCGCCGACAGGACAATTGCCTCGGGTCCCAGCTCCTGCTGGATGCGCTGCAGCGCTTCGAACATGGTATCGCACTGGTAGGTTTTGGTTTCCATAACTGCCTCTCAAGCGTTTAATTCTGACCGCTGCCGAGCACGCTGCCCAGATCCAACATGCCATGCGCCTTGACCCGCGTGCCCGGACTGACCTCGGAGAAAGCCAGCACCACCAGGTTGGGCAGCGATTGGGCTGCCAGGCGGCGGAACGCCAGGCGCAGTTCGCGCGGGCACAGCAGAATCGGGTAATAGCCGCTTTGCGCCAGGATTTCCATTTGCTCGCCGGCTTTAATCAGCATCATCTGCGCCAGTCCGGCATCCAGATGAAAGCCAGGACCGTTGTCGGCGGAAACCAGCGCGCTGCGCAGCAGCGACTCGACCTGCGGGGCAAGGGTGAACACGTGCAGCGTGCTGCTCTCATCGCGGTACTGCGCCGAGATGGTGTTTGCCATTGTCTGGCGCACAGCTTCCGCCAGGATGTTGGCATCGCGGGTAACCGCAGCGTGGGTTGATAGCACCTCCAGGATGCCACTCAGGTCGCGGATCGGCACCCGCTCCTGCAGCAGCTTGCGCAGCACCGACTGCACCTCGCCCAGGGTGAGCATCTCCGGCACCACCCCTTCGACCGAGGCGGGCGATTTCTGGCGCAGCTGGTTGATCATCTCCTGCACCAGCTGGCGGCTGAGCAGGTCGGGGGCATACCCGCGCACGGTCTCGGTCAGATGAGTACTGAGCACTGAAAGCGGCGAAACCACCGTGTAGCCCTTCAATTCCGCCTGGTTTTGCTCGGATTCGCCAATCCACACCGCCGGCAAGCCGAACGCAGGCTCGGTCGTCTCGATGCCCTGCAAAGGTCCATCTACGCTGGAGCCGGGGATCGCCAACATGCGGTCGATCATCAGGTCGCCACTGGTGATTTCCTGCCCGCGAATTTTGATGCGGTAGGCGTTGGGGGCAAGGCGCAGGTTGTCGCGGATGCGCACTACCGGCAGGATCAAGCCCAGTTCTGCCATCAACTGGCGGCGGATGCTGGTAATGCGCCGCAGCAGGTTGTCCTGAGCGTCTTCCTCGATCAACGGCACCAGCCCGTAACCGATTTCCAGCTCGATGGGATCTACCACGACCATTTCCAGCATCTGCTCCGGCGTCTCTGGTTCGCTGATCGCCGGGGCAGCCGTCTGGATCACCTGGGCAATCTGTTCGGCATGGCGCGCCTTGTTGACGAAATACGCCCCCACCCCAAAGCCAATACTGATCAGGGCAAAGGGCAGTTTGGGCAGTCCCGGCACAAACATCATCAAACCGACCAGCACCGAGCCAACCGCCAGCACGTTGAAATTGGACAGCTGTCCGAACAGTTCGTTGCCGAGTGAGGATTCGGAGGTCGAACGGGTGACGATTAGACCGGCTGCCGCCGAAACCAGCAGCGCCGGCACCTGGATCGCCAGACCCGCGCCAATGGTCAGCAGTACATAGGTTTGCAGTGCGCTGGACAGGTCCAGCCCGCGCTGCAACACACCGATGACGAACCCGCCGATGATGTTGACCAGCATGATGATGATGGCGGCAATCGCATCGCCGCGGACGAACTTGCTGGCGCCGTCCATCGCACCGTAAAAATCCGCCTCGGTCTCGATGGCTTTGCGCCGCTGGCGGGCATCGTTCTCGTCAATCAAGCCGGCATTCAAATCGGCGTCGATCGCCAGCTGCTTGCCGGGCATGGCGTCCAGGGTAAAGCGGGCGGCGACTTCCGCCACGCGCCCCGCGCCGCTGTTGATGACAACGAACTGGATGATCATCAGGATCAGGAAGATGACGAACCCGACCACGTAATTGCCACCCACGATCAGGTTGCCAAAGGTTGCCACCACCGCCCCGGCTTCCCCGTTGAGCAGGATCAGGCGGCTGACCGAGATGTTGATGCCCATGCGCAGCAGCGTAACCAGCAGCAGCACAGTGGGGAAGGAGGAAAACTCCATCGGCTGGTGAATATACATGGTCAGCAGCATAATGCCGATCGATGCGGCAATGCTGAAGGCGATCAGCAAATCCACCAGCAGCGGCGGCAGCGGCACCAGCATCAAGCCAACGATCACCACCAGGCTGAATGCCATGACGATGTCTTTGGAGCGCATCAGCCCTTGCAGCGATTGGAGCATTGAGTTGGAGGTTCCAGTCGTGGTTGCCATGATACATTCACCCTATCGGCTGGCTGGTAGGCTGTCCCGCGCCGCGACCGCGCAGGCGGTAGACGTACGCCAGCACCTCAGCCATTGCCAGATACAGATCTGCGGAAATTTCCTGATCGACTTCGATCGTCTTGTACATAGCCCGCGCCAGCGGGATGTTTTGCACCACCGGGATGTTGTGCTCGCGGGCTATCGCCACGATCTTCTCGGCTACGCGCAGCGCGCCTTTCGCCAGCACGCGCGGCGCGTTCATCCCTTCGTGATATTCGATGGCAATCGCCAGGTGGGTCGGGTTGGTCACCACCACCGCCGCCTTGGGCACCTTAGACATCATCCGGTTGCGGGCAATGCGGCGCTGCTGGGCACGAATGCGGCTCTTGTAAAACGGGTCACCTTCCGAGCGTTTGTACTCTTCCTTGACCTCTTCTTTGGTCATGCGCAGGTTGCGCATCAAATCCCAGCGCTGGTAGGCGTAATCGGCGGCTGCCAGGACGACATACACCGCCCCCACCCGCAGCATCAGGTCAACCGACAGGCTGGCAAACTGGCTCAGCGCGCTGCGGAAATCGGTTTGCAGCAGGGCAACCACCGCCGGAAGATTGCTGCGCAGGTACTCGTACGCCACCCAGCCAACCACCAGCAGCTTGAGCAGCGCGCGCACGATCTCGATCAGCCCGTGCAGCGAGAAAATGCGCTTCAAACCGGTCAGCGGGTTGAGGCGTTTGAAATCGAAGCCAATTTTTTTGCTCGACCACAGGAAGCGGGTCTGTGTCATCGTCACCACCACCGCGGTCATCATCAGCCCAACCAACACCAGCCCGAGCGGCGGCAGAACCTGCGTCCCCAGCGAATACACCATTTCCAGCAAGAATTTTTCGGTGATCTCCACCTGCTGGATTT
>JBBIQB010000035.1:0-16604 GCA_037442545.1 Bellilinea sp.
TCTTTGGGCGTTTGGCAATTTTCTGCGTCTCGTCCGGCTTGGCTGGCAATGCTTCGCCAGACTGCTCTTCGAAATGCCTCCAAACATCCCCCTCTGCGGCAACCGGAGTGGCTTCGTTTTCCACATCTCGCCCGGCAAGGTTATCCGGTTTGGGCATCTCCGCCGCAGACTCTGTCGAAATTGTGGCTGCCGCCAGCCGGTTCCAACCCAGTTTTCCGGCTACCGAGGCAGGAATGGCAATCCCGAAGGGAATTTCGTATCGCGCCGGCCATAGCGGACGGTAGGGATGATCCTCACCCCACCAGCGGCGGCATACCTGCCCGCTGGCATCCTCTGCCGCGCATTGATGAATGATTTGCACCGCTTCGGACTCTTCGCCCGCCGCCAGTTTGGCTTCGCCCAGTGCCAGCCGGAATACCAGCCCATCTGACCAGCGCTGTTGGTACAGGTCGGCAAAGCGGGTAATCCCCGCTTGGTCATGCAAAGCATGCAGAACCTTCAAGTGGGTTATGCCCGCCAGAATCTCATCCTGATTGAGCGCCAGCGCCTGGTAAATGTTCATTTCTGCGGTTTGCGGTTGTTCCTCGTCCAGCGCCCGGCGCGCGTTGCGCAGGATGACTGCCCAGCCGGGGATCGACACGGCAGGATCCATTCTCTCTCCCAGAATGTATACCCGGGCTTTCGCCCCCAGTGCCTGCTCATTTTGAGTCAGCGAATACGCCTGTGCCAGCAGCTTCTGCGCACAGATATCCTCCGCATCCAGGGCGGTAATTTTTTCCAGGATGTGAATCGCTTGGTGGAATTTCTTTTCGAGGAAGAAAATTCGCGCCAGTAACGTGTTGACTTCCAGGTCGCCAGGGTACACGGACAACCAGGACAGGACTGCCTGGCGTGCAAAGCGGATTTCACCGCTTTCCAATGCCGTCTCAATCACCAACAGCAGCGTGGCGCGGTCGATTTTTCCCCGGTGGATTGGAGAGAAGGAACTGCTCGTCTGTTCTACAGGCATGATTTCGCCTCCTGACCGTGATGAACCAGATTCAGTGCAATGATCGCGCCAAGCTGGCGGAGGATGTTGACATCGTCTGGAGCAAGGGATGCCGCCCGGCGCAGCATCAATTCAGCGGCAGGGTAATCCTTGCTGTCGCGCAGCACCAGCGCCGATTGATAGTACGGGCGGTAATCATCCGGATCGACCCGGGCAGCCTGCTGCAAAACCGCCAGCGCCTGCGGGTATTCGCGCCGGGACACATACACCTGTCCCAGATCGAGGTAGGTATCAATCTTTTCGGAATTAAGCCGCACCGCCTCGCTGTAATGATGGATGGCACGGTCCAATTGCCCCTGATCCTTGAGAACCTCTGCCAGCAGACGATGCAGGTCTCCCTGGTGCGGGTTGATCTTCAAAGCCTGCACGGCGCTTTGTTCAGCCAGTTTCAACCGTCCGGTCTGGGCGCAGGTTTGCGCAAACAATGCCAAAACCCGATCATTGGCGGGATAGCGTTGCACTAGCGGCTGGAGCAATTCCATCGCCGCAGCCGCACCCTGCATTTGCCGTACCAGCCGGATGCGTTCGAGCGCCAGTTCCCAATTCTCCGGGATTTCCTCGACAGCGCGGTTCAACTCCTCCAAGGCTTCACGGATTTGCCCGCGTTTGATCAGGATACGCACCGCCAGCAGGCGCGTACCCGCTTCCGCCGGGGATACTTTTTCCGCCTGGCGGGCGTAGTTCAGCGCCCTGGCTTCATCGCCAAGCAGCAGGGCAATTTCACCGCCCATCACCCAGGCATTGCCCGCTTGCGCATCCAGCTCAACCGCTTTTTCCACCGCCTGCATGGCTTCTTTGTAGTTTTGCATTCCCTGGTATGCCTGAGCAAGCATTTGCCACACCGCAGCCCGCGCGCTATCCAGGCTGACCGCTTTTTGCAGGACGGTTACCGCTTGTTCGAACAAACCAAATTGCAGGTAATGCTTTCCAACCTCCAGCAGTAAATCGAAATTCTGCGGCGCAAGTGCCAGGGCTTTTTCCAGGTGCTGGCGGGTAGCGTGCGGCTCCCCGCAAATTTCAGCCAGCCGCGCAGCCCGTTTATGCCAGTGAAGCTCGTCATCCCAGGTTGACAAAGCGATTTCGAACGCTTCCAGAGCCTGCGAGTACTCTCCACATTGCTCTGCCGCGCGGGCAAGCATCGCCTGGAAAATCGGGTGGCGGGGCGAGTCCTCTACAGCGTCCCTTGCCAGGCTGAGCGCCCGGTCGGGGTCATTTTGGAGATGTGCCAGCGCCAACATTGCTTGAACCAGCGGCAGATGGCTGCATTGTTCCGCCACCTGGACCGCATTGGCAAGATTCCCGGAGCGCAAAAAGGCTTCCACCACCCAGGGCAAATCATCATCGCCCGGCTGCAATCCCAGCAAGGCTTGAATATTCTGTGCAATCGGTCGTTTGACCATTTCTGCTCGCGCCTGCCAGTGCTCGATCTGCCGCGAGCGAACCAGTTGCGCGGTTTTTTCGAGCGCATCGGCTGCTTTGCGGGCTGTTTCTTCGGGATTGCCGGTGATCGGCTGGTGGCGGCACAATTCCAGTTCCTGCCCGGTGCGCTGCCATTCGAGCATTCTGACCCAACCCTGCGCCAGAGCCAGGTGGCTACACGGGTCATTTTCATAACGCTGCTGGTAGGCTTCGGCAAGAGCCAGCCCATCCTGCCAGCGAAACAGGTCAAACGCGGTTTCCGCCATGGCGAGCGTATCGCCGCCGATTTCGCCTGTTTTCCACTCAGACTCCCCGTTTGTGTTTACATCGTTCGAGCGCCGCAGAGCCCCCGACAGGTCGGCATAGTCGCGCTCCGCTTCGGGGAAGTTACCCTTCCTTGCCAGCAGCCGGATCCAGGCAATTTTGAGCCGCCGGTACTCCGGCTGGTGCGCCAGACCTTCCTGGATTGCCCGTTCTGCCTCGTCGAGATTGCCCTGATCGAGCAGCCGCTTTGCTTTGAAATATTGCAGTCCCGCCAACCATTCCGCATCGGAATTGAGGCTGAAACTGGTGAAACAACCGGCGGCTTGGCTTTCCGGCAGCGCGACAATCCGCGCCATTCGCTCCGGTTGCAGCAGCCGGCTACTCAGATCGGCTGCGGTGTAACGCATTTCCAGCGAGATGGGACAGGCTTCCAGCGCTTTTTCGGCATGGTACAGGGCGGAGTTCAATTCTCCGGTCGCTTCAAGCAGATACACAAAGCGTTGGTGGATGGCAAATCGAGATACGGGGATTTGCCCCCACACATCCTGTCGATCCTCTTCGGAGCCATCCGGAGTTTCCGGCTGGCTCTCGCAAATGCGCAGCGCTCTTTCTAGAGATGCCAGGGCAGCCTGTGGACGGTTCAAGACGGTTTGCAATTCACTTTGCAGAATATAGGCTTGCGGATTATCCGAGTTGATGATCAGCGCGGTTTGCAATTCATTCAAGGCAGGGTCGGTCTGGGTGTTGCGAAACAGCAGCTGTGCCAGGTGGAAATGCAGAGAGAAGGACGGTTCAAGGGAAAGCGCGATGGCTTTGCGCAGGGCTGACTCAGCCAGACTCAGGTTGCCCAAATACATCGCGGTTTCCGCAACCGTCTCCAATTGTCCGGCTGTAATCGATTCCTGCAGCAAGGTGCGCTCCAATTCGGCTTTGGCTTCTTCCACCTGGTTGTTCCTGATCAACATGCCCGCCAGGCGCAAGGACAGCGAAATATCGCGCGGCGCCAGTTGGGTGGCGGTTCGCAGCGCCGCGCACCCCTGCGCAAGCAAATTCATCCGTTCCATTAAATCCGCGTACCAGATCAGGTTGCCGATACCGTCCGGTTGCAGGGCATGCGCCCGTTCGGCGGCTTCAGCTGCGGATTCAAACAGGGCTGCCCGGTAGCAGGTTTCTGCCAGCAGGCGCAAGGTTTCGATACTATCCGGACGCGCCTGAGCAGCATTTTGCAGCGAAGCCAGCGCCATTTCGAATTGCCGGCTGCGATAACCCACCAAACCAACCCCGGATTGAATCCGCCAGTACCATTCGGGACTGCTGGCTTGATCGGCTTCCAGCACCTGCTGGAAAACCGTTTGCGCCGCTTGCAAATCTTCGCGCAAGAGCAGAATTTCCGCCGTCAGCAAGCGGGCTTCGAAATGTTCCGGTTGCATCTTGAGCACTTTTTGCAACGCTTTTTGCGCCTTGATCGTTCTCCCCAGATCGATTGCCGGGCGCTCCAACGAGCGAATCACCTGCTGATCATCCAGCAGAACGCGGGCGTAGTCCACGAACCAGTTAGGTTGCGCCTGTTCCGATTGAAGGGCAACTTCGAGTACGGCGATGCCTTGATCGCAGTCACCGCGTTCGATCAATATGCACGCATGTTGGTACGCCAGACCCGAATGTGCCGGCCAGTGGTTTCGCGCCCGCTCGACCACCGCCAGGGCTTCCTTTTCATGCCCCAGTGACATCATTGTGCGCGCCAACGCCAGGGCAACTTCATCGGATTCCGGCGCCAGGCGGGCAGATTGTTTCAAATACGGCAGCGCATCCGCCGCCAACCCCGAATCCAGGCAGGCTTGACCAATGGCAAGGTGCAGTTCTGCGGAGTCCGGCGCATTGAGAATTGCCGCCCGAAGGGTCTCCATTGCGCGGGGGTCATCCCCTTTACGGTGGTAGATGCGCGCCAGTTCCAGCCAGGGCGCCGGGTCTTCCGGGATGAGCAGCGTGGCTTTGCTCAGGTGCGCCAGCGCTCCCTCCAGATCCCCTTTGCCTTCCAATGCCAGACCAAGGTACGCGTACGCCAGCCCTTGATCATCGTCCCTCTCCAAAACCGCTTGCGCTGTGGACGTGGCAAGATCATAATCCCCTCCGCCCAGGGCACAATTCGCCAGCGCCAGGCAGTCCCGTACATCTGTTGGTTGGTGAAGGTCGAGAATCTGCGCGCGCACTGCAATAGCAGATTCCCAATTGCGCAAGTTTTCCAGGATTTCGGCATACCCGCGATGATACGCCAGGTTTTGCGGTTCCAGCAGGATCGCCTGGCGGATCAATTTCACTGCCAGATCCTGTTTTCCAAGGCGGTGCGCCAGCTTGCTCGTCCAGGTGATCAGTTCCAGGTCTTGCACCCGGTATTCCAGGAACATCATGCCCATGTCCAGCGCTTCCTGGAACAGCCCCAGCTCTTGCAGTGAATGGAGCGCTGCCCAAGGTGAAAAATCGAAGACAAATTGTCCACCTGGCTGCCAGCCGGAGGTTTTGTTTGTCTTCATCCATTCCTGAACGGCTTCCCGGGCGACCGATTGGACTTCGTGATGTTGGCTATGGTTGACCCGCTGCGCCGCGATGAACATCTGGGCAAGCTCCGGAACGGGCCCCGCGTTGATCCCGTTCAAATAAGACGCCGGCGGCGCCATCCACAAGGCTTCCTCGATCAGGCGGCTCGACACCGGCAATATACCCGCCAGGCTTTCCGCTTCATCCCAATAGGGGTTCGCATCCTGCCGGTTCTTCCCAGCAATGGAAATCAGCTGGAAGGTGCTGCCTGCCAGCCAATGCTGGATATAAGCCCGTTCTTTTTCCAGCAGCAGCTCCGCCTGGGCAGGATGCCCAGCCAGTTGGTGCAGGGTGGCTGCCCACTGCAATTCCAACGTCTGTCGGGCGAGTTCATCCCAGGTTTTTTCCTCCACCGGGTCATCCGCCTGCAAGTTCAGGCTGCCGCTGGTCAGGCGGCTTTCGCGCAGGATTTGACCTGCCAGCGCCGGCAGCCAGTCGTTATCGCCCATCCGCTGCAGGTGCACCAGCCATTCCACCTGACGGGCAGGCGGCAAATCCGCCATCAGGTAATGGAAGCAGGCTTGTCGTTCTTCCTCCGGCATCGGGTTGGCCAGCAAAATGTAGCTGATCCATGCCATGCCAAGTTGGAAATCCTCTGGCTTGAGCAAAGCCGCCAACAACGCTTTTGGATCGGGCGTCATCCCGAACAGACACGCCAGAGCCGTCTTCCAGACTTCGATCAGTTGCTTTTTACCCTTTAGATTCAGGGTTTTCAACTCATCCAGCAAACCCTGCCAGGTTTGGGTTTTACGCCGCCGTTCGCGTAATGCCAGCGCGATCAATCCGGCTTCCCTCAAAGTTGCCGGCGCCGTGCTGCTGCGCAAAACATTTTCGAAGGTTTCCAGCGCCTTTTTGCGAATCGAAGGCTCGATGGGCGGCAAATGATCCGCCTGCATGGTGCGAAGATCCAGTCGGCTGTTGAGCAGTTTCAACACCAGGTTGGCTGGCGTCCACTCCACCAGTAGGGACAAATCCGCGGACGCGAACAATCCATCATCCGCAGCATCTTCGACAGCATTCCACACCAGCGGGTCGCGTTTAAGCGCAGCAAACGCCCGCGCCGCATCTTCGACCGGCAGGTGCGCATTCAGAATATCAAGGAGATCTGCAGAGCGCATAGGGACTCCTGTTTGTACGGTTTTTGGGAAAATCAAGGATTACTGGATCTGGAGCGCCAGACCAAAAGCAGCCGCGACCATCAACATGCCCGCGATGACGAGAAACACACCGATCCCGGCGGTGGTACGGATCATCTGATTGAGCGATTCAATCAGTGTCGAGGCGTTTCCCACCAAACCCGCAATTTCCTCGGCGATCCCTTTTTGCGCCAGGCGAGTAGTCTGTTCGGCGATGCGCTTGATATCGCCGCCCAAGACCCGGCTGACCAGCATGATCACACCCATCAGCCACATCAACACGCCAAGCCCCAAGGCTACCCCGGCGGTTGTCAGCAGAAAATCGTTTTTGGTCATCTCCAAGAACATCATGCCCTTCCTCCCGTGAATCTCTGTTGAAGGGCATGATGCAAGATGCGTGCCAGTTTATTTTCAGCAGTTCAAACGGGAGATATCCGCCGGCAAATCGGGCAGGTCAATTGCCTGGCTCTCGCAAAACAGCATCGCCCGTTCGATAGCGTGGCTCAATTCGCGGATGTTGCCGGGAAAATCATACGCGATTAGCGCCTGCATCGCCCGCGGGGTGATGTCTTCAATATTGACCCCCAGTTTGGAATTGAATTGGCGAATGAAAAATCCCACCAGTTCGGGGATATCTGCTTTCCGTTCGCGCAGCGGCGGAAGGTGCAAATCCACCACTTTCAGACGGAAATACAAATCCTGGCGAAAACTGCCTTCCTGGATCATTTCTTTCAGATTGCGGTTGGAGGCTGCCAGCACTTGAACATCGACCTGGATCAGATTAGTGCCGCCCACCCGGCGGAAGGCATGTTCCTCGATTGCGCGCAGCAATTTCGCCTGAATATCCAGCGGCATGGAGGAGATTTCATCCAGAAAAAGAATACCGCCGTCCGCCACTTCCATCAACCCGTTTTTGCGCCGTTCGGCGCTGGTAAATGCCCCGGCTTCGTAACCGAACAATTCCGATTCGAGCACAGTAGGTTGAATTGCAGCGCAATTAATGGCAATGAAGGGTTTGTTGGAGCGCGAGCCGGTGCTGTGAATAAACCGGGCAAGCACTTCCTTGCCCGAGCCGGTATCGCCGGTGATCAATACCGAAACCTGAGCCTGGGCGGCTTTATGCGCCTGTGAAAGAACGGTTTCCATCACCGGGCTTTTTCCGACTACAAACGAGATGGCTTGTTTCTGGCTCTGGCGTAAATGTGCCAGTTCGCGGCGCATTTGCACAATTTCGTAGGCGCGGGTAATCGAGGTCTCCAATTGCGCCAGTTGAATAGGCTTGGTCAGAAAATCGTGCGCCCCGCTTTTCATCGCATCGACTGCCATTTCAATATCCCCGTGCGCGGTGATGATGATAATCGGCGGACGCAGCGGCATATTTTGAGTCTCGTACAGCAGTGTCGGACCGTACCCGTCCGGCAGGCTTACATCCAGCAGAACCACGTCGCCATTGCCGCGCGCCAGACTGGTGCGCGCCTCGCTCAACGTGGGTACGCCGATAACTTCGTAACCCAAAGGAGTCAGGTATTCGGAGATATTTTGGCGCGCATTGGTTTCGTCATCTACAACCAGGACAGTGATCGACATTGGCTTTATTCCTCGCAGGCTGGTAAGAATACCCGGAAAATCGTTCCTCCGGGGTAGCTGTTAAAGGTTATACTGCCGCGGTGGGCAGTGACAATCCGTTTGGTAATCGACAAGCCCAAACCGGTGCCGCTGGATTTGGTGGTCACAAACGGCTCAAAAATCCGATCGCGGATGTCATCTGGAATACCGGGACCGTTATCGGAAACGGCAATTTCCAGGTGCGGGCGGTTGGAAATCAGCGTCGAAAGCGTCACCCGGACGCTCAAGATGCCCCCCTTGTCCCGCATCACATCGATGGCGTTGCTGATCAGGTTGTTGAATACCTGATCGAGAGCGCGCCAATCCCCCTTGACCGGCGGCAGATTTTCCGCCGGCTGATAGACGTGGGCGATATTGGAACGCTCCATGCGCGGTCGCCAGCGGTCGAGAATTCGTTTCAACAATCCGGGAATGTCCACCCGCTCTTGCTGCGGCTCGTAGGGTTTTGCATAACTTTTCAGTGCTTCCATCTGGTGGTGCAGACGGACGCAGTCGTTTTCCATGCGGGCAATCGTATCCTGATATTGGCTCTCTGCCCCCAGCCGCCGGGAAAGAATTTGCAGTCCGGTGGAAATGTTGTTGATCGGGTTGAGTACTTCGTGGGCAAACACCCCCATGAACTCGCCGAGAAACGCCCGCTGTTCCAACTGGCGGGATTGGGCAAGGATTTGCTCGTGCTCGCTAATATCGCCGATCAATATGCTCACCCCCACCAGGCGCTCATCCTGCCGGATGGGCAGGATCTTGACATCCGCGGAAAAATTTTGCCCGTTGCGGCGATGGAGGGTGATATTTTCCATCACCGAAGGCGCTGATCCCGATAGAACCCCTGCCAGGTTGGGCAACAATCGGTCGGGGGTGATGAGGATATTCTCAACATGCTCGCCTTGCACTTCCTTGCGGGTATATCCCAACAGCAGTTCCGCCGCCGGATTCATCTCCACAATCGTCGAATCACCGCCAACCACCAGTACCCCTTCCTGAACGTATTCATACACGGTGGAGTACACTTGAGTCAGGTATTTGCGGTAGGTCGAGTCTTTCTTCTCGTTCTCTTCGAAGATCGACCGTGCAAATACGCGGGAAATATAGACCGCCAGCGCCTGACCGGTTTCCAGCACATACGGCGGGGGCTGCTGGTCCATTCCGCCGATGATCAACAACCCATCGAAGGCATTCTCCTTGCCGATCGGGATGGATGCGACATACGAAAGACCGGCGATACGCGCCGAGCGGTGCAGCAGGGTGACCATTCGCTTACCAGGCAGCCACAAACTGGGTGTGGAGACGCGGATCAGATCCGTGGAAGGCAGCGAATCAGGGAAGAAGGTCAGTTCTTCCAAGGTAATCAGTTTGGTTAATTCCGGCAGTTGAGCACTGGCGTGATAGACGCACACCAGGTGGGTTTCGAACAGATCGGTGATGATTTTTAAAATCTGGCGGATCGCGCCACGCAAATCACCGCCCGGGTTCTGAATCAGGTCGGGAAGATCGGAAAATGCCGCCAGGAGCATTTTTTGCCACTCGCTGCGGTTGTACTGCATACCGGCGCTTGATTGAACCCGAAAAACCCACCAGCTGCTCTGCGCGTCCAGGCTAGTTTTGCGAATTTCAACCGGCAGGTTAACCCGGTTGCGCGTCCGCAGGTTGGCTGTGCATTGGGTTTCCTTTTCGATAGCTTCCGGACTCAGTCCTTCGAACAGGTCTTCCAGACGGCTGTTGATGATCTCCTGCGGTGCGTAGGAGGAAAGAATTTGAAAGGCACTATTGGAGATCAGCACCCGGTTTTGTTCCGAATCATAAATCACCGCTGCATCTTCGACCAGATCAAGGGTGTTTTGCAGCGCAGCGGCGGAATCGATTTTATTAAATTTGCTGCCAAATAACGCCTGAATGGGGCGACTGATGACATCACGCATAGGGTTAAACCTGGTTGACTCGTCTTAAATGTGCTGGCAGAATCCCTTCCATCGCCCGGTATTTGGCAACCGTGCGGCGGGCGACCTCATACCCTTGCTGGGAGAGCATCCGCGCCAGCTGCGAATCGCTCAACGCATTCTTTTCTCCCGAAATTATATCCCGCAGCGCGGTTCGCACGTTCAAACTGCGGTCGAAGAAATTTGCCAGCGGAATAATTTTCCTATTGGGCAGCTGCACTGTCTTGTTGGACACTGCCCGCGAGATGGTCGATTCGTGCACCTCCAGTTCTTGCGCCAGCGAAGCGCGGGTCAGCGGCTTGATATACCGGTCGCCGTGGAGAATAAAATCGCGTTGAATACTCACCACGCGCTGCATCAGGCGCTGCATGGTGTGGTTGCGCTGCTGCAAACACTTAACGAATAAAGCCGCGCGTTCCAGGTCGCCTTTCATTCCAATCCGGGTATCTTCACTGGCAAGCCGGGTAGCCTGGCGGAACATCGGATTGATGCGCAAATACCCGCGAATGGGCAGGATGATTTCAACCATCAACGGGTTGTCGGCAGAATTGTTCAGGTAACTGATCAGAATGTCCGGGTGGTAATACACCTCACCCGCTTTGGGGGATGGCTGGCGAATGTCGCCCCAATGCGCCCGCGCCGGGAAGGGGTTCAAATTCTCACCGATAAACCGAACGCTATCCTGCACCCGGCTGACCGGCGCCGACAGTTTGCGGGCAATTTCGGCATACTGCCGGCGGCTGAGCAAATCCATTGCCTCGGCGATGATCTCGCGCGCCAGCGGCGGCACCGGACGAGATTCCGCCAGCAATTCCAGCTGCACCAATAGCGCTTCCTGCGGTCCGGATGAACCCACCCCAACCGGCTCCGCCCGCTGGATCAACTGCTTGATCCGTTCGACCCTGGAGATAGGCACATGAAAATAGCGTGCCACCTCAACTGGACTGATGGTCAAAAAGCCGTCTTCGTCCAGGTGGGTGAGCATAAACGCGGCGATCTTGCGGTCCTCGCCCGCCAGTTCCACGGCGATCTGGCGCAAAACAAAGACCGGTAGTTCTTCCACAATCGGCGAAACCGGCTCTTCGGGGATCATTTCCGAGCCTGCGCTGCTGCCGGAATAAAAATCCTCGCGCGGCGAAACAAACACCACCGGTTCTTCGGCTGCCATGCTGCTGGGGCGGCTGCATACTGGGCACTCACCATGTCCCGCCAAAGGGCGATGGCAGTGCGGGCAGCGTCGCTCCTCGACCAGCTCCAACGCCGGATTGGTCAGTTCCTGCTGGATTTGCTGATACAGCTCGCCAACCGTCTGGTTGAGCAAGGTCATTGTTTGGGCAAGATGCGCCGTCGTAACCGTTCGAATGGAGGGTCTCTGGATTTGAAACATAGCCTACCCCTGTCCTGTAAAAAAGTATAGCGTCCAAATCCGAAAGGTGCAAGTTTTATGCCAGGGCAATTGAGGTGTTACGTGGTAGAATTTTTGCCAGGTTGATCGATATGCCACAAATTTCCATCATTGGTGGTGGTTTGGCAGGCAGTGAAGCCGCCTGGCAGGCTGCAAACGGCGGGTGTGAAGTGCTGCTGTATGAAATGCGCCCCCACCTGCAAACCGGCGCGCACATCAGCGGCGGCTTGGCAGAGCTGGTTTGTTCCAATTCGCTCGGTTCGAACCTGCTCGACCGCGCATCGGGCTTGTTGAAAGCCGAACTGCGCCGCCTGGGTTCCCTGCTGGTCGCGTGCGCCGAGTCGCTCAGCGTACCCGCCGGCGGCGCGCTGGCAGTGGATCGGGGCGAATTTTCGCGCCTGGTTACCCAAAGAGTGTCAGCCCACCCGCGCATTCGCATCATCCGTGAAGAAGTCACCGAACTTCCAATGGGGATCACTATCATCGCTTCCGGTCCGCTCACTTCCCCCAAACTGGCCGCGGCGATCCAGGCATTTAGCGGGCAGGAGCGCCTGTTTTTCTACGATGCAATTGCCCCCATCGTCAATCGCGATAGCATCGATTTCTCGATCGCGTTTATCGCTTCCCGTTACGGCACTGGCGAGAAAAGCCAGGGGGATTACATTAATTGTCCGCTTGACCGGGAAGAGTATTTTGCCTTTGTCCAAGCCCTGTTAACCGCCGAACGAATCCCGCTGCGCGATTTTGAGCAGGACATCGAATCCGGAGTGCGCGCCGGAATCGAACAGTATTTCGAAGGCTGCCTGCCGGTTGAAATCCTCGCCCGGCGCGGCGACCTTGCCCTGGCATACGGACCCCTGCGTCCGGTCGGCTTGCGCGATCCGCGCAGCGAACGACGTCCCTTCGCGGTGGCGCAGTTGCGCCAGGACAACCTGGCGGGTACGCTCTACAATATGGTCGGGTTTCAGACCAACCTGACCTATCCAGAGCAGCACCGGGTTTTCCGCATGATCCCCGGGCTGGAAAATGTCGAATTTTTCCGCTACGGGCAAATGCACCGCAACACATTCATTGCCTCGCCGCTCATGTTGCTTCCTACGCTTCAATCGCGCCAGCGGGAAGACTTGTTTTTTGCCGGTCAGATTACCGGCGTGGAAGGATACATGGGCAATATCGCTACCGGTTTGCTCGCCGGGTCGAATGCCGCCCGGTTGGCTGCCGGACTTGAACCGGTCTCGCTGCCGGTCGCCACCCTATTGGGAGCATTGTGTCACTACGTCGCGCACGCTTCCATGAAGGATTTTCAGCCAATGAAAGCCAATTTCGGCATCCTGCCCGAACTGGCCGATGATTTCAAGGGGAAACGCGGTCGCGCTCAAGCCCATGCCGAGCGTTCGCTGCGTGAATTGGAACGGTTTATCTCAACCCTTAGCGAGGTGCCATCGCCATGACCAAATTCCGCCTGTTGCCTGTTGCAATCCTCCTGCTGCTGGGTTTGGGCGTGGCAATTGCCGTGCGCGGCAACCCGACCGAACCCGTTGAATATCGTTTCGACAGCCAGCGCGCCTTCCAGGACGTAGAAATCCAAATGAGTTTCGGACCGCGCCCGCCGGGCAGCTCGGCGCATCAAAAAACGGTTGATTACATTGTCGCGCAGGTTCGCGCTGCCGGTTGGGAAGCGGAAATTCACCAGACCGAACGGCTGGGGCATCCGCTACAAAATATCATCGCCCGGCGCAACAACGGCGGAAGGCAGATCATCCTGGCTGCCCATTACGACACCCGCCTGATCAGCGACCACGATCCCGATCCCACCCTGCGTTCCCTGCCGGTGCCCGGCGCGAACGACGGTGCTTCCGGCGTGGCAGTCCTGCTCGAACTGGCGCGCAGCCTGCCCCCAGACCTGCCGCTCGATCTCTGGTTGGTTTTTTTCGACGCCGAAGATCAGGGCAACATCCCCGGCTGGGATTGGATTTTGGGTTCGCGCGCCTTCGTCGAAGAACGCCTGGATCAACCGCAGGCAGTAGTCATTGTCGATATGGTCGGTGACGCCGATTTAAATCTTTACTACGAGCGCAATTCGAACGCGCAGTTAATGGCAGAAATTTGGCAGCTGGCGGCTGAATTGGGATATGCGGACGCGTTCATCCCTGAATACAAATACACTATCCTTGACGATCATATCCCGTTCATCGAAAAGGGCATAACAGCCATCGACATCATCGATTTCGATTACCGCTACTGGCATACCCAACAGGATACCATCGACAAGGTCTCCGCGCAAAGCCTGAAGATCGTCGGGGAGACCCTTCATCACTGGTTAACAGAGTACGAATAACACTTGGTAAAAATTGTGGAAGTAGCATACACTTAATGCGCATGAACGAACTGGACATACTCAACACGATTCGACCTTTCTGGATAAACCGGGTGGTGCAAACCCTGGCGCGCGGCGCCGGCGTGCGCGAAGACCTGCGCGTGCAGGTTGAGCACTTCTTCTCGCGCCTGGAGGAAGCGGTTGAAAGCGGCGATCCAGCCTGGCTGGATCCCATTTTGACCGAATGGTCGCTGGCGTTGACCCTGACCGACCTGGAAGGCAGCAGCAGCAGCCTGCTCAAATTCACGACTACCTTGCAGCAAATTTCCATCGAAATTTGCCGGGAGGTGCTGGATGAATCCCAGGCGCTGGCGCTGATTATTGCGCTGATGCCGGTGTTTTCCTACGCCTTGGATAAATCTGCCCAATTCGAGATGGAAGCCAAGGTCAGCCACTTGAATGCACAGCTGGAGCAGACCCGCCAAAACCTGGAAAAACTGGACAAAAGCAAATCCGACTTTATCGCTGTGGCAGCCCACGAGTTGAAAACCCCGCTGACGCTGGTCGAAGGCTATACCGCCATGCTGCGCGAGACGATCGAAAATCCCAACGGGGCGGTTTCCGCCCTGGCGATGGTGGATGGCATCACCAACGGCGCTCAACGGTTGCGCGCAATTATCGACGACATGATCGATGTCTCCCTGATCGACAACCGTCTGCTCAGTTTGAACCTGCAGCCGGTGTGGATCAACCGCCTGCTTAACCTGCTGCAAACCGAACTCAAGTCCGCCCTGGCAGAACGCCGCCAAAAGCTGGTGCTGCGCGACTTTCCCGGCGCAAACGAAATGACCTTCGGCGACCCGGAACGCCTGCTGCAAGTCTTTCGCAATGTACTGGTCAACGCGATCAAATTCACCCCCGACGGCGGGGCGATTCAGGTCGATGGGCGCAAACTGCCCGGGTTCATCGAGGTGGCGGTCAGCGATGAAGGCATTGGTATCGACCAACAAGACTTGCTGATCATCTTCGAAAAATTTTCCCGTCTGGGCAACGTTTCCCTGCATTCCAGTGGTAAAACCAAGTTCAAGGGCGGCGGACCTGGTTTGGGTTTGCGCATCGCTAAAGGAATTATCGAAGCCCACGGCGGCGCTATCTGGGTGGAATCCAACGGCTACAACGAGCAAGTCTGCCCCGGTTCCACCTTCCACATTCTGGTTCCGCTTCACCTGGAACCACCCGATGCCAAAACCGCCCGTTTATTTGCATCCCTTCTCAATCCCCCTTCAAAAACCGATCTATGAATCCAAACAAATCCATCACCCGCCCTTCTGACCGTATTGCTTCGTTCAAGCCTTATTTTTTTGCCAGTTTGAACCAAAAAATCGCCGAATTGAAAGCCGCCGGCGTGGATGTCATTCGCATTGACATGGGTTCACCCGACCTGCCCCCGGCGGATTTCATCATCGATAATTTGACCGCTGCCGCCCGCCGCCCGGATGCGCACGGGTACACCCCCAACGGCGGCACGCTTGCCTTCCGCCGGGCGATATCCGATTATTACGCCATCCGCTTTCAGGTGGAATTGGACCCACAAAAAGAAACCGTCACCCTGCTTGGATCAAAAGAAGGATTGTTCAACCTGAGCCAGGTGTGCGTCAACCCCGGGGACATCGTCTTGGTACCAAACCCGGGCTACCCGGTTTATCAGGCTAGTGGCATCATCGCCGGGGCAGAAATTTACCCCCTGCCCCTGTTGAGCGAAAACAACTTCCTGCCGGATCTGGACAGCATCCCGGAATGGATTCTGGAAAGGGCGCGCCTGTTGTGGCTGAATTATCCCAACAACCCAACCGGCGCCATCGCGCCGTATTCCTTCTTCGAAAAAGTGGTTGCGTTTGCCCACCGGCACCAAATTCTTGTCGCGCACGATGCCCCGTATGCCGATGTATGCTTCGATGGGTATAAAGCCCCCAGCATCCTACAGGTGCCGGGCGCCAAGGATGTGGCCATCGAATTCAATTCACTTTCCAAAACCTACAACATGGCAGGCTGGCGACTGGGCATGGCAGTGGGCAACGCGGAAGTGATCCGCTATTTGCACACCTACAAAAGCCAAATGGACTCGTCGCATTTCGAGGCGGTCTTGCAGGCCGGCATTGCCGCGCTGACCGGTGACCAATCCTGGATCGAGGAGCGCAACCACATCTACCAGCACCGCCGCGACATTGCTCTGCGCGGCTTGCGGGAAGCCGGTTTTAACGCCGAGACGCCCCCGGCAGCCATCTACATCTGGGCGCATTTACCCCAAGGGTACACCGACAGCACCGCATTTTGCAACCAATTGCTGGAAGAAACCGGCGTCAGCATCACGCCGGGTGTGGTGTACGGCAAATTTGGCGAGGGTTATGTGCGCGTATCGCTGGGAGCAGCCACCAACCGGCTGCAGGAAGCCATCCAGCGCATTTTGAAATGGATTAATTAAGCAAACCTTCTGGTGAACCTAAAAAATGGCAAAACGAATCCCTGAACCCACCCAACCGCCGCGCGAACGCGCCTTGTTGGTTGGCATTGAATTAGCCGGTGAACCGGGTTTTTTACCCATGGAAGATTCCCTGGCAGAGCTGGCATTGCTCGCCGACACCGCCGACGTCGAAATTATTGGCGAAATCAGCCAAAAACTGGAAAAACCCAACCCAGATACCTTCGTCGGCTCCGGCAAGGTCGAGGAAATCAAAATCCTGGTTGAAGAAACCCAGTCCGACCTGGTCATCTTCGATACTGAATTATCTCCCCGCCACCAGCGCGAACTGGAAGAGCGCCTTGGCGACAACGTGCGCGTGATTGACCGCACCGCGCT
>JBBIQB010000035.1:16651-22544 GCA_037442545.1 Bellilinea sp.
ATACCGCCTGCCCCGCCTGACGCGCGCATGGACTCACCTGGCGCGCCAGGCGGGCGGCGGCGGCGGACGCACCGGAACCAGCGGCGGGGTTGGCTTGCGCGGACCTGGTGAAACCCAGCTGGAAATCGACCGGCGCGAGATCCACCGGCGCATCGCCCATGCCAAAGATGAACTGGAAAAAGTGCGCGCCCACCGCCAGCGCTACCGCGAACAGCGCCGCCGTTCCAACATCCCGATTGTCGCCATAGTTGGCTATACCAATGCCGGAAAGTCCACTCTGCTTAACAAACTTGCCAATGCCGATGTCTTTGTGGCTGACCAACTCTTCGCCACCCTCGACCCGACCACCCGCCGGGTTGACCTGCCCGCCGGGCATACCGTCCTGTTCACCGACACGGTCGGTTTCATCCAAAAACTGCCCACCCAGCTAATCGCTGCCTTCCGCGCCACCCTGGAAGAAATCACCGAAGCCGATTTGCTCGTCCACGTTTTGGATATCACCCACCCAAATGCCTTCGAGCAATGGAAAGCCGTCCAGCAGACTCTGGTGGACATTGGCTGTGAGGATATTCCCGGCATCACGGCGCTGAACAAGATCGATCTGCTCGAGGACCCGCAATCGATCCGTAATGAAAAGAGTGCTTTCTCTTCGTCCGTTGCCATTTCCGCGCGCACCGGCATTGGGCTGCCCGAATTGCTGCGCGAGGTCGAAAATGCCCTTTTTGAGAATTACCTGCCCATCACGGTTTTCTTGCCCTACCGCGAAGGGCAGCTGATTTCCTGGTTTCACGAGCACGGCAAGGTGGAAGAAACGCGCTCGATGCCGGATTACATGATGATCAAAGGCTCATTGCCGGGCAGGCTGCACGCCCAATTTCACCGGTTTACCCGGCGTCCCAAACCTGCCAGCGAGGAATAAATCCGCATGGAAAAACTTTCCCGTTGGATCGATTTTCTCTCCGCTTTTCTTGCCGCCCGAAAAGGACTCCTGCCAATGCTTGGTCTGGCATTGATCATGATCAACCTGCTGTTGCAATTTCTCGGCGCGGGCTGGCTGGCAGAGAGCAACCTCCTGCTGCACCTCGGACTCATCCTGGCAATTCTTGGCTTCATGCTCGCCTGGGCGTTATAAAAACCAAAAAGGGCTGCCTGTCGACAGGCAGCCCCGCATGGTCATTCCAACGCACGTTAAGGAATTATTTCTTCTTTTCAGCCTTTTTCATGCTGACGATTTCACGTCCTTGAAAATAACCGCAGTTCGGACACACCGTATGCGCAAGGCGCATTTCGCCGCACTGGCTGCACTGCACCAGGTTGGTGTTCTGTAAAGCGTCGTGGGCTCGGCGGCGATCCCGTCGCCCTTTGGAAAGTTTCCGCTTCGGAAGAGGAACCATGCAAATACTCCTGTCTTAAGTTGCCTGAATCAGGCAGAATATCCCGTTATTAAAGCGGCAGAATTATACCGTCAAATCTGAAACAGTGTCAAGCCAATTTTCACGAACGAACACAGGGCGGATGAATTTCGGCTCTTCCAAACCATCATGATTGGGGTATAATCACCTCGACCGCCAGCTCAGCGCTGGCATTTGCTTGAATCGGAGGCTTTGTTTTAATGACTCGTCGCATTTTCAATTTGATCATCATCCTCCTTTTGTTTGCAGCAGCAATTTGGGTTTCCCTGCCCAACAACCCCGGTATTCGCATCGGAACATTTGAGAAAAATTTAGATGCCGTGCTCGGTCTGGACTTGCGCGGCGGTATGCAGGTAATCCTCAGCGTTCCACCCGAAATTGCCGTGACGCAACAAAACTTACAGGATGCTGCTACGATTCTGGAAAGTCGATCCAACGCGCTCGGCGTCACCGAAGTTGTCTTTCAGACCGCTGGTGAGCGCATCATTGTGGGCGAATTTCCCGGCGCAACCGACGCGGAAGAGGTGATCAACCCCATCCGCCAGGTGGGGCAGCTCGAATTCGTCGATACGGGCAGCACCTCGCTGGCGCCCGGAACGGAAATTTTGACCGACTTTGGTTTGACCGATGCTCCCGCCGAGACCGATGGTCAAATTCGCTACAATACCCTTCTAACCGGAGGCGATCTTCGATCGGTATCGGTTGTGCGCGGTCAATTGAATGAGTTCGAAGTCGCCATCGAATTCAATCCAGATGCGGGCAGGATATTCGAAGAATGGACTACCCAGAACGTCGGCAGATACCTGACCATTGTTCTCGACAAGAAGGTCATCTCTTCGCCGGTCATCGAGCAGCCCAT
This sequence comes from Bellilinea sp., assembly GCA_037442545.1. Classification (GTDB taxonomy): domain Bacteria; phylum Chloroflexota; class Anaerolineae; order Anaerolineales; family Anaerolineaceae; genus Bellilinea. The sequence continues at coordinate 18,923 of JBBIQB010000035.1, forward strand.
TCTGGATGGGCAGGGGGTCATCCGCGGCGGGTTCACCGCAGATTCCGCCAACTCGCTCGCCGTTCAACTTCGTTACGGTTCGCTACCCATCCCGTTGAACATCGAACAGATCCGCGTCATCGGTCCGACGCTTGGACAGGACTCGCTGGAAAAAAGCATGATCGCCGGACTGATCGGCTTCTCGATTGTGATTCTCTTCATGGCGATCTATTATCGTGTACCCGGATTGGCAGCTAATTTGTCGCTGATATTTTATGCCTTGGTGACGTTCTCGATCTTCAAGATCATCCCGGTCACCCTGACCCTGCCGGGGATTGCCGGTTTTCTGCTCAGCACCGGCGCCGCCCTGGATGCCAACATCCTGATCTTTGAACGCCTCAAGGAAGAACTGCGCAACGGACGCACCATCCGCCAAGCCATCGAACTCGGCTGGCGGCGCGCCTGGCCCTCCATCCGCGATTCGAACATCGCGGCGCTGATCACCAGTGGTATTCTTTTCTGGTTTGGCTCGGCGTTTGGCGCCAGTTTCGTCAAGGGGTTCGCTGTGACCCTGGCATTGGGTGTGGGTGTTTCCTTGTTTACCGCGCTGTTTGTCACCCGCAATTTGCTCAGTTTGTTCCTTGAATCGATCCAGGAACCGGAAAAACGTCCCGGTTTGTTTGGTCTGTAGAGGTCATTGCTATGTTAGACATCCTAGGAAAACGGTACATTTTCTTTGTGTTATCTGCGTTGATCATCCTGCCTGGATTGATCATTCTGGCGATCAATGGCTTGCCGCTTGCCATTGATTTTAAAGGCGGCACAATCCTGGAATTGCAACTGCCCAACGAAAACCTGCCCCCCACCGAAGAAGTGCTGCAAATCTACAACGAATTGGGATTTCGTGAAGTTCAGGTGCAAACTGCGGTCGGGGCAAGCGGGCTGCGGGATATTTTGGTCATCCGTTCCCCCTTTATGGACGAAGAAGCCAAAATTTCAGTGGTCAATGCCATGCAACAGCGTTTTGGTATCGAGGAAATCGTGGTCAACCGCTTCGACAGTGTCGGACCGGTGATCGCCGCGGAGGTGACCAACCGCGCCGCGCTGGCTGTGGCAATTGCAGCGCTGGCGGTGGTGCTGTTCATTACTTACGCCTTCCGCGGTATCCCCCACGCCTTCCGCTACGGCGTCTGCGCAATCGTCGCCATGCTGCACGATATTTTGATTGTTTTCAGTATTACCGGTATTGGTTCCATCCTGTGGGGATGGCAGATGGACTCACTCTTCCTCACGGCTTTATTGACCGTGATCGGGTTTTCCACCCAGGACAAGATCGTGGTGTTCGACCGCATCCGCGAGAACAGCGCATTCCTGCGTAAGCTGCCGTTCGAAAAATTAGCCAATCATTCGATCGTGCAAACCTTGCAGCGTTCGATCAACACCCAGTTAATGACGGTGGAATTCATGCTGCTCGCGCTTGCCCTCTTTGGCGGCGTGACCCTGCGCGAATTTGCCGTCATCCTGCTGGTCGGTTTATTCAGCGGTACATATTCCTCGATCTTCGTCGCCGCACCGCTCCTGGTGGTGTGGGAAACCAAAGAATGGCGCACCTGGTTCCGAAAACAGAGCGCCAACGCCTGATGCCCCCCATGGAGTATTCAGGCTGAAGCATTGACCGTTTCAGGGTTTCGAAGCGAAGCGAAACCCTGATTTTTTTACTCCAACGTCCTCGAATTAGGAGAATCGTATGGCTCACCTTTCGGTTGTAGAAGAGCGCATTCCCTGGAAAAGCCGCATTTGGATCTCGCTAGCGGATTCATCGGTGGCAATTTTGCAAACCGTGGTGGCTGGCGGCGCCCTCACCTATTACTTTACCCGCGTTCGCGGTCTCGAACCCGACCTGGCGGGGCTGGTCTGGCTGCTGTTCGGCATCTGGAACGCCATCAACGACCCGTTGTTCGGTTTTTTCAGCGACCGGACAAAAAGCAAACTGGGACGCCGCCGTCCGTACATCCGTTACGGCGCACCACTGCTCACGCTGGGATTCATCTTCCTCTGGCTGGACCTGCCCACGTCGCAAGGTGTGATGTTCGCCCAGATGCTCACCGGTCTGTTCGTGTACGACATCCTCTACACCGCCATTGCCACCAGCATTTACATCATGCCGTACGAGATGGCTGTTTCCAACAAAGCGCGTAGCAGCATTTTTGTCTGGAAGATCATCTTTATGATCTTCCCCAACGTACTGCCGTTTGTGATTGCCGCCATTCAACCGGGTCCCGGCGATGATCCATCCGGCTACCGCTGGTTGTTGACCGGTTTGGGCATTGGCATCGGGCTGCTGGTATTCGTCAGCACCTTTTTTTACACCGAAAAGCACTACACACAGCAGGAACAACAATTTCCATTTTTTAAATCGCTCAAAGAGAGTTTTTCGAATTTTTCTTTTGTAGTATTTCTGGTGGTCAGTTTCACGATCATTTATATCCAAACCAGCCTGATGCAAGGGGTGGCATACTATTTTGATGAGGTGATGAGCACGCCGATTCCGTTGTATGTCGGTCTGGCAGTAGGGATCGTCAGCGGCATTCTCTTCTGGATTCGCCGCAGGGACGCCTGGGGGGTAAAGACCTGTTTGATGGTCTGGCTGGCAGCATTCGCCGTCGGCTGCTTGCTGCTGCTGCTGGCAGGCACAAGGCTACCCCTGGCAGCGATTGGCTTCTTTCTGATCGGGATTGGCTTTGCTGGCGGCATGTACCTGATCCCGATTATGAATGGGGATGTCATCGACAACGACGAGAACCGCACTGGTCTGCGCCGCGAAGGCATGTACGCCGGGATCAACAGCCTGGTAACCAAACCCGCCATCAGTCTGGCTCAGTCGGCGTTTTTGTGGATCCTGCAGATCTACGGCTATGATCAGACGCTGGCAAAGGGTTTGCAATCTACCCAGGCAGAACAAGGCATCCTGATTGCCTGGATGCTGATCCCATCCATCTTGCTGCTGGTGTCATTGCTGGTCATGCGCTGGTACCCGCTGGCTGGCGGCGAGTGGGAAGCTGTCAAACAGCGGCTGGCAGCCATTCATCACGAAAAAGAGCGCCAGTATCTGGAAAAACTGGGCTTCAAAGCATCGGATTGATTCTTGCCGTTTAAACTAATGACGTTTGTAAGGTGACGAACCGGCACAAATCGGTAAAATAATAGTGTCGGTCAGGCAAAAACCCACACCGGCCCGGCTGCTTCAACCTGCCGGATTCCTTCCCATCCTTTCCCTACGAAAGAGAGAAATCCATGCGAAAAGAAGTGGTTCTCATCACCGGAGCAAACGGTGAAATTGGTCACGGTTTGATCACCCTGGATGTCCAGCTACTGGATGATTCCCTAAAACCCTATTGTCTGCGCGCCATTCAGGGCGATATTCTCGATTCGATGTTGTTGGGCAGACTGGTAGCCGAGTTCGAAATCCGCACCATTTATCACCTGGCATCCATTCTCTCCACCAAAGCCGAATACAACCCGGAGACCGGTCACCGGGTGAATGTAGAAGGCACGCTCAACCTGCTGCGCCTGGCGGTCGAACAATCTGCCTGGCAGGGAAGACCGGTCAAATTTTTATATCCTTCATCTATCGCCGCCTACG
>JBBIQB010000036.1:0-17860 GCA_037442545.1 Bellilinea sp.
CAACGAAGCAGCCGTTCCGGTCCTCCCCGGCAGGAAAAGCGAAACCGAAAAATTTGCCGGGGCGGTTGACTCCTACACTATCGAAGCGATGATGGGCGACACGCGCGCGCTGCAGGCGGGCACCTCGCATTTTCTCGGGCAAAACTTCGCCCGCGCCTTCGACATCCAGTATTCCGACCCCAACAACGCCCTGCAATACTGCTGGACGACCTCGTGGGGATTGTCAACCCGCTTCATCGGCGCCATCATCATGACGCACGGCGACGACCAGGGACTGGTTTTACCGCCGCACCTGGCGCCGATCCAGATCGTCGTTGTGCCGATCTACAAAAACGACGCCGAGCAATCCAAAGTGCTGGCGGCGGTCGAGCAGGTCGAAAAACAGCTGGCGGGCTGGCGCGTCAAACTCGACCTGCGCCCGGAAGTCACCCCCGGCTTCAAGTTCAACGACTGGGAACTGCGCGGCGTCCCGCTGCGTATCGAAATCGGACCCAAGGATGTGGACAACGGTGTAGTCACCCTGGCGCGCCGCCACCTGCCAGGCAAGGCTGGAAAATCCACCCTGCCAATCGATCAACTCGCCAGCCGCATCGGCGCCGTTCTGGATGAAATTCAAGCCGCGCTGCTCGAACGCGCCACCCGCTTCCGCGATGATCATATTCACCAGCCAGCCAATTACCCCGCGCTGGTGGAGGTTGTGCAGAATGGCTGGGCGTATGTTCCCTGGTGCGGCAGCGCGGACTGCGAAACCCGCGTCAAAGAGGATACCAAAGCCACCACGCGCTGTATGCCGCTCGACCAACCCGACCAGCAAAACCCTTGCATCGTTTGTGGAAAACCAGCCCGCAAAAAAGTATATTTTGCCCGCGCCTATTGATCCACCATGCCGGCAGTATCACTCACCCGCCTGCGCAGCCAGATCCATTTATTGAACTGGCAGTATACCCGTCCGCGTGAATTTACTGCCAGCCTGCGCCATCTGCTGGAACAATACGCCGACCTGACCTACCGCCCGGCGGACACCCTGCAAGAGGCGGTTTTGACCCGCGAATCCTATCACCTGCCGCCGGTTGTGATGACGCAGATGGAACTGGCGCTCAGCCGGCTGGTTGGCGAAACCGCGCCGCCCGGGCTGGCCCTGGCGGACGCGCTGTGGCAGGAAACGCACGTCGAACCGCGCATCTTGGCACTGCACCTGCTCGGCTGCCTGCCGACCGAACTGCATTCGGAGGTGATTGCACGAATCGAGCAGTGGGCACAGCAGGAAGCCGAGAAAGTTTTTCTCAATGCGCTGTTCGATAAAGCCACCCGCAGTCTGCGTCGCTACTCAGCCCACATCTGGTTGGATAAAGTGCGCGACTGGCTGTCCGATCCCGCGCCAGCCACCCAGCGGATCGGTTTACTTGCCTTGCTGCCGTTGATCGACGACCGCGCCTTCGAAAACCTGCCGGTGGTGTTCAATGCCTGCACACCCCTGTTCCAGTCGCGGGCAAAGGCGCTGCAGAACGAATTGCGCCCCGTGCTCGTCCGGCTGGGCAAGCGCTCACCGGCGGAGTTAGTGTATTATGTTCGCCAGTTGATCGGATCGGGTGCTTCCGAAGACCTGCAGCGGCTGATCCGCCGCTGCCTGCCCGAACTGCCCGCCGACGTGCAAACGCGCCTGCGTCCGATGCTGCAAAAACAGGCACGCAGTTAAGCCGGACTTTTTGCGGCGCACGCGCATTGCACAACCTTCGCGTTGGGAGAAGGTTAACGCGCCCCTTCCGATTTCCGCCAATTCTGGTATAATTTTTTCCAGTGACTGGACCGGTCGGCGGTGTATGCTGCCAACCTGGAGACCTGCTCCAAAATCAATGCAAAAGGAGAAAACAGACGTCATGCCTTTAACAAAAGACGCCAAAGCCGAGTTGATCGGCGAATACCACCGCCACGAAAGCGACACCGGCTCGCCGGAAGTGCAGATCGCCATCCTGACCAAGCGCATCAACCAGTTGACCGAGCACCTGCGCAGCAACAAGCACGATGAGTCCTCGCGCCGCGGGCTGCTTAAACTGGTCGGACAACGTCGCAGGTTGCTGGCGTACCTGCGCCGCAAAGAGCTGGCGCGGTATCAAGCGCTCGTCGAGCGGTTGAAGTTGCGCTACCGCTGATAACCCTGAAGATGAACGAGTAGGTGGCAGCAGGAAACGTCATCTACTCGTTTTTGTAAGGTTCAGCGGGACGTGGTTTCATCCGCGATAATTCAATATTTTTTATTCACCCCCACGGTTGGGTATTGAAACCTGTTGAGGAACTGTTCCTCGCCAGCTTTCAGTCCCTGACCAGGTGGGGGAAAGTTACGAGAGGAAAATCATGAACAAACCTGAAGCAAAAGTCTTCACTGCCCAGGTGGGTGGTCGCATGATCACCATCGAAACGGGCAAACTTGCCGGGCAGGCGGGTGGCTCGGTCACCCTTCGCCTTGGCGATTCGATTGTATTCGCCGCCGCCACCATGGGCGGTGTGCGCGAGGGGATCGATTTCTTTCCCCTGTCGGTGGATTACGAAGAGCGCATGTACGCCGGCGGACGCATCCCCGGTTCGTTCTTCCGCCGGGAAGGCAAACCGTCGGATGATGCCATCCTCATATCGCGCCTGATCGACCGCCCGCTGCGCCCGCTGTTCCCCAAGAACATGCGCAACGAAGTCCAGGTGGTGTGTTTTTCGGTTTCCGCCGACAAAGACAACCCGCTCGACATCCTGGCGGTCAACGCCGCGTCCACCGCAATGATCATTTCGGACATTCCCTGGGGCGGTCCGGTCGGTGCGGTGCGCGTGGGACGCATCGACGGGCAGTTCGTCATCAACCCAACATTTGAAGAAAAAGAACTTTCCGACCTGGATCTGCGCATTGCCGGCACCCGCGACGCCATTTTAATGGTCGAATGCGGCGCCGAAATGATCCCCGAAGACGTGATGGTCGAGGCGCTGATGTTCGGTCACCGCGCGATGCAGCCGCTGATCGATGTTCAGGAAAAAATGGCGGCCGAATTGGGTAAAGCCAAACGCGAAGTGGCCGTCAGCGATCTGGATGAAAGCCTGGTCGAAAAAATGCGCGCCCGGGTGTATGCTGAAATCGAAGCCCGCATGGACGCCCCGCACACCAAATCCGAACTGTACGGTGGTCTGGACGAATTGCGCGACGCTGTGGCGGCGGAGATGGCTGGTGAGGACGAAACCCTGGAAAAACCAGCCAAAGAAGCCTTCGATCAGGTGCTCAAGGAAGTGGTGCGCAACCGCATCCTCGACCGCGGCATCCGTCCTGACGGGCGCACCCCCGCCGAAATTCGTCCGATCTGGTGCGAGGTGGATGTATCGCCGCGCGCGCACGGCTCGGGTATCTTTACCCGCGGCGAAACCCAGGTGCTCACCCTGGCAACCCTTGGCACCCCCAAGGAAGCCCAGGAATTGGATAACCTCTCCCCGGTCGAGAGCAAGCGCTACATGCACCATTACAACTTCCCGCCCTACTCGACCGGCGAGGTCAAATCGCTGCGTGGACAGTCCCGGCGTGAAATCGGGCACGGCACGCTGGCGGAGCGGGCGCTGTTATCGGTAATTCCTTCGGAAAGCGAATTTCCGTACACCCTGCGCCTGGTGTCCGAGGTACTTTCCTCCAACGGCTCCAGTTCCATGGCATCGGTGTGCGGCTCGACCCTGGCGCTGATGGACACCGGCGTGCCGATCAAAGCCCCGGTCGCGGGCGTCGCCATGGGGCTCATCAAGGAAGGCGAGCGCCTTCAAGTATTAACCGACATCCAGGGCATGGAAGACCACCTGGGCGATATGGACTTCAAGGTCGCCGGCACTCGCGATGGCATCACCGCGCTGCAAATGGATATCAAAATCAAGGGCATCACTGCAGCATTGATGACCCAGGCGCTGGAACAGGCTCGCCAGGCGCGCCTGTACATCCTGGAGCAAATGCTGGCGGTCCTTCCCGCCCCACGCCCCGAACTAAAGCCGCATGCCCCGCGCATCACCATTATCCGCATTCCGGTGGATAAAATCGGCGCCATCATCGGACCGGGCGGTAAAATGATCCGCGCGATTCAAGAAGGAACCAACACCAAGATTGACATCGATGACGACGGCAGCGTGTACATTGCCGCCACCGACGGCGTCGGCGAAGCCGCCGCCCGCGAGCGCATCGAAGCCCTGATCGAAATTCCCCAGCTGGGACGGATTTACACCGGCAAGGTGGTGCGGGTGGCAGATTTTGGCGCGTTCGTCGAAATCCTGCCCAACATCGACGGCATGGTGCACATTTCGCAGCTGGACAGCGAACGGGTCAACAGCGTTCAGGATGTGGTCGACCTCGGCGATGAAATTACCGTGATGGTCACCGGCATCGACGAATCCGGAAAGATTCGCCTCTCGCGCCAGGCTGTTCTGGAAGGCTGGTCGCTGGAAGAAGCCCAGGCAAACGACCGCAATGGTCGCGGCGGCGGGCGCCCCGGCGGCGGTGATCGCCGCGGAGGGGGCGGCCGACCGGGCGGCGGTGATCGCCGCGGCGGTGGCGATCGCGGTTTCGACCGCAATCAACGCCGGCGCTGAGTTAACCCCAAACCAATGCCCTCCCGCGAGACTCGCGGGAGGGTTTTTTATCCGGTCAGCATCGCTGCTCCAACCCAACCGCCAGCACGTGCCCCCGGCCGGATTGGGATACCAGGCGCAATAGAAATCTATCCGTCCTTGCGGGTTGGTAGGTAGGGCATGGCATAGCCTTGCAAACCCAGCCGTTCCGCCAGCGCCGCCCGCATGGCGGTGCGGTCGTCCCACGGATATTCGGTTTCGCCAAAGCACATCGACTGTTCGTGCCCTTTACCCAAAGCAAACAGCATGTCCCCGGTGCCTGCCATCTGCACGCCCAGTCGAATCGCCTCGCCCCTATCGGCAACGCGAAACATGTTCACCCCCTCCTCTGCCCCACGCTTGACCGCCGCCTGCACCATCTCTTCCAGTATTGCCTCCAACGACTCGCTGCGCGGATCTTCCGCAGTGAGGATGGTCACATCCGCCAGCTGCGCCGAACATTCCGCCATCAAGCGCCGTTTTTCGCGGTCACGCAGCCCGGCAGAACCGAAAACGGCGATCAACCTGCCGCCGCTCATCGCGCGCGCGGCAAGCAGTGTCTGGCGCAGCGCGTTGGGCGTGTGCGCAAAATCGACGATGGCGAGAAAATCCTGTCCCAGGTCTATCGCTTCCATGCGACCCGCTACCGCTTCCAGTCTGTCCACCCCCCGCACGACAGTATCCAGGTCGATACCCAGACCGCCGTTAACGGCAGCCACCGCCGCGAGGATATTGGAGACGTTGTAGTCACCCACCAGACGGCTGGAAAATCCTGCCCGCCGCCCGTCTCCGGTGAGCAATTCGAAGCGCAGTCCATCCGCGCCATACTGAATGTTGCGCGCCTGAAAATCCGCCTCTCCGGCGATGGAATACGTCAGTCGCCGCCCGCGCACAAATTCATTCAGAAACTCAAAGGATGAATCGTCCCGATTGAACACCGCTAGGCGCGGATTGCCCTGACGTTTCTCGACCGTGTCTTCCAGGTGGCGGAACAGGCGTGCCTTGGCTAACCGGTAGGCTTCATACGTCCCGTGAAAATCAAGGTGCTCGTGGGTTATATTGGTCACCACGCCAATGTCGAACTCACAAGCCGTCACGCGCTCCTGCGCCAATCCGTGCGAGGTGGCTTCCAGCACCACATGAGTCAAACCGGCATCGCGCATCTTCGCCAGGATATACTGCACATCCGGCGCTTCGGGCGTGGTAACGTGAAAACCGGTATCAATGACCTCATCGCCGATCACCGCGTTCACCGTCGAAATGATGCCTGCCCGCAGCCCGGCGCTGCGCAATATTTCATAGATAATGTTGCAGGTGGTCGTTTTTCCATCCGTTCCGGTCACGCCAATCACCACCATCGAGCGTCCGGGAAAATCGTAAAACGCGGCGGATAGATGCGCCAGCGCCTGGCGGGTATCGGCGACTTGCACATAGGACAGCTGCGGGTCAAATTCATCCGCCGGCCGGCTGCCGACCACTGCCACGGCACCGTTTTGCACCGCCGCGGGGATGTAGCGGTGACCATCGGTATTCCCGCCGCTCAGGGCAACGAACAGGTCGCCCGGTTGAACCTGGCGTGAATCCAGACGGATGCCGGCGACCCGCACGTCCTCCAATTTCTGAACGTGAACCGGTATTAGCGGTATGCTTTCGAGAAGGGATTGGATGGTTTTCATTGGGTTGGCTTCTCCGAGTAACTGGCAACAAAAGCCACCTGTCCGTTGGTATACCACAGGTGGCATAGTTTCATGGCGCGAATCGATTGGTTAGAGTAAGGTCTGGCGCAATCCCTGAAGTTGTCCAGCCACGGAACCATCTACCACCCGGTCGCCGACTCGCACAATCAGCCCGCCCAGGATAGATGGATCGACGCGGAAGGTGACCGAGGCAGCGCCGCCAACCTTTGCCAGCACATCCTGCTTGACCGCCTGCTGTTCGAATTCGGTCAACGGCAGCGCGCTGGTAATTTCAGCAGCCCGCCCGCTGAAGGTCTCCCCTTCCAGCACGACCACCTTGCCGGAACGCACGCCAGAGAAAAATTCTTCCAGCAGCGCGTGCTGGCGCTGTTCATCCAGCGCAACGCCGATCAGCTTCTGGGTAGCGGCAATCGCCAGGGCGGCAATTTGCCCGCGCACTTCGCTCAAAACGCGGTTGCGTTCCTGTTCCACCTCTGCCAGGGCTTGTTCGCGCGCTTTGGCAATTTCGGCGTCGGCTGCCATGCGCACGTCGCGGGCAGCCGCATCCGCGCGTTCGGTCGCTTCGCGCACAATTTCGGCGGCTTTTTGCTGGGATTCAGCGATGATCTGGTTCGATTCGCGCTCTGCATTGGCGCGCGCTTCGGCAGCCACGCGGGCATCTTCCAATCCCTGCGCGATGGCGCGGCGGCGTTTATCCAGCTGCGCCGTGATCGGTTTGTATACCCAGGCGCGCAGAACGACAAAGATAATCCCAAAACTGAGGATTTGAATGAGGAGAAATCCAAGGTTGATTCCGAGTTTTTCCATATCGCCGTCCCCAATGTCCTAAAGTACGAACAGCATCAAGAACGCGATTACCAGACAGTAAATCGCGATGGCTTCCGAGAAGGCAATCCCCAGAATCATGTTGGTGAGCAGGTTGCCGTAGGCATCTGGATTGCGCGCCATGCCCTGCAGTGCACCTTGCACGCTCAACCCGATCCCCACGCCCGCACCCAATGCGCCGATCATTGCCAGACCCGCGCCAATAAACTTCGCAGCCAGTACGATATCGCCTTCCATGCCTGTTAACCTCCAGAGAATTGATGAAATGGATTAGTGATGTTCTTCGTCACCATGACCGCGGGTCGCCATTGCCATAAAGACCATGGTAAGCATACCGAACACGAATGCCTGAATGACGCCCATGAAAATTTCGAACATGTAAATCATCGAGGGGATAAACACCGGCAACATGGTAGCCACCAATGCGACGAGCACAAAGCCGGAAAACATAACCCCAAACAAACGGAATGTGAACGAGAGAATTTTGGCGAACTCGGAAATCAGTTCGAGCAGCCCGACCAGGAAGTCCATAAAACCGAAGAACGGTTTTTTGAACATGGTGGTGAAGTTGAGGAACTTGGAGAAATAACGCAAACCCTGCGTTTGCACGCCAATCACCTGGGTCATGACGACCGAGATCAGCGCCAGCGCAAAGGTGAAGTTGAGATCGGTCGAAACGGCGCGGAAGAAGGGGGTCAGGATGTAGCCTTCCCCTTTCTCTGCCTCGCCCGGCAGCAGGCTGTACCAGCCACCGCCCAAACTTTGCAGCGGGTGACCATCCTTGTAATGGTGCATCACCCCAATCGACTCCATCCCCGGAAGTATCTTCATTAAATTGGCTACCAACACCAGGATCATGATCGTCGCAAACCAGGGAAAGATCTTGCGAGCGTGTTTACCCGCCGCCGATTCGGTCAGGTTGTAGAGCACCTCGATCAAGCCTTCCACCGCGCCGGCAATTCCGCGCGGCACCAGGTCGCCCTTGCGCAAGGATTGGCGCACCGCAAAAGCAACCCCTATGATGATCAGCATGACCACCAGCAAGGTAGGCAGGGTATTGACCAGGTAAAAATCACCCAGCACACCCAGGTTGGCTAACGGTTCGAGGATGATGCGTTCCGGTGCGACCTGAATGTGCGGCTGCACCGGCGCAGCAATGTTGATTGCGACGACACTAAGAATGATAAACAGCAAAATAAACCAGCGATTAACGCCCCAGCGCCATTTACGCGTCGTTTCCAAGATCCTTCTCCTCCTTCGGTGTTGATTCTCGCGGCTTGCCAGAACCGGGTTTAATCTTTGAAACCGCCAGGCGAACGATCCAAAACATGAGCCCAAGCGACAGCGGAATGCTGGCGATCAGCAGTCCCACCGTAAACCACGGGCGGGTTGCGAATCGGTTGTCCAACCACATTCCGGCAAAAATTGCCGCCAGCACGACCACCAGGGTTACACACCCCACTTGCGCCGTAACGCTTGCCAGGGTCAAATTAAGAATCTTCTGACGACGTGACGGTTCTCCGGAGTTGGGTTGGCTCATGACGAAAAAATTATATCAGATGCAAAAAACCCCGTCAATAAATCCAAATTGCGCTTGTAGCAGCCTCTGCCAGTCCGTACCAGGGGGCAAACCAGAAGCCCAGCACGATGATCCCCGCCAGGCAAACCGCCAGGCTGATTTTCCAGGCAGGCGCATCCAGGTGGATGCGCTGCGGCGATGACGGGGGTTGCAAATACATCACCTTGAGCACGTTCAAGTAGTAGTACAGCCCGATCACCGCGTTGAATATGCCCACCAGCGCCAGCCAGATCATCCCCTGCTCTACCGCAGCCGCGAACACCAGCAATTTTGCCAGGAAGCCGGCAAACGGCGGAATGCCGCCCAGCGACAGCAGGGCGGCCAACATGCCAAACGCCAGCCCGGGCGAGCGGCGGCTTAACCCTGCCAGCGCGCAGATCTCGTCCGAGCCAACGGTTTTCTCCACCAGGGCAATGATCCCGAAGGCTGCCAGGTTGGTCACCAGATATGCCATCAAGTAGTATACGACCGAAGCCCCACCCAACGGACTGCCGGCTGCCACGCCGATTAATATGTATCCCGCCTGGGCAATCGATGAGTACGCCAGCAGGCGTTTTACGCTGCGCTGCGCCAGCGCAAGATAATTGCCGACCAACATGCTCAACGTGGCGGAAGCGGCGATCAACCCGCTCCACAAAGCGGACTGGTCAGCAAAGGCAATTTGCAGGACGCGCAGCAGCACCGCGAATCCGGCGGCTTTACTGGCTGTGGATAGAAAACCTGCCACCGGGGTTGGCGAGCCCTGATAAACATCCGGCGCCCAAAAATGGAACGGCGCCGCGGAAACCTTGAAACTGAATCCAACCAGCACCAGTCCCATGAGCAGCGCGGATAGTCCGCTCGAAACGCCTTTGTTTTGCAGCACAGCACTCAGTTCAACCAGGTGGGTCGTGCCGGTAAAGCCGTAAATCAGGCTGAAGCCGTACAGCATGACCGCCGAGGTGATCGCCCCAAACAACAGGTATTTGATCCCCGCCTCAACCGAACGCTCGTCGCGGGTGAGAAAGCCCGCCAGAATGTACAGCGGAAGCGAGGCAGTCTCGATTGCCAGGAAAAGTAGAATCAGGTCGGTTGCCGAAGCCATCAAACTCATGCCCAGCGTGCTAACCAGCAGCAAAGCAAAAAATTCGCCGCGATGACGCAGCCAGCTCGACTGGCTGGCATAGAGCGCCGTCAATGCCGCCCCACTCAGAAAAATCAGGCGAAAGACAAAGCCCGCCGAATCGAAACGCAGCATCCCGCCCCACTCCAGGCTGCCGTCGTCCGGCGGACGGGCAAACACCAGCGTCAACGCCAACAGGACAGTCAACCCCAGCGCCGTCACCCAACCCAGCCATTTTCCCCGCCGCTGCGGCTGCTTGTTCCAGATGACATCCAACACCAGAAGGATGACCGCCAGTACCAGCAGCCCAATTTCCGGCAGGATTGCCTGAAACATTTGTGTAGTAAATACCGCGGAAGCCATTAGGCACCTCCCAGCAGGGAAAGGATCGAACCGACCCCGCTCTCGATCATCCGGCTTAACAGTGAGGGGAACCATCCCAGCAGCACCATTGTCACCGACAACAAAGCGATCACAATTTTATCCTTGCCGCTCACATCGCCAACAATTTTATCCAGTTCGGGTGGGATTTCGCCAAAGAACACCCGCCGCACAACCAGCAGAATGTAGCCAGCCGTGATCAGAATGCCTATCACGGCGATTACCGCCACCAGCGGTGCCGCCTGCCAGGCGCCCATGAAGATCGGAAATTCAGCCACAAAACCGGAAAATCCGGGCATGCCCATCGAAACCAGACCTCCGATGATAAAACCAACCGCCGCCCAGGGCATTTTACGCGCCAGACCGCCCAGCCCGGCAATGTCGCGGGTGTGGGCGCGGTCATACACCATGCCGACCACGGCAAAGAAGAGCGCCGTCATCACCCCGTGCGAGAACATCTGCATCCCCGCGCCAATCAAGCCATCCTTGTTCATCGTCGCAAAGCCGATCATCACCAAGCCCATGTGCGAGACGGACGAAAAACCGATGACGTACTTGAAATCGGTCTGCACCAGCGCGATCACCGCCCCATAGACTACATTGATGGTTGCCAGCGCCAGAACCGCCGGCGCCCAGAATTGCGCGCCTTCCGGCAGCAGCATGATTCCCACCCGCAGAGCGGCAAACGCACCGACTTTCATTTCAACCCCTGCCAGCAGCATGGAAATTGCGGTTGGGGCAGCCACATGTCCATCCGGCGCCCAGCTGTGAAATGGGAAAATGCCGCCCAAAATGGCAAAGCCGAGAAAAACAAACGGGAACCACAATTTCTGAAAGGCGATCGGGAAACCCGCCTGTTCGAGCGCAAGCAGATCGAACGTGCCCAGCCCGGAGCCAAAGTACACCGCCAGCGCGCCCACCAGCGAAATCACCGAGCCGATGAACAAGTAAAGGGTCAACTTCATCCCGCCGTATTCGCGCGTCTTGGGCGAACCCCACACCACGATCATCAAGTATTTGGGAAAGACCGCCAGCTCGAAGAAAAAGAACAGCATGAACAGATCGAGCGCGCAAAACACGCCCAGCACGCTGGCGCCAAGGAACATCAAAAAGGAGAAAAATTCGCGCGGGCGGTCGTCGATGTTCCACGAAACCATCACCCCCGAGAAGATGACCAGCCCGGAGAGCAGTATCATCGGCAGGCTGAAGCCGTCTACTCCAACGCTATACGCAATACCCAGTTGGGGCAGCCAGGCGAAAGACTCCCTAAATTGGTAACCGCCGCGCGCGTTATCGTAGGCAAAATAAAGCACAAAGGATAAGACCAGCACGATCAGACTGGCCGCCAGCGCGACCTGGCGGATCAGGTTCTTTCGCTCAGCCGGCAGCAACAGCAACAGGATTCCGGCTGCCAGTGGGGTGAAGATCAGCGCACTCAAGATTGGAAACTGCATAGATCACCTTTCAAAACAGGAAGGCTACCGCCCGGTTGATCACATCCAGCAACAGGGCCGGCCAGATTCCCAGTCCGAGCATCAAAATCATCAGCGGCGCCATCACCATCAGTTCACGTGCGCTCATGTCGCGCAAATGTCCCTGCCAGCGGTTGTTCAGCGGTCCGTGCAGCACCATCTTGAGCGCCTTGAGGATGTACGCGCCGGTGAAGAACAACCCGATCATTGCCAGCGCGGTCGCCAGAGTCAGCACGGGCCAGGAACCCCGCACCACCAGAAATTCGGAAACGAAACCGTTCAAGCCGGGCAGACCGAGCGACGCCATCGCGGTAAAGATCAGTACCGTCCCGTAAACCGGCAGGATGGCAAACAGCCCGCCAAAGTGGTTCAGGTCGCGGGTGTGGGCGCGGTCGTAAATAACGCCGACCAGGAAGAACATCCCGGCGGCGCTCAGCCCGTGGTTGAACATTTGCAGCACCGCGCCGTTGAGAGCGATGGTTTTATCCAACTGGCTGACGGGAGATGCGGTATTCCAAACGGCTGCAGCGGCGGCAATCCCCAGCACCACAAAGCCCATGTGATTGATCGATGAGTAAGCGATCAGGCGTTTGAAGTCGTTTTGCGCCCAGGCGCCCAGCGCGCCGAAGATAATCGCCGCGACCGCCAAAAACGCCAGCGCGCCGGCAAACTGCTGCGATTCGGCGGGGAAGAGCGGCAGTACAAGCCGCAGGAAGCCATAAGCGCCCAGTTTGAGCAGCACACCCGCCAGGATCATCGAGCCAGCCGTCGGGGCTTCGGTGTGCGCGTCCGGCAGCCAGGTGTGGAAGGGCCACACCGGCACCTTGACGGCAAATGCCACCACGAACGCCCAAAAAGCGATGATTTTTACCGTGCTCACCGGCAATCCAATGGGGACGCTCAACTCGGTCAACTGCGGCCACTGGCGGTACAGTTCGATCAGATCGAAACTGCCAACCGCCACCCCCATCAATTGGATGGCAAGCAGCAAACCCAGCGAGCCGCCCATGGTATATAAATTGAATTTAAGCGCCGCGTAATTGCGGTTCTTGCTGCCCCACTGGGCGATCAGGAAATACATTGGCACCAACCCGATTTCCCAAAAAACGAAGAACAGCAGCAAATCCAGCGCCAGAAACACCCCCAACATGCCGGTTTCCAGCAGCAGGAAAAGAATCATGTAAGCTTTGACCTTTTCCTGAATGTTGAACGAGGCGAGAATCGCCAGCGGGGTGAGCAGCGTCGTGAGCAGCACCATCGGCAGCGAGATGCCGTCCACTCCCAGGTGATACGAGGCGTTGATTGCGCCGTACCAGTCGGCTTTTTCGACGAACTGAAACGCCGCCTGCGCATTCGGAATTGGGTTGAATCGCGCCCATAACAGCAGCGAGAGCGCCAACGGGATCAATGAAGCCACCAGTGCAACCATGCGCAGCAAGCGCAATCGGTCGTTTGGCAGAAACAACATCACCAGCGCAGCCGCGGTCGGCATGAACAAGATCAGGCTGAGCAAATGGTTGGTAATCAATTCCATCCTGAACGTCCTCCGCGCCTCAACCAATCACCCAAAGCAAATACACCAGCAGCCCGGCGGCTGCCAGCAACCCCAGTGCAATCGTCGCATAATGCTGGATATGTCCACTCTGGCGCGCGCGCAAAAAGGCGCCAATCGCGCGCGTTCCGCCGGCAGCCGCATCCCCGGCGCGGTTGACCACCGGCAGGTCGATCCAGTTGCGCGCCACCGCCCCAAGCCACACGCCAAATCGTCCGAGGGCGTGCAATACCCCATCGATCAATCCCCGGTCTAGCCAGCGGTCGGTAACCGCCTCTGCCAGCCAGCGCGCCGGGCGCAAGAGCACCGCGGCGTACAGCGCATCGATGTAATAGGTATTCTTCAGCAGGGTATACAAACCGCCCAACGGTTTCTCCAGCGGATCGACCGCCCGGCTAGCCCGCCGGTAGGTCAGCCAGCCCAGCAGCAAACCACCCAGCGCGACCAGCAGGGACGTCGCCAGCGGCACCAGGCTGTGGTTTTTTTCCACCCCGCGCCCCGCCACCATGTGACCGACAAACTCCTCGAACCAATTGGGCAGCAGCCCGCCAACCACAGGAAAGTATTCCGGAATGCCCACCCAGCCGGCAGCCACCGCGAAGACGGCCAGCACAACCAACGGCACGAGCATCACCGGTTTCGATTCGTGCGCGTGTTCAGCCGCCTTGCTGCGCGGCTGCCCCAGGAAGGTCAAACTGATCTGGCGCATGGTGTAAAAAGCAGTCAGCAGCGCCGCCAGCGCCAGGGTAACGAACACCGCCATTTGCCCGCTGGCAAACGCTCCGGCGAGAACCTCGTCCTTGGACCAGAAACCCGCCGTCACCAGCGGAAAACCGGACAGCGCCAGCCCGCCAATCAGGAATGTCCAGAAGGTGACCGGCATCCTGCGCCGCAGCCCGCCCATGCTTAACATGTTCTGCGGATCGATCTTGTCGCCGGTGTGCAGAATGCCGTGTTCCATGCCGTGAATGACCGAGCCGGATCCGAGGAACAACAGGGCTTTGAAGAAAGCGTGAGTCGCCAGGTGAAATGCGGCTGCCGCATACGCCCCCACCCCCAGCGCGGCGATCATGTAGCCCAGTTGGGATATAGTCGAATACGCCAGCACCCGCTTGATGTCATTTTGCGCCACGGCAATCGTTGCCGCGAACAGGGCAGTAAAAGCGCCGACGAATCCCATCACCAGCATCGGCGGGGTGAACGCGCCGCCATCCCAGCCGGCGGAAAGCAGCGGGAAGAAGCGGATTACCAGATAGACGCCCGCCGAGACCATTGTCGCGGCATGGATCATTGCCGAAACGGGCGTCGGACCTTCCATCGCGTCCGGCAGCCAGACGTGCAGCGGGAATTGAGCCGATTTTCCAATCGTCCCAATCAGCAGAAGGATGCCGATCAAACCCGCCCAGGAAAGCCCAGTCAGCGGGGATGCCGCTTCCGCCAAACCGGTAAGCACCTGCGGGCTGCCCAGAATGCTCTGGTAACTGAGCGTCCCGGTCAGCGAATACAGCGCCACCAACCCCAGCAGCATGAACACATCCCCCACTCGCGTGGTTAGGAAGGCTTTGATCATCGCGCCGCGGGCGGATTCTTTGCCGTACCAGAACCCGATCAGCAAGTAGGAGCACAAGCCCATGATCTCCCAGCCGATGTATAGAGTGAGCAGGTTGTCGCTGACCACCAGCAGCAACATGGCAAACGCAAACAGGCTGATCAGCGCAAAAAAGCGGGCATACATGGGTTCGATGGATGCCACTTTATGGGCATGTCCGTGCGCGTCCTTAAGCATGGCGCCATGAGGCGGCAGCCCTGGGCGGTCGTGATCGCCGCGCGGCTGCCCGAAATTGTGGTATCCAACGCTGTAAACAAAGATCATCAACACCGTCCAGGCAACGAAGAACAGCGTCACCGCGCTGAGCGGGTCAATGTGAATGCCGATGTTCAATCCGCCTTCACCGGTTGGCAGCCATCGAATCGCCTGGGCGAACGGGGACTGGCTCAAATCCTCGCGCTGCACCGCCGCCACGAAGATCCACATGCTCAACAACCAAGATAAACCCGCAGCCGCAATCGCGATGCTGTGGCTGAGACGGTTGCGGCGGTGGGTAAGCAACACAATGATAAAAAACGCCAGCAGCGGCGGCAGCGGCACCAGCCAAATCAGTGTTTCGATTGCCATTCTCCCTCCCGGAAGGATTTTTCAACCCTTGAGCAGGGTCAACTCGTCCACAACAATAGTCTGCCGCCGGCGGTAGGCGGAAATGATCAACGCCAGCCCGACCGCCGCTTCCGCCGCCGCAACGACGAACACCATCGTGGCAAACGCCAGCCCGCCGACATACGGCTCGCTGCGCGCCTGGGCGTGAAAATGCCAAAAGGCGATCAGGTTAACGTTGACCGCGTTGAGCATTAATTCCACCCCCATCAGGATGGCAATCGCGTTCTTGCGCGACAACGCGCCGAACAAACCAAGGCAAAACAAGGCTGCCGAAAAAATCAGGTACCAGGATAGGGGAATCATGGGGTGTTGCCCTCCTGGCGATCGACCGCGATGTAAATCGCCCCAACCAGGGCTGCCAGCAGCAAAACCGATGCCAGCTCGAACGGCAGGACATAGCCCTGCGGATCGACCAGCACCAAGCCGAGCGCGAGCAGGTTTTCGGCATCGCCCGGCAGTTCGACCAGCACCGCATTGAAGCCCTGCCAAGTGGCAAGAAATCCAACCAGCACCGCAAACAGGGTCACCGCCACCAGCGCAGCAGACCGCCAGCCGGGCAGCACGCGCTGCCCTTCGTCTTCCATCGCCCGCCGGGTGAGCATGACCGAAAAGATGATCAGAATCGCGATTGCCCCCACATACACCAGAATCTGCACCACTGCGAAGAACGATGCCTGCAACGTGGCGAAAATCACCGCAACGCCCATCAACGCCAGCACCAGCCACATGGCAGCGTGCATCATCCGCCGCGCGCCGACCATCATCCCGCCGGCAAAAAGGGTTACCGCGGCAGTGATCAGAAAGACAATTTGGAGACCATTCATTGACTCACTCCGCCATCGGACGAGGTTGGCAGCGCCCGGGCGGCGACATCCGGTGATTTGAGGATCGGGCGTTTTCTCTCTTTCTCTGTCTGGGCGCGGCGAATCAGCAAGTCCGCCACGCCGAGCACGGCTGCATTGGCAACCAGCAAAACCATCACCCGCCAGAAACTGCCCAACCCGCGCGCCAGCGGGTCGACCAATGCCAGCACCACCACCAGCGCCAGCGCCATCGGCGTGAGCACTTTCCAGTTCAAATCCATCATCTGATCGATGCGGAAGCGTGGCAAAGTTCCGCGGAACAGAATGGTGACAAAATAGACGGCGAAGGTCTTCAACATCAAGTAGAAAAATCCTAAAATTGGGATCTGTTCCGCGCCCGGACCCCGCCAGCCCCCCAGAAACACCGTGGAAAAGATCATCGCCATGGTGAAGGCATGTAAAAACTCCGCCACGAAGAACATGCCGAACTTGAGCCCGGAATACTCGATATTATAGCCCGCCACCAGTTCCGACTCGGCTTCGACCAAGTCGAAGGGCGGGCGTCCGATCTCCGCCACCGAAGCAATAAAGAAAATCAGGGCTGCCGCCGGAGCCAGGACAATGAACCAGATTTCCTGCGCCTGCACCAACCCGGTCAAACTGAGCGTGCTGGCAAACATCACCGGCACCAGCGCGGTTAACACCAACGGCACCTCGTAGGAAATCAACTGCGCCACCAAGCGAAAAGCCCCCAACAACGCGTATTTGTTGTTCGACCCCCACCCCGCCAGGATGTAACTCATCTCTCCCAGCGCGCCAATGGCAATGAGGAACAAGAAACCCACACTCAGATCCGCGCCAACCACCGAGACGGTAAACGGGATAACCGACCAAAGCATCAGCACGGCGGCGACCGCCAGAATCGGCGCCAGGTTGAAGGCGACCCGGTCGGCGCCCTGCGGGGTGATGTGCTCCTTGGCGAAAATTTTAAGCATATCTGCAATCGGTTGGAAAATGCCCCAGGGACCCACCCGGTTGGGACCGAAACGATCCTGAATGCGCCCAATCAACTTCCGTTCATACCAGATCAGAAAGGTCACGAACAACATCGCGCCGGTGCACGCCACCACCGCCCCGGTAAACTTCGAAATCATATCCACCCACAACGGGGGCAACCCCAGGCTTTGCAAAAGACCGATATACCAATGGATGATAAAGGAAAAAGGGTCGCTCAGGAAATTCATCGATTTTTCTCCTCAATGGAGCGGATTAGAACCACTCCAGCGCACCTTTCCGCCAGGCATACACCAGCCCCCCGGTCAGGATGAGTAGAAACAGAACGCCCTCGATGACCGCGTACAACGGCAAAAAATTATAGGCTACCGCCCACGGGAAGAGCAGCACCGCCTCGACATCGAAAATCAGGAAAACCAGGGTAAAAACGTAGTATTGAACTTTGATCTGCGTCCACGAGGGACCTACCGTCTCCACCCCCGCGGCGACGAGGCCGTGTTCGGCTTCGCCAACGGCCCGCAGTCCTGGAAGCGCCTCCTCCACCCGCCGCGGGTCCGGGTCTGGAGGGCCCGGCGCGACCCGGAAGGCATCGAGATCGAGCCCGAC
>JBBIQB010000036.1:17870-22310 GCA_037442545.1 Bellilinea sp.
GAGGGACCTACCGTCTCCACCCCACATTCGTAGGTCGCATTTTTAATCGGGTCTGGTTTTTTTGGGGATAGTATACCAGCGATGAGGATTGCTGCTGCCGGTATCAACAATGCCACAAAAGCGAAAATTGCAATGTACAACCAGTTTCCCAGCATACATTCTCCTATGCAGTCGGACGATCGAGGGAGCGTTGGTTAAGTTACCCATCCCCACCCAATACATCCATTTTATCAACATAGGCGCGGCTTGTAAAGCAATCCCAAACCAACCAAACCCAAAATCAAACCGGCAACCCCAGCCCAGCGCAGAATATGCCATCCGCCGGCTGGCATGAGGGGAACATCTTGCACGGAAAACGGGTACGACGCCACCAGCATCGCCTGCCCCACCCCGCCCTCGCCGGCAGGCTGCAGGTAGAGCCATACCGTTGCCGCTTTAAAAGGCGTCCACAGCGGCGTGATCGTCCAGCGGAAACGGCTTACCTCCCCCGGCAGGTAGGCTTGCTGCTGGAGTCCATCCGGTTGAATACGCGTGCCGGGCATCTCCACCCGCGCCACCCACGCCAGCTCATTACTGGGCATGTGCTCGCTCGCCTTCACAGTCAGCTGCAACGTGTCGGTTTGACCGGCGCGCGCCCAGCGCGGATAGGAAAAGCGCAACTCACTCGCCGTGGACGGCGATGCAGCCTGCCCGCCGGGGACGAGCGCGGCTTGAAAGGTTGCCTGCCAGACCCCGTGCGGCGCAGGCAAGGATGACCAGCCAAGTAAAATCAAGCCGAGCAGGATCAGCCCGGCGAGGAACGATTTGCGTTTCAACCGATGTAGATCTCGACCTGCTCCCCATCCTCGTCATCCACGCGGATGTGCAGCGGTTCGCCTTTGGAGAAGTTTTTGCCTAGCTCGGAAACCACCTCGCCCAGGTTTTGCTCACGCACCTTGGGCGGCATCCAGTGGGAAAAGCTGCCCATGAACCAGCCCGCGGCGCGGATTGGCAGCGGCATACTGATCGCAATTTTTTGCGGCTTGGAACCGGGTTTCTGGCGGATGCGGATATGCAGCCAGGGTGAATCGTACGTCAGCAACATACCCAAAACGCCGACCAGGAATGGAATCCACGCCAGCCAGAAGCCAAATCCCCACGGACGGGCGTTCCAGCCCTGCACCATCCACACTGCTGCCAAACCGGTCAGCAATACCATCGCGCTAAAGCCAACCCACGACCAGATGCGCCAGCGGGAAAAATCCGGCATGTCAGCAGACTCGCTTGCCGGCGGGATGATTTCCACTGGAACAGGCGCCGCTGGCGGGGCTTCTTCGACGGCAGTGATTTCTACCATTGCGTGATTCCCATTGTCCAGCGCGTTCATTAAACGCAAACCTTCCTCCGGCGAAATCTGTCCGGATTCGATCATGCGTAACACTTCAAAACGTTCTTCATTCATGGCAGACTCCCAAGGATACCTGGCTGACGCGAATCAATTCCGCTTCCGCGGCGGTCAGGTGTGATATTTGCCTTCCAGAGCATCCAGCAGGCGGTTGGCTTCCTCGGCGGAAATTTTCTTTTCCCGCAGCAGGGTCAAGACGATCATTCGCTCTTCATCGCTCACCTTGCTGCGCGGCGCGGGCGGAGCGGGGTTACCCTCCGCTCGATGGCGGGCAAAATCGCCAAAGTTGACCCTGCCAAAGACCTCGCTGCTGTGCCGCGCGGCGCGTTCAGCCCGCTGGCGCGCCATTCGCGCCCGTTCCTCCGCCCGGCGGGTTGCCTCACGGGTACGCTCTTCCGCCCGGCGCAGCCGTTCTTGAATCCGGTTGGCGATTTCTTCGCCCAACTGATCGACCCGGACGCCAAATTCTTCTTCGCCGCCTTCTTCCTCCCACTCCCCTTCCAGCACCGAAACCGTCCCACCAGCCGCCAATGTCAGATGGGGACCGCCTTCGCCGATCGTTTTATGCAGGCGATGGGTGCTGATCTTTTCGGTTTGTCCTTGGTTGCGCACAATTACCCGTTCGCCCCCACTGCTGGCTTCCAGTTGATAACTGCTGTTCGTGGGCAGCCACAACTTTACGCTGCCGCCGGCAGAAGCATTCAGGTCCGCCGCCAACTGCTGTAATTTGACCTTGATATTGCCGCCCGCGCGCAGGGTGTCCACCGCCTGGACATCGAGCAGTTTGATCGAACCACCCACATTGCTGATTCTGAGTTTTCCGCTGACTTCGCCACCCTTTAAATTACCGCCGACATTGATCACCTCCATCTCGCCCTCGACCTGGAATATCTTAAGGTGTCCGCCGACGTTCCCGCAGCGCACCGCGCCAGTCTGGCGTAGGGTCAGGTGTCCGCCCACGTTGTCGCACATCAGCAAACCCTTCAGGTTGGAAAGCGAAGCCGATCCGTTGACATAATCCACATGGATGCGCGCGTCGATTGGCAGCTGAATCACGCAATCCTCCTCGCATCGAATCCAGAACCCGCCGTTTTCTTCGCGGGTTTGCAGCCTGCCTTCATCCTGAATCTTGATCTGAATTTGCGGCTGCTCCCAGCCGGTGATGCAAAGGTGGTCTTCGGCTTCGATGTGGACTTCAGGGGCAGTGCTGGAGGAGATGGTTCGTACAGCCATTGGAGGTACTCCGGGGAAAATTTTGGGGAAACGCAAGGTTTTCTGCTTCAATCATAACAAATTGCCGCGATTTGTCAATAGCAAAAACCATAATTATCAAAAATATTTTTTGTTTTTTATAAAAAACACCAAATAATCTAAAATCATTTTTAGTTAACAGTTATAACATAAAAAATCGAGCTTTTGCAAACGCATGGTAATCTGGTTTTATGTTACACTCTACTGGATCATCCCCAAAATCACAGCCCAAATCCAAAACCTGGAGGATATGAATGTCTCATTATCCCGTTGAACCATTCCGCATCAAGATGGTCGAGCCAATTCGCCTGATTACACCGCCACAGCGGGAAAAAGCAATGTGCGATGCGGGCTACAACCTGTTCAACCTGCGTGCGGAAGACGTGTTCATCGACCTGTTGACCGACTCGGGCACCGGCACGATGAGCCAGGAACAATGGGCGGCGATGATGACCGGCGACGAATCCTACGCCGGCGCGCGCTCGTACTTCCGCCTGGCAGCTGTGATGAAAAAAATCTTTGGTTTTGAACATTTTGTGCCCACCCATCAGGGACGCGCCGCCGAGAACATTCTCACCAACCTGCTGGTCAAGCCGGGCATGTACATTCCCTCCAACATGCACTTCGACACCACCGATGGGAACATTCGCGCCCGCGGTGGACGCCCCACCAACCTGGTGATCGACGAAGCCTTCGATCCAACCAACCACCACCCCTTCAAGGGCAACATGGATGTGGTCAAACTGCGCGATTTCATCGAACAGGTCGGCGCGCAGAACATCCCCTTTGGCTGCATCACCATCACCAACAATGCCGGCGGCGGGCAGCCCGTTTCGCTGGAGAACATCCACACCGTGGCGGTCCTCTACCGCGAGTACGGCATTCCCTTCTTCATTGACGCTTGCCGTTACGCCGAAAACGCTTACTTTATCCAACAGCGCGAATCCGGCTACGCGCATCGTTCGACCCTGGAAATTGCCAATGAAATCTTTGCCCTGGCGGATGGCGCATGGATGTCAGCCAAAAAAGACGCGCTGGTCAACATTGGCGGTTTTCTGGCGGTGCGGGATGACGACCTGTTTCAACACATTTCCAACGAGTTGATTTTACGCGAAGGTTTTGTCACCTATGGCGGGCTGGCTGGACGCGATTTGGACGCGATGGCGGTTGGTCTGATGGAAGGTCTGGACGAGAACTACCTGGCATACCGCATCGGTCAGACCGCCTATCTTGCCAGTCAGTTGACCGCCGCCGGCATACCGATCATCGAGCCATCCGGCGGGCACGCCATTTATCTGGACGCGGGGCGCTTGCTGCCGCACATTCCGCACGCCGAATTTCCCGGTCAGGCGTTGGCGGGTGCGCTCTACCTGGAAGGCGGCATTCGCGGGGTGGAGATTGGCTCGGTCATGTTTGCCTACCCCGACCCGGACAGTGGCGAGATGATTTACCCGCGCCTGGAACTGGTGCGCCTGGCAATCCCCCGCCGCACCTATACCCAAAGTCATTTCGATTATGTCGTTGATACGTTGAAGAAGCTGGCAAAAAAACGCGCCTCACTGCGCGGTTTCCGTATTACCCATGCACCACCGCTGCTGCGTCACTTTACTGCCCGCTTTGAACCCTTGTAAGTGGGAGGATACCCAACCATGAACCCCAAGATTCTCGTACGCTTTTTGTTTATCCCTATGCTGCTTGCCCTTTCCGGCTGCAACCTGTTTGGCATCGGGCAGGGCAATATCGTCACCCTGGAAGGCACAGAACGGGATGCGGTATTGGAGTATGCCGCGCCACTGGGCGACAAC
>JBBIQB010000037.1:0-22056 GCA_037442545.1 Bellilinea sp.
GGAAGCGCTGTGCCTCGACCGCGAAACGCTGCACTACAAGCAGCTGATCGCGCATCGCTACGCCGAATTGGTTTACAATGGGCAATGGTTCACCCCATTGCGCGAAGCCCTGGACGCATTTTTCATAAAAACCCAGCAGCAGGTTACCGGCAGCGTAAAACTGAAACTGTACAAAGGTAATGTCATCATTGCTGGCAGAAACAGCCCCAACAGCCTGTACCGCGAGGATTTTGCCACCTTTGGACAGGACGACGTGTACGATCAATCCGACGCCCAGGGATTCATCACCCTGTTCGGGTTGCCGCTCAAGGTTCAAGCCATGCGCGATATCCTGCAAGGTAGTAAAGAACGCTACCAGTCGCCCGATTACTCCAAATTCAAACGCGATTGACCGGAGGGTGGCATGACAAAACTATGGGGAGGCCGATTCTCCGCTCAAATTAACCCGCTGGCTGACCAGTTGAACGCATCGATTGCGTTCGACTGGCGGCTGGCTCGCCAGGACATCCGCGCTTCGCTTGCCTGGGCAGAAGAACTGACGCACATCCGCGTTTTGAACCCGGACGAACTGAGCGCAATCACCGCCGGGCTGGAGCAAATCCTCGTCGAGGTCGATTCGGGCAAATTCACCCTCCAGCCCGAGGACGAGGACATTCATACCGCCATCGAACGCCGTCTGGGCGAGCTCGTCGGCGAAACCGCCCGCAAGCTTCACACCGGGCGCAGCCGCAACGATCAGGTGATGACCGACTTTCTCCTCTGGTTCAAGGAAGCCGCCCAGGAGATCGGCGGGGCGCTGTCCGCTCTGCAATTGGCGCTCATCGAGCGGGCTGAGCGGGATATGGAAGTCACAGCCCCTGGCTACACGCATTTTCAGCGCGCCCAGCCAATTCGCCTGGCGCATTGGTGGCTTTCTCATTTCTGGGCTTTGCAGCGCGACCGCGCGTATCTGGGCTTTCTCCAACAGCAAGGCGATGACCTGCCCCTCGGTTCTTCCGCCCTGGCTGGCTGCCCCTACCCAATCGACCGCCAACGCCTGGCGCAGCGGCTGGGTTTTACCCAGCCTTCCCCCAACAGCATCGATTCGGTTGCCAACCGCGACACCGCCGCCGGGTTTCTATTCTTCGCCGCACTGCTGAACGTTCATCTTTCGCGGCTGGCAGAGGCGCTGATTCTCTATTCCACCGCCGAATTTGGCTTTATCGAACTTTCCGATGAATACTCGACCGGCTCGTCGATCATGCCGCAAAAGAAAAACCCCGACATGCTCGAACTGATCCGTGCCAAAGCCGGGCTGGCAATTGGCTCGCTGGCGGGTTTCTTAAGCGTGCTCAAAGGGCTGCCCTCGGCTTATGACAAAGACTTGCAGGAGGACAAGCCTGCCGTTTTCGATGCCGCCGACCGGCTGGCAATTCTGCTGCCGGTCATGACCGGCATTGTGCAAACCCTGACCGTACGCGCCTCAAAAACCCGCGCCGCCCTCGATGAAACCTTGCTGGCAACCGAACTGGCGGATTTTCTCGTCTCCCAGGGTATGCCTTTCCGCCAGGCACATCACCAGGTGGGCGAACTGGTGAAGACCGCGCTCAAAGCCAACCTTCCGCTGCAAACATTACCGCAAGCCGTGTTCGATGCGGTACATCCTGCCTTGTACGCCAATTTGGAGCGTTTATTGGATCCGCTGGCAGCGTTGGAGCGCCGCGCCTGCACAGGCGGCACCTCCAGCCAAGCGGTCGCGCAACAGATCCTCGCGGCTCGATCCATGCTCAAATTGCATTGATCCAACCCGCCAAATTCAATCTTGACATCCCCTTTTTTGCGTGCTAGTATGTCTTATTCCTGTTCGGAGGTTCACTTATGATTCCCGATGAAGAAAAAAACCTGTTCGTTGCAGCCGAGGAGACAAAATCCGTAGAGTCTGCGCCTGTCAATCCCATCCTTCTGGTGCTGGATGAGGAGACCATTCAGATCTTGCTGGATGACCAGATCGCCACGGGCGGGTAATCCCTCTCCTAGATCGACCCCGCCGGAGATCGTGACAGGCGCGGAGCAATCGAATTTTGCTCTGCGCTTTTTTATTAATCCGATTAATAAATGATTAGCACTGGCTTAAAATCAATACCATTATGAAACCGCCAACCCATTTGAGGTTTGTTCGTTTCCTTTTTGCCCTCATTCTGATCAGCTCGGGCTGGTTGAATGCCTGCAGCAGATTGAACAGCACGTTGCCCCCACCGGCTCAGAAAACCATTCAGCCCGTCATACCAACCGCCTTGGTGCCTGCGGCAACCTCACCTGGGGTAGATCGTGAAAGTAACACGCCCCGACCATCGCCGTCCGCGCCGCCCTCAACCCCGACCCCCGTAGCAGATATTGCCGGCTGCCAGAAGCCGCCCGATGATTACACCATCCTGACGGTCAATGGTGTTGTGTTGAACCGGCGCACCTACGCCATGCTCGAAAATGCCGCCAGTCTTTACGGCGGTGAAATCGATATTCTCGCATCCGCACTCACTCAGGGTTCGTACACCCGGCAAGTCTCCGCCAGTTTTGGCACCCATGCGGGCGGCGGCGCTGTGGATCTATCTGTCATGCGCGCCAACACCTACACCGTATTATGGGAGGAAATCCCACCCTTGCTGCAGGCGCTGCGCATCGCCGGGTTTGCCGCCTGGCTGCGCGATCTGGATGAGCTCTACTCCGGCTCTCCCATTCACATCCACGCCATTGCCATCGGCGACCGCGATCTATCCCCCGCCGCCCAGGCTCAGGTGAGCGGGGAGCTGGGCTACTTTCGCGGGTATTCAGGCTTGCCACCCGAATACGGTGGTCCCAGCCCCGACCGCTTCGGTGCACCCGTCCTGTGCCATTGGATGATCGAAATGGGCTACGCCGACCTGCGCGCGCCAACACCCACGCGGGTCGATGCAGTGGATTGCCCCCAATGCAAATGAGTTAACCGGACGGTGCTTCAACCGTGCGCGAAGCCCGGATGGCCATTTCGATGTACAGAGCTGCCGCCCATCCATAAATGGGCGCATGGGACATCCGCTGCCCGGTTGATCCGGCCAGCGTCTTGCGGCTGTATCGTTCCTGGATCTGGGTGAGTATGTCGGCGCAAAACCGGTCGCCAACTTCCGGTATTCCACAGCGATCCAGGCTCTCCAACAGTAAATATGCCACGCTTAACCAGGACGGACTGCGCCAAAGCATCAGCCGGTCCAATTCTTCATCCTCCAGGTGGATGATCGGTAAAGGAAAGTTCTTGGAAAACCCTTCCACATCCAGCAGGTGCTCCACCAGCCGGCGGTTTTGCTCCTGTTGCGCATTGCCGGTCAGCAGGGTGAACAGGCTGAGCGGTGTGGGGACACACACCGGTCTGCCCTGCTGCTGGATCCAAAATAAACCAATTTGCGGCTTGCTGCCTTCCTGTTGAATCTGCTGCAGCAACGTTTCGTATTGAAATTTCCAGAAAGCCGCTTCGGTGGTTTCATCCAAAACGGCGGCGATCCGGCTGAGACAATCCATTTGCAGGTAGAGGAAAATTTTGACATCCGGCGAAAGACTGCCGGGGATCTCCTCGATAAATGCCGGATCATCCATATCCTCGGCAAACAGCGAATGCGGGGTGGTGGAATTTTCCAAACCATGATCGATCCGGTTTAGCCACCAGCGCAGCCAACGGCTTAAACCGTCGAATATTTCACTCAAAAATTCAACATCCTGATCGCGTTCGTACAATTTCCACACCACCCAGGCAAGCATCGGCGGCCGCGACCAGCCGGGGTCCAAATTTTTCTCCCGCTCGACGATCAAACCATTTTCGTGAACGCCGTCCGGGATCATCCCGTTGGGTGCTTGATGGTCGAACAGGATGCGCAATTGATCCTGAGCCAGTTTGCGATCGATATGGCGATATGCCAGGGCATGATAACAGGCATCCCATTGCCAGACGGTGGACGAGTGCCGTTTGGAAGCCAGCATGGCTTCGCGGCTGAGGAAGTAGCGCGTGTTGATCAACCCGGAACGCATCAACCACCAGGCGCAGGAATACAACGGCTCATAGCGCGGTGAAACTCTGGGCACCCGCGAGAACCAATCCTGCCAGACTTGCGCCGCCCGGTTGAGCACAATTTTGGGGTCACTGACATAGCGAGTCATTCCCATACGGGTCGAAATATGAATCAACAATCCGGCCGGCTTTCCGGCTTCGATCAGAATGGTGATGCGCCAACCGCCTTCGGGGGCTTTTTCGATCCTTTGATCACGGATGTTGCGATTGGTCGTATACGCCAGGCGGCTGCGGTCATCCCCCTGCCCAAAAAACACGCCGCCGCGGCGGTCGTGAACGCCTTCGGTCAACGAAATTACTCCGGTCAAGCCGCAGGCTGCCTCCGGCAGAGCGATGATGATGTTTTCGGAATCCTCGAACGCCACGCTGAAATCGCCGATCGGGGTCGAGAGCAGGACGCAGTGCGGGTATGTCACCAGTTGAACAGGCAAAGGGTTACCCTCGCCATCCAGCAAGGCGAAATGCTTGACCAGATGCGCCAGCGCGCGCTCCGCAATTGGGTGAAAATCCTGCGAGCGCATCCGGTCGATCAGTCGTAGGGACAAGTCTTCTTCGCTGGCGATCACTGTGATCCGCGAACCCCTGGCGCTGAACGGAATCCGCTTGAGATCCAATAGATTACGAAGCTCAGCCAAAACTGGAAAATCCATCGGGCATCCTGAGTCTCTTAAGCTTGGTTTTTCAAGCCAATTCTAACACCAAAATCTAATTGGGGTTATTCCGGCATCTCCACAATCGCCTGGCGAATGTCCTCACCCCGAACGGTTTTCAGTTATCTGATACAATTTTCCCTCACCGTGTTCATCATAACCGATTCGCAGCCCGGATTACAATCCTTGATCGAGGTGGATTTGTCCACTCAACCAAATTTTTATGTTGGCAGCATCCCGGTCTATGGCGATTTGATCCTTGCGCCAATGGACGGCTTGTCCGAGCGCCCGTTTCGTTCCCTCGTCCGCCGGATGGGATCGGCAATGTCCTATACCGAATTTATCAATGCCATTGATGTATTGATCGGATATTCGCATTACGGCAAACGGGTAACCTTTGCCGAATACGAACGACCGGTGGTATTTCAGATTTTCGACGAGGATCCGCAGCGGCTGCTGGAGGCTGCCCGGCGGTTAATCCCACACCAACCGGACATCATCGATCTCAATCTGGGATGCTCGGCCCGCTGCGTGACTAGCCGTGGGGCAGGCGCGGCGCTGTTGAAGGACGCAGGCAAAGTGGCGCACATCATCAGCCTTTTGGTGAATAACCTGCCCGTGCCGGTTACGGTCAAAATTCGGCTTGGCTGGGACGAAAAAACGCGCAATTACCTCGAAATCGCCCGGATTGCCGAGGAATGCGGCGCCCAATTGATCGCTGTTCACGGGCGCACCAAAGCGCAAACGTACACCGGCACCGCAGATTGGGATGCCATTGGTGAAATCAAATCCCGCGCGCGGGTTCCGATCATCGCCAACGGGGATGTCCGCAGCGTGGCGGATATTGCCGCCGTTAAAGCCCGCACCGGCTGCGACGGTGTGATGATAGGACGCGCAGCGCTCGAAAACCCGTGGATCTTCTCCCGAAAAGACCGCAAAGATGTCACCGGTGAAGAGATTCACGCCTGGATTCAGGATCACCTGGTGGAAATGATCGCCTTTCACGGCATGGATCGCGGGCTGGTTTTGATGCGCAAATACGCCAAACGGTTGCTGCTGCCCCTGAACATCCCCGATGAAATCATGGGCGGACTGATGACAGCAACCGACGTAAATCAATTCGATGATCTGCTGAGGCAAGCGTTTAACCGGGAAATTCCAAGCGAATCTTAAAAAACAAAAAATCATCCGGTAAACTGATTGGATTTTATTTTCTTTTTTGCTATACTGCATTGTATGACATCTTGACCCTTTGACTTGCTTTTTAAAGAAAGGGTTCCCCCCCTCGATGCCGATAAAAACTGAATATTTAAAAATTCTTAACCGCACGATTGAGGCGTTGCTTCCCTTATTAGCCGTTCCGGTTGCCCTGCTAATTGGGGCGGGATTGATCCTGGCTTTAGGAGCCAATCCATTACAGGCATACGGGGTTCTGGCGCAGGGTGCCTTTGGTAACCTGTCAGGGTTCACCCAAACGCTGGTCAAAGCAACCCCCCTGCTCCTGGTCGGCTTGGGCATCACCATAGCCTTCCGGGGCGGGGTGATTAATATCGGAGGTGAAGGGCAGTTGATTGTCGGAGCGTTGGCAGCAACTGCCTTTTCAATTGGATTCGATGGGCTGCCCCGCCTGGTGATGCTGCCGCTGGTATTGCTCGTATCGGTTCTCAGTGGGGCGATCTGGGGTGGAATTCCGGGTGTTCTCAAAGCCCGGCTCGGCGTCAACGAAATCCTGAGCACAGTGATGATGAACGCCATCGCACTGCAGCTTGCCAATTTTCTGCTGCGCGGTCCAATGATCGACCCGGCGGAGATCGAGCGTGGCACCCAAATTGCGCAATCGGCGCTCCTGCCAACCAGCGCCTGGCTGACCCGCCTGATGCCGCGCACGATGCTCAACACCGGTTCGATTCTGGCGCTGGTCATGGCAATTTTGGTCTATATTTTCCTCTGGCGCACGACGATAGGTTACCGCATCCGGGCAGTTGGTTTGAACCCGGATGCGGCTCGTTATGCGGGTATACCTGTTCCATTTTACCAGGCGCTCTCGCTCATCCTTGGCGGCGCATTTGCCGGTCTGGCTGGCGCGGTTGAAGTGCTCGGAGTGCATCACCGCATGTTGGAAGGGCTCTCCGGTGGTTATGGTTTTTCCGGCATTGTTGCCGCCCTGTTCGGAAAGCTGCATCCATTGGGGGCAATTCCGGCATCGGTCTTGTTCGGCGGTTTACTGGTCGGCGCCGACCGAATGCAGCGCGCAATGCAGGTACCCTCCGCCTTGATCACCGCGCTGCTCGGATTGATCGTTATTTTCGTGGTTAGCAGCGAAATTTGGGCGCGCCGCCGCGCCCGCAGGAGGGAAACCCGTGGCTGAACTCTTCACCCTTCCCGTCCTGTTGGGAATTTTATATTCGGGCATTCGCCTGGCAACTCCCTACCTGTACGCTGCAATCGGCGAAACCTTTGCCCAGCGCTCCGGTGTTTTGAATTTGGGCGTCGACGGAATCATGTTGATGGGCGCCTATACCGGTTTCTTTGTCGCCATGAATACCGGCAACCTCTGGCTGGGGTTGCTGGGCGCCGCAGTCGCCGGATTACTGATGGGCTTGCTCATGTCGGTGGTCAGCGTAACCCTGCAAGCCGAGCAGGGCATCAGCGGCATTGGGCTGAATCTGTTTGGCTTGGGCTTATCCACGCTGCTGTTCAAGGTCACCCTGGGCGGGGTCGAATCGATCCGTGGCTTTCAGCCCGTGCGCATTCCGCTGCTGGGCGACATACCGTTTATCGGCGATATTTTCTTCAACCACAACGTGCTGGTATACGGTGCCTACCTGCTCGTTCCAATTGCCGCGTTTGTGCTCAATAAAACCACCTTCGGCTTGAAAGTACGCGCCGTCGGACAAAATCCGCAGGCAGCAGATACGCTCGGCGTCAATGTCACTCTCATCCGCTATACCACAGTTAGCCTGGGCGGTATTTTCGCGGGGATTGCCGGCGCGTCCTTGTCGTTGGCGCTGATCAACCTGTTCCAGGAAAACATGACCAGCGGAATGGGTTTCATCGCCGTTGCCCTGGTATATTTTGGCTCCTGGCGCCCGGTTGGGGTCATGGCAGGCGCCTTGTTGTTCAGTTTTGTCAATGCTTTACAACTGTGGGTGCAAGTTAAAGGAATCAATATTCCCTACGACGTCGCGGTCATGATGCCGTATATTCTCACCATTATTGCTTTGACCTTATCCGGCCGGCGCGCACGGCAGCCCCAAGCACTGACCAAACCGTTCGAACGCGGTGAAAGTTGACCGGTGCACCAAACTGGTTAGGATGGATGGTTTCAACGAGGAGGTGACAGCGGGTACCCACTACGAATGATGATCAATTTATCTACTGTCCAATTCTGATTCCAATTCGTTTCAGGAGGAGTACAAATGAAAAAGATGGTTGTTCGGATTGCCTTGCTGGTCGCGCTGATTTCACTGTTGTTGAGCGCCTGCGCTCAACCCGCCGCCCCTGTTACTCCGCCGCCAGCCGAGGAAAAACCCTTCCGCGTCGCGGTAGTCATGCCCAGCACCATCACCGACCTGGCATTCAGCCAATCGTTCTACGAAGCGCTTCTCAAAGTCCAAGCCGAAGAAGGCGGACCATCCAAATTCGAAATTGCCTATTCGGAAGGCATGTTCAATGTCCCCGATGCTGCTGCAGCAATCCGCGATTATGCCACCCAGGATTTTGATTTGGTCATCGCTCATGGTTCGCAATACGGCGCCTCGCTTTCGCAAATCGCCCCCGATTTCCCCGAAACAGCCTTTGCCTGGGGCACCTCGTTGGACACCTTCCAGGCTGAAGGCGTAACCAATGTCTATGCCTACCAGGCGGAATCTCAGGAAGGCGGGTACGTTCTCGGCACAATTGCAGCCCTGATGAGCGAATCCGGCATTCTGGGCGTGTGCGGACCGGTCAATGCCGGCGATGCAAAGTTGTTCGTGGATGGTTTCGTGGCTGGCGCCAACAATGCCAATCCCGATATTCAGGTCAATGTGACCTTTACGGGCTCCTTCTCGGATGTTTCGCTGATGGCATCCGCTGCTGAAACCCATATCGCCGCCGGCGCCGATATGCTCACCGGTTCATCGCAGTCCGTCGTGGGCGCAATCGGCGTTGCCAAGGATAAAGGTGCGTACTGGTTTGGCACCCAATGGGAACAAACCCCCGTTGGTCCAGAGACCGTTGTCGCCACGCAGGTTTTCGATTGGGCAATCGTCATTCGCGATATGGTCAAATCGGCGCGCGCTGGTGTGTTGGGCGGTAAATCTTACACCCTGACCTTCAAAAATGGCGGTCTGATTTTGAAATACAACGATGCGGTAACCGTTCCCGATGAAATCAAAGCCGCCGCGCAGGCAGCGGTTGATGGCATCACGAACAATACCATCGACCCGCTGGTCGGACCGAAAGAGTAATCGATAAACAACTTATGGGTGACCACCCTTGACCGGTGGTCACCCAGCCTGCCATTTGGGAATCCTTATGAGCGATCTTCTGCCCACTGGACACAGAAAAATCGAAGAAATGCGCATGGTCGGCATCGTCAAACGCTTTCCCGGCGTATTGGCGAATGATCGTGTGGATTTTGATGTCAAAGCGGGTGAAATCCATGCCCTGCTGGGAGAAAACGGCGCCGGCAAGAGTACCCTGGTGCGCCAGTTGTACGGTTTGTATCACCCCGACGAAGGCAAAATTCTCATCAACGGCAAAGAAAGCCACTTCAACTCGCCCAAAGACTCGATCGCTTCCGGGGTCGGCATGATCCACCAGCACTTTATGCTCGTCCCCGATTTGACGGTGGTCGAAAACGTAGCCCTCGGGCTGCCTTCCTCGCGCGGCATACTGCTCGACCTGGACAAGGTACGGGAACGCATTCAGCAGTTGTGCAAGCAATACAACCTCAAAATCGACCCCGACGCCTACATCTGGCAGCTGGCAGTGGGTGAACAACAGCGGGTAGAGATCCTCAAAGCGTTGTATCGCGGGGCGGCCTTACTGGTTTTGGATGAGCCAACCGCGGTGTTGACTCCCCAGGAGGTGGATGACCTGTTTATCACGCTGCGTCACATGGCGCAGGAAGGTCATGCGCTTGTCTTTATTTCCCACAAATTACACGAGGTGTTAGCCATCAGTCAGCGGGTAACCGTGCTGCGGGATGGAAAAGTGGTTGGCTCGCGTCCAACAGCCGGGGCAACCAAGACCGAACTGGCGCAAATGATGGTCGGGCGCGCGATCATTCTGCAATACGACAAACCGGCATTGAAAGCCGGCGACCCGCTGTTGAAAATCGACGCTCTGGTTGTGCGCGGCGACCGCGGCAACAACGCCTTGCGCGGCATCTCGCTGGAAGTGCACGCCGGGGAAATCCTCGGCTTAGCAGGGGTTTCCGGGAACGGGCAGCGCGAACTTGCCGAATCGCTCGGCGGGCTTCGCCCGGTGAAATCCGGCACCATTCTGCTCAACGGAGTGGATGTTACCCACGCTTCCCCTGCCGTGCGGATCGCTGCCGGCCAGTCCTACATCCCGGAAGAACGAATGAGGGAAGGCGCGATCAAGGATTTTTCGGTTGCCGACAATTTCATCCTGGAAGACCATTCCAAACCACCCTTCTCGAATCGCACCTTTCTCGACTTCCGTAAAATCCACCAGGTTGCCGGTCAGTTGATCCAGGAATTCAACGTCAAGACCCCCAGCCTGGATACGCCCATCAAAAACCTATCCGGCGGAAATATCCAAAAAATGATCCTCGCCCGCGAGTTATCGCGCAAACCGAGGGTGCTGATCGCTTCCCAGCCGACGCGCGGGGTGGATATTGGCGCATCCGAATACATCCACCAGCGCCTGCTGGAGCAACGCTCGGCGGGCACCGCCACCCTGCTCATTTCCGAAGACCTGGACGAGATTCGCGCCCTGTCAGACCGGATTGCGGTCATATACGAGGGTGAAATCGTCGGCATCGTTGATGGAAAATCAGCCACCACCGAACAGCTCGGACTGATGATGGCTGGCGTTCACGAACCCGGCGAACACACTCCGGCGGTAAGCAATTCAACCGAAATTCCGGTATAAATTCGACGCAAAATATCGTAAAATAATAGCGAGAATCGGTGGTCGGAACCGGCTGCCCGCCGGACCGGCGTCGGACCCGTGAGTCCGTCGAAAAGTGCCGCCTTTGAGAAGGAGTCCACCGATCCCATGTCCACCTGGCAAACATATATCATTCCAACCTCGATCGATGAAGCCATTCAAGCCCTGATCAACGCACCCGGTCGCGCCTGCCCAATTGGGGGGGGCAGCGACCTTCTGCTCGAAATCCAGCAAGGTCACCACCCTTCAGTTCACACCCTGGTCGATGTAACCCGAATCCCCGAAATGCTTCGCCTGGAAGTCAGCGGGGGTTCGCTCGTTATTGGCGCAGCCGTGCCGGTAAAAATCATCACCGAGTCGCCGCTGGTTCAGTACCATGCCAAAGCCGTCTCCGAAGCCTGCGGGTTGATCGGCGGTCCGCAGGTGCGCAACACCGCCACGCTGGGCGGAAATGTCGCCCACGCCCTGCCGGCTGCGGACGGGATGATCTCCCTGTTCGCTTTCGATGCACTGGTGGAGATCGCTAGTCCTGCCGGGCGGCGGATGCAGCCGATCGCCTCGTTATTCAAAGGACCCGGACAATCCAGCCTGGATCCGCAAAAAGAAATCCTGGTTGGCTTTCAATTGCCGCTGCGCCAGCCGGGGCAGTCCTCCGCCTTCAGCCGCGTGATGCGCCCGCAAGGGGTCGCGCTGCCGATTCTCAACATGGCGGTCTGGTTGGAGCGTGACGGAGATGTCATCCAGGATATCCGCATCGTCTATGGTCCATCCGGACCGGTGCCTTCCCGTGCAGCAAAAGTGGAGGAAATTTTTCGCGGCAATCCGCCCGATGAAGCGGTGCTCCGGTACGCCAAGCACACCATCCACGAATCGATCCGCTTCCGCACCAGCGCAATGCGCGCCACATCCGCCTATCGCCACCACCTCAGCGAAGTGCTGCTGGATGAAGTTATTGGTAAAGCCTGGCAACGAACGTTTGAATTGGAGGTAGCATGAATGCGCAAGGGATGATCCACCTGATGGTCAATGGACAAAGCTATTCGTTGCCGGAAAAACCCGGCGAGATGCTCTCCGACCTGTTGCGTTACCGCCTGTACCTGACCGGCACGAAGGTCGCCTGCGGCGAGGCAGAATGCGGCGCGTGCACGGTCATTCTGAATGGCGAGCCGGTGCTATCCTGCACCTTTCCAGCGGCAAAATCCAACGGCGCGACGGTCTTGACCATCGAAGGACTGGCAGATGTTCACCACACTTCGGCAGCCGACGGCAGCCAGATCCGACTGCATCCCTTGCAGGAAGCCTTTATCGAACATGGCGCTGTCCAGTGCGGTTTTTGCATTCCCGGTCAGATCATGACCTCCTATGCATTGCTCGAACGCAATCCGAACCCGGACGATGAGCAAATCAAATACGCGCTGAAAGACACCCTATGCCGCTGCGCGGGGTATCCCAGCATCCTTAACGCCATTCATGCCGCCGCTGGCACGCTGCGAACCGGACGACCGGTTGCGCCGCCCGATATCCCATCTTCTTCCCGCGCACAGAATTCGGTCGGAACGTTGCGTCCCCGCCTGGACGCCGTCGCCAAAGTTACCGGCAAGGCAATTTATACCGATGACATCCACTTTGAGGATATGCTGCATGCCCGCGTCAAGCGCGCCGGTGTGCCCTCAGCTATCCTCAAACGGTTGGATGTCAGCCAAGCCCGCCGCCTGCCGGGCGTGGCAGCCGTGTTAACCGCCGCAGATATTCCCGGTGAGCACAATCACGGGCTGGTCATCCCCGATTGGCCCAGCCTGGTGGGGGTCGGCGAACGCGTGCGCACCGTTGGCGATGCGCTGGCAATCGTCGCCGCCGAAACTCGCGAAATCGCATCCCATGCGCTGCATCTGATGGAGGTCGAATTTGACCTGCTGCCAGTCATCGACGATCCGGTTAAAGCCGCCAGTCCGGACGCGAATTCCATTCATCCCAAAGGCAATTTGCTCAAGCACATCAAAGTGCGCAAAGGAGACACGGAGCAGGGATTTGCCCAGGCGGAGATCATCCTCGAACACGTTTACCACACCCCAATGCACGACCACGCCTTCATGGAGCCGGAGTGCAGCATTGCCCGCCTCACTCCCGAAGGGCGCATGGAAATTTACGTCGGCTCGCAGATCCCCTATTCCGACCGCAACCAGGTCGCCCGCGCTTTGGGCGTTGCGGAGGAGCGCGTCCACATCATCGGTCAATTGATCGGCGGCGGCTTTGGCGGCAAGGAGGACATCGCCGGGCAGATCCATGCCGCTTTGCTCGCCAACGCAACCGGCAGACCGGTCAAACTGCTTTACGACCGCCAGGAGTCCCTGTTAACCCACCCCAAGCGCCATGCCACCCAGATTCGGGTCAAAGTCGGCGCCAAAAAAGACGGGCGACTGATCGCAGTCGAAACCGAACTGTATGGGGATACCGGCGCGTATGCCTCTCTGGGCGAGAAGGTGATGACCCGTGCCACGACCCATTCATCGGGACCTTATGAAGTTCCCCACGTTAAAGCGGATTGCTACGCCATGTACACCAACAATCCACCCGCCGGCGCATTCCGGGGGTTTGGCGTGATGCAATCCGCCTTTGCGGTTGAATCGTTGATCGATACCCTGGCAGAAAAACTGAACATCGATCCGGTCGAGCTGCGCCGAATGAACGCCCTGAAAGTGGGCAGCCTGACCAATACCGGGCAGACGCTGCGTGAAAGCGTCGGTTTGATGGAATGCATCGACCGCGTCGATCAGGAGATGCGCCGCCTGGGTGGGAACAACCCGTTCAAACCGCGCCTGGTGGAAGGCGAGCCGCACCGCGTTCGCGCCTGGGGTTTCGCAGTCGGGTATAAGAATACCGGCTTGGGCGGCGGAGCCCCGGACAAAGCCGGCGCAGAAGTTGAATTGCGCCGCGACGGCACCTTCCAGGTGCGTTCCTCGTCCGCCGAACTGGGGCAGGGCTTGCCCACCGTGTTGCAGTTGATCGCCGCGGAGGAACTGAACCAATCGCCGCAGCGGGTGGATGTACTGTTGATGGATACCGACCTGACCCCGGATGGCGGTCCCACCACCGCATCCCGGCAGACCTTTGTCACCGGCAATGCAGTCCGCCACGCTGCCCGCGCCTTGCGCCAGTTGTTGACCAGCGAGGTGGCGGAAAAGTATGATATCCCGCCGCAGGAAGTTCGTTTTATCGAAGGGTTGGTGCAGGTCAACGGTCACAAGGTCAGCCTTGCCGAGCTGGCAGAGGAAGTAATATCCAATGGCAGGCAGCCGTTGGCTTCCTATACCTATTGGGCGCCCGCCACCCGTCCGTTGGGTCAGGGCGGAGACATGCACTTTGCCTTCTCCTTCGCAGCGCAAGCCGCCGAAGTCGAAGTCAATACCCTGACCGGCGAGGTGCAGGTTATGCGCATGATTATTGCCAACGATGTCGGCACAGCCATCAATCCGCTGGGGCTGCGCGGGCAAATCGAGGGCGGCGCCATCATGGGCATCGGTCACGCGTTGACCGAGAATTTCATCGTCGAGCAAGGGAAGGTGATTACCGACCGGTTGGCGCGTTACCGGATGCCTTCCATCACCTTTACCCCCGAAATCGTCCCCATTGTCGTCGAACATCCGGTTGCCGAAGGACCCTTCGGCGCCAAAGGGGTGGGGGAAATCGTGCTTATTCCGACCATACCTGCCATCACCAACGCGGTATACAATGCGGTGGGCGTACGCATCGACCGCATCCCGATTGATCAGGAGAAGATCTTGCTCACTCTTAAGGAGAAGACGCACGCCGTCTAATCGATCCGCTATTCCCAAAAATCGTCAACTCTTGTTGCCGGCAGCCAAACAACTCCTTTCGCAGCCGCCAACGAGAGTTGCGGTTTTTTAATGAAAAAACGATCCTGGGGGTTGGATTTGGAGAGTAAAATTGAGAAATAACGAGGAGGAACCCAATCATGGCAAAACGGTTGATCACCGCTGAGGATTTATACGCGTTTCAAGTCCCATCCGCTCCGTGCATTTCACCCAGCGGCGAGCAGGTTGTTTTATCCATCCAGCGCGTCGAACGCAAGACGGAAAAAAAATATTCCAATCTGTGGGTCGCCCCGGTCAAAGGCGGCTCTCCCCGCCAGTTCACCTTTGGCAATCAATCCGATTCCAACCCGGTCTGGTCGCCGGATGGCAGCCAGATCGCTTTCCTGTCCAATCGCGAAGACAAGGAAAAACATCCCGCCATCTTCCTGATCCCCTTTAACGGCGGCGAAGCCCGCCAGCTTGCCAGAATCGATGGTGAAATCGGCAGCCTGGCATGGTCTCCGGACGGAAAAAAGCTGCTATGCCTGGTGCGCAAAATTGACAAAGATGTCCTCGAACGAAAAAAAGACCCTCAATTGAAGGACATCTCCACCCCAGTGCGCCATTACAACCGCCTGTTCTACAAACTGGACGGTTACGGTTATCTGCCGCACGAGCGCTGGCACCTGTGGCTGGTCGATGCGTTCAACGGCAAAGCCGCGCAATTGACCGATCATCCGCTCTTCGACGAACAGCACCCCGATTGGTCGCCGGACGGACAATGGATCGCTTTCATTTCCAACCGCTCGGATGATCCCGACTCGAACCCCGAACTGGAGGATATTTTCATCATCGCTGCCAGAGGCGGCGAGATGAAACGGCTGGAAACCCCGGTCGGATCGAAATCCTCGTTAAGTTTTTCGCCAGATAGTAAATGGCTGGCATATTATGGGCAGGAAGGCATCGGCGAAAGTTATCGCAACATCAATCTGTGGATTGCTCCTTTGGACGGCTCGCAGCCAGCCCGCAATCTGACCGCGCATACCGATTTCAATGTCAGCGCCTGGACGATCAACGATGTTGGGGGCGCCGTGACCAACCCGCCATTGTGGAGCAAGGACAGTCAGACGCTCTACTTTCCGGTCACGTTGCACGGTTCCAGTATATTGATGCGCGTCCATCTCGACGGCGGCGGACTGGAAACGGTCATTGGCGAGGGCGGCGTATTTCATTCGCACACCATCGACCAGTACGCCAAAACCATTGCCGGTCTTTACGGCACACTCCACGACCCGGGTCAAGTGATGGTGTACGATCTCGATACGAAACAAAGCCGCATCCTTTCGTCGTTCAACCAGGAAATCCTCTCCAAGGTAAACCTGGGCGAGATCGAAGAAGTCTGGTTCAAAGCACCCGATCAGCATGACGTGCAGGGTTGGGTTCTTAAACCGCCTGGATTCGATCCAGCCAGGAAATACCCTTCCATCATGCAAATCCATGGCGGACCGCTCACCCAGTACGGCAAGTTTTTCATGCACGAATTTTATTACCTGGCTGCCCAGGGGTTCGTGGTCTATTTTTGCAATCCGCGCGGCGGGCGGGGTTACGGCGAAGTCCACGCCGCAGCCATTCACGGCAACTGGGGCGACCGCGATTACGCCGACCTGATGGCATGGGCAGACTACATGGCGCGGCAGCCCTACATTGACACCTCGCGCATGGGCGTTACCGGCGGCAGCTATGGCGGCTATATGACGGTGTGGATCATTGGACATACCCAGCGCTTCAAAGCCGCGGTCACCCAGCGCTGTGTGAGCAATTTCATCTCCATGTGGGGTTCCAGCGATTTCAACTGGGCTTTTCAGCGGGAATTGGGCGACAAGCCGCCCTTCGAAGCGCTTGAATATTACTGGCAGCGCTCCCCAATTGCTTACATCGGCGCCGCCCGGACGCCCACTCTGGTCATTCACAATGAAATGGATTTGCGCTGCCCAATCGAGCAGGGCGAGCAGGTTTTCGTTGCACTCAAACGCCTCGGTGTGGATACCGAGATGGTGCGCTTTCCCGAAGAATTTCACGGTTTGTCACGCGGTGGACGCACCGACCGGCGCATTCTGCGCCTCAATCACATCCTTGGTTGGTTCAAAAAATACCTGTTGGTCGAATAATGGGAAAAATCGATCCCACCTTTCCGCTGGTTGATCTGCACCGCCACCTGGACGGTAGCGTCCGGCTGGAAACCATCCTCGACCTGGGCAGACAGCACAATCTACCCCTGCCTGCCTGGGACCTGGAAAGCCTGCGCCCTCATGTGCAAATCATCGAGGCTCAACCCGGCGTAATGGCTTTCCTGACCCGTTTCGAATGGATGACCGGCGTCCTGGTCGATGAAGACGCCTGCCGGCGG
The DNA here is from genome assembly GCA_037442545.1 of Bellilinea sp. Classification (GTDB taxonomy): domain Bacteria; phylum Chloroflexota; class Anaerolineae; order Anaerolineales; family Anaerolineaceae; genus Bellilinea. The sequence goes on from JBBIQB010000037.1 coordinate 17,065, forward strand.
ATTGCCTATGAAAATGTGGAAGACTTGCAGCACGAAGGCATCGATTATGCCGAACTGCGCTTTTCACCCTGGTTCATGGCGGAAGCCCACCGCCTCGACCCGGTCGGGGTAATCGATGCGCTGGTGGATGGCGTTCAGGCAGCCAGCCGCGACACCGGCGTCAAAGTCAATCTGATCGGCATTCTCAGCCGCACATACGGCGTGGATACCTGCTGGAAGGAGTTGAACGCCATCCTCAGCCGGCGGGAGCACTTCGTCGCGGTCGATCTGGCAGGCGACGAAGCCAATTATCCGGGCGCATGGTTTGTGGGTCACTTTAAAGCCGTCCGCAATGCAGGACTGCGCGTCACCATCCACGCCGGCGAATCGGACGGTGCAGGCAGCGTTTGGCAAGCCGTGCTGGAACTGGGCGCCGAGCGGATTGGACACGCGGTTCATGCGCCGGAAGATGCCGTTCTGATGGATTATCTTGCCAAGCATCGAATTGGGATCGAAGCCAACCTGACCAGCAACGTTCAAACCTCAACCGTGCCGTCCTACGCGGCGCACCCGATGCGCGTATTCATGCAGCAAGGGTTGCTCGCCACGCTCAACACCGACGATCCGGGTATCAGTCGCATCGATCTGCCCTTTGAATACGAAGTTGCCGCCGTCCAGGCAGGCTTGACGGATGAACACATCCGCCAGGCGCAGGTCAACGGTTTGCAGGTCGCCTTTCTGTCCGACCGGGAGAAACAACAACTCATCGAAAGCAGGCAAACATCGGCGCGTCAAGCATAAAACATTACGATTTCATCCTCGCCGGCGGTGGCGCTGCCGGGCTAAGCCTGGCAGTCCGCTTGCAGGCGACGTTCCCCGCCGCCTCGATATTAATTCTCGACCGCCAGCCAAAAATTGCCAACGACCGCACCTGGTGTTTCTGGTCGGCACATTCCAGCCCCTTCCCGGAGGCGACTTTTCGCACCTGGCAGCGGCTGTCCTTTTTTGGCGAGGGGTTTTCCCGGGTCTTCGACCTGGCGCCCTACCACTATTACCTGATTCGCGGACTGGATTTTTATCGTCACACCCAGGCGCTCCTGCAGCAATCTGCGCAGATTGCGTTTGCGTACGGCGATGTGACCGGCATCAGCGGGCAAGACGGCAAGGGGGTGGTGACATTGGATGGCACCCAATATAGCGCCGATTGGGTTTTTTCCAGCCTGTATCAGCCAGGGCTGTATCCCCCGCAGCCGGACCGCTACCATTACCTTAAACAGCACTTTCGCGGCTGGGAAATCGAAAGCGAAACGGACATTTTCGACCCGGCGCTGCCGACACTCTTCGATTTCAGAACCCCCCAGAACGGACTGATGCGCTTTGTCTATACCCTGCCGTTCGACCGCCGCCGGGCACTGATCGAGTACACCCTGTTTTCTCCCGACCTGCTGCCCGATCACCAATACGATCAAGCCCTGCGCGATTATATTCACAATCACCTGGGCGCAGCGGAGTACCAGATTCACGCGGTTGAAAATGGGGTCATTCCGATGACCGATCAGCCCTTCCCGCGCCAGTTGGGCGAGCGTGTGCTCGCCATTGGCACGCTTGGCGGACGGGTTAAACCCTCCAGCGGATACGCCTTCCTGCGCATTCAAAAAGACAGCGACGCGATCGTTGCCTCGCTGAAAAAACACGGACATCCATTTGACATACCGCGCTCGCCTGCCCGTTACCAGCTGTTCGACAGCATCATGCTGCAAGTCATGCAGCGCAACGGTGGAATCATGAGCCGTATCTTCACCCAATTATTCCAGAACAATCCGGTGCAGCGAATTTTTGCATTTTTGGATGAAAGCGCGCCGCTCTCCCAGGATGTGCGGGTTCTGGCGTCTTTGCAGCCCTTCCCCTTCCTGCGCGCATTATTCCATTTGAAAGTGTTGCGAAAAATATAAGCCTCATAACCAGCCTTGCAGGCGGTAAACCAACAGTCCAATATACTCCTTCAGGCTGCTGGTCGTCATGGATAGATAGCCGACATTTGGCAGCAGGTTAATCAGCTGGTTGGGGAAGTTGGCAGTCCACAGATGCTGCCATTCGGCTTCGGTGATGCTGTAATCAGCTGGCGATGGAATCACGTTGATCCCCTGCGCCTGGAACAGGGCAACCGAGCGGTGCATGTGTTGAGCCGATGTGACCAGAATCACGCGGTCGATTCCAAGACTCTTCAGTATCTCCGCTGAAAAGCGGGCATCCTCCGCCGTATTCTGCGATCGGTTTTGCAGGGTGAGCACAGCCTCGGGCACGCCCATGAAGAGCATTAATTCCTTCATTTCCTGGGCGGGGGTGCTCGCGCGCGAAGAAAGCCAGGTGATGTTACCCCCGCTGAGCAAAATCTTCTGCGCCGCTCCCTGCCGGTAAAGCCGCACCGCATGAATCACCCGGTCGCCCGCGCCATTGATCTCCACCCCCGGGCGCGGCGGCGCATTGGACTCGGTGCCGCCGCCCAGCACGACGATCACCTCCGCCGCAGGTAGAGTATCTGCCGGCAGATACCGGCTTTCCAGCGAGCGCGTCAGGCTGTATGCCACCCAGCGGTTGCTGCCCACAACCAAAATCACCAGCGCCGCAGCAACCAGCCAGTGTTTCAAACGCGGGCGGTTTTGGAGGAGCAGGCTGATCAACAATAAGAGTATTCCCAAGCCAAGCGGATAAACAAGCAACGGAAGCAATTTGGAAAGAAAAACAAACATACTGCCTCAACCCAGGGAAATAGATCAAGATCGAATCAAACTCAAGCTAAACCAGGATTGTACAAACTTTAGACAGCCGGCCGCTTTCGTGATATTCTTGTGCATATCTCAGGAAAGGATCATAACATGAAACTCATACGCATCTTGAATGGCTTGACCCTCATTCTCACCCTGGTTGTCAATGGCCTTGCCAGCTATTTACCCCTCAACAACCGCACCACAGGTGAAATTTCGGACTTATACCCGGTATTATTCACCCCGGCAGGCTATGTATTCGCCATCTGGGGTTTGATCTATCTCTCATTGATCGGGTTCACCGTATACCAGTTTCTTCCCTCCCAACAAAACAACCCCAATGTCGAGAAGATCGGTTTTCGGTTCATTGCTGCCAACCTGTTCAACAGTGCGTGGATTTTTACCTGGCACTACGATCTCATTCCGCTCTCGATGCTCTTGATGTTGGGCTTGCTCGGATCGTTGTTGACCATCTTCACACGTTTACAGATCGGTAAGAGTCCGGTCTCCGCGAGGGACCGCGCGTTCATCCATTTCCCCATCAACCTCTACCTGGGTTGGATTTCGGTTGCAACCATTGCCAACGCCAGTGTTTTGCTCTATACGTTGAATTGGAATGGTTTTGGCATTTCGCCAGAAATTTGGACCAGTCTGGTAATTGTTGTCGGCGCGCTGCTCGGCATCACCATGATCCGCTTGCGCAACGGCATCGCCTACCCAATGGTGATCATTTGGGCATTCGCTGGCATCCTCTTCAAACCGGAAAGCCAGCCGCCGGTCAGCACCATCGCCGGGTTGGCAGCCCTGACGGTGCTGTTGATGCTCGCCCTGTCTTTGCTGCGCAACCGTCAGGCAATGCTGGTTGCAGCCCGCTCGAATCGTGAAAATTTACGCTAAGCTTTTTTCTGGGTTATAATCAAATCATTCGTTGTTCATTCTTTCAATAACCCAGGGAGTACGCCATGAAAGAAAACTTGATCCTTGTCCGCCATGGACAAAGCACTTGGAATTTGGAGAACCGCTTCACCGGCTGGACGGACGTCGATCTGACCGATACCGGCAGGGAAGAAGCCCGCCTAGCGGGACAACAACTGCTGGCGGAAAAATTCACCTTCGATTATGTATACACCTCTGTGCTAAAACGGGCAATCCGCACGCTGTGGATCATCCTGGACGAGATGGACATGATGTGGTTGCCGGTCGAGCGCGTCTGGCAGTTGAACGAGCGCCATTACGGCGCGTTGCAGGGCTTGAACAAGGCCGAAACCGCCGCGAAATACGGCAATGAACAGGTACACACCTGGCGGCGCAGTTTTGCCACCCCGCCCCCGCCGCTCGATTTCAACGATCCGCGCCACCCGCGCTTCGATCCGCGCTATGCCAAAATCGATCCGGCGCTGCTTCCGGCAACCGAATCCTTGAAAATCACCCTGGAACGGGTCATGCCCTTCTGGGAAAGCCAGATCGTCCCGCGCCTGAAAGCCGGTGAAAAAGTCCTCATTGTTGCCCACGGCAACAGCCTGCGGGCGCTGGTCAAGTACCTCGACCAGATTTCCGACGAGGACATCACCGAGCTGAACATTCCAACCGGCATTCCTCTGGCGTACGCATTGGATGGTGATCTGAATGTGCTTTCACGGCGCTATCTCGCCGATGAGGCATCCGTCAAAGCCGCCGCCGAAGCCGTAGCCCGCCAGGGTATGGCAAAAAAGGAATAGGCAGAACGCCAAACTTAAAAATCAACCGGCTGTCCACTCATAGCGACAGCCGGTTTTATTTTGTTCAGTCCCCGCGCGTGTTAAACACATAGTCCCAGATCGGTGAAGAGACGCCAAAACGTTGATTGGGCGTCTTGTAATGGTGGCGCATGTGGTGGCGTTTGAGCGCTTTGAGAATCCCGCTGCGCATTGGCCAATGGTGGGTAGCGTAATGGGTGATGTCATACATCAGGTAGCCCAAAATAAACGCCGAAAACACCGCCGCAGTCAGAAACGGCGCATTGAGCAGCACCGAAAAAGTCAGGTAAAAGAAGCCGTAAAACACCAGCGCCATTGGGATGCTTACCACCGGGGGCATCACCAGGCGGGTTTTGCACTGCGGTTGTTCGTGGTGAATGCCATGGAACAGGTAAAAAATTTTTTCCTGCTGCGGGGTTTTGGGTTTGTAGTGAAACACAAAGCGGTGCAGCAAGTACTCCGCCAGACTCCACAAGAACAACCCCATCAAGAAGCCGACTACGATGGTCAAC
>JBBIQB010000038.1:0-21687 GCA_037442545.1 Bellilinea sp.
AGCCGCCGCCCCTAGCAAAGATTATCTCTGGTTGAACCTTCGCGAATTACCGTATTTCCGGGCGGTGTTGCGGGCAGTCGAAGCCCGCTTTTATGAGACGATTGAACTGCCCGAACCTGTTTTGGACCTGGGCTGCGGCGATGGTCATTTTGCTTCGATTGCCTTCGAGCAGCCTCTGGCGGTTGGCATTGACCCGTGGAGCGCGCCGGTACGCGAGGCTGCTGGCAGGCGGGTCTATCACCTGACTGTGCAGGGCAGTGGGGCTCAACTGCCTTTCGAGGACGAAACCTACGCCAGCGCGGTGAGCAACTCGGTGCTGGAGCACATCCCGGGTTTGCAGCCGGTGCTGGTAGAGGTGAACCGGGTGCTCAAGCCTGGCGGATTGCTCGTGTTCTGCGTTCCCAACCATCGTTTTCTGCCAACGCTCTCGCTGGCGCGCTTTTTCGACCGGTTGAAATTAAGTGGGCTCGCCGCGAAATACCGCGCATTCTTCAACCGCATTTCCCGCCATTACCATTGTGATGACGCCGCCACCTGGACAGCCCGGTTGAGCGCGGCGGGATTTGAGGTTGTCCAGCAGTGGGACTATTTTTCGCCCCGGTCATTGGCGGTGCTGGAGTGGGGACACTATTTCGGGCTGCCCGCGCTGGTCAGCCGGGTGCTTTTCAAGCAGTGGATTCTCGTTCCTCACGCCTGGAATCTGGCATTGACCCGCCGGCTGTGTGAAACCGTATACAACGAACCTGACCGGCAGGGTGAAGGAGTGTATTCCTTTTATATTGCGCGAAAAAACGCGCCCGCCTGATGCGCAGTTAATGCTTGCCAGCAATACTGCCTTGATGTAAGATACATACTCGAAGTTGATGCCTTATGAATGATCCAAACCCCATGAAAGAACCTAGCGTTCTCGATTACATTAAAGCCTTGTTGACCCCCTGGAAGGGAAAACCGCCCGTGCTGCCGGAGGCTGAACCGCCGGCTTCCCTGCCTGCGGCAGCCGACTCTCAGCCAGCGCAGCCGATTATTGCCCCGGTTGCCGCGCAGCCCAAGACACAGGGGGAGGAATCGCCCCTCCAGTCCGCGACGGCGGTGGAAGACACGCAGCCGCGGGCGCCGCTTGGCTGGCGGCTGCTGGCTGCCTTTATCCTGGCGGTGATTGGGCAATCCTTCATGGAGCCGCCGGACCAGCGCATCGGCATTGCCTTGATCTTTTACGGTTTGTCGACGGCTGTGCTGGTCTTCGCCTTGATTTCTCGCGAAAGGCTGCTGCCTGACCTGGACGAACCGGAACGTTCGGCATTTCCGCTATTGGTGGCACGTAATCCGCTCTTGTTGAGCATCCCACTGCTACTGGCAGCCTTCATTTTTTTTGGGGGAAACCAGTTCAACGCCATTAACCTGACCCTGTGGCTGGTGGGTATGGTGGTTTTCTTTGCCGCGTTTTACCTGCCGGGGCAGCAGGCGGCATCCTGGTTTACCCGCCTACGTCAATTTTTCCTTCGCCGTTCGTGGTCGCTGCACATCACACCCTGGACGGTGCTGATGGTTGCAGCGTTGGCGCTGGTGATCTTCTTTCGCTTCTACCGGCTCGATCAGGTGCCCGGGGAAATGTTCAGTGATCACGCAGAAAAATTGACGGATGTCAGCGAAGTTTTACAAGGGCAGTTTTCGATCTTTTTCCCGCGCAATACCGGGCGCGAAGCAGTCCAAATGTACTTGACCGCTTTGGTGGCCATTGTTGCCGGTACGCAAATCTCCTTTATGAGCCTGAAAATTGGCACCGCGCTGGCAGGTTTGTTGACCTTGCCGTACATCTATTTACTGGGCAAAGAAATTGGCGGGCGCTGGGTGGGTTTCTTCGCGTTTGCGCTGGCGGGGACTGCCTATTGGGCAAATGTGATCGCGCGAATCGGATTGCGCTTTCCACTTTATCCGTTATTTGTTGCCCCAACCCTGTATTTTTTGATTCGAGGCATCCGCTACCGCAAGCGAAACGATTTCATTTGGGCGGGGATCGCACTTGGATTGGGCTTGCACGGGTATAGTCCGTCGCGCCTGATCCCGCTGGTGGTGATTGTGGCGGTGGTTCTCTACCTGCTTCACCGCCAGTCGAGCGGCAACCGAAAAGAAACCCTTATCGCGCTGCTGATCTTATCCTTTACCTCGCTAGTCGTCTTTTTACCGCTGCTACGGTATACGATCAGCGACCCGGAAATGTTCATTTCCCGAGGGCTTAGCCGGTTGGGCGAGATTGAGGCGGTCTATCCCGCTCCGGTGCCGCTCATCTTTCTCGACAACCTGTGGAAGTCGCTGGTGATGTTTTTCTATAACAACGGGAATATCTGGGTGCATTCGATTCCCAATCGCCCGGCGCTGGATATTCTAACGGCTGCGCTGTACTTCATCGGCAGCGTGTTGGTTTTCATGCGCTATCTGCGCCGCCGGCACTGGCTGGACCTGTTCCTGTTGATCTCCATCCCGCTGTTGATGCTGCCATCCATTCTTTCGCTGGCGTTCCCCGATGAAAACCCTTCCCTCAACCGCAGCGGCGGGGCGATCATTCCGGTATTCATCCTGGCTGCCATTGGATTGGACGCCGTCAAGAACGCGATTGGGCGGCGTTACCGTGGGATGGGCGGAAGCCTGGCAGCGATTGGGGTGACCTTTGCCATCCTGGCGATGTCAATTTCTGCCAATTTTGACCTGGTGTTTCGCCAGTTCGACCGCCAGTTCATGGCGGGGGCGTGGAACACATCCCAAATTGGGGCGGTGATTCGCGCGTTTGCCGATTCGCAGGGCAATCCTGACACAGTTTACGTCGTTCCATACCCGCACTGGGTGGATACCCGCCTGGTGGCGATCAATGCCGGATACCCGATGAAAGATTACGCCCTTTGGCCCGATCAGTTCGAAGCGAGCCTGGCGGAGCCGCGCGCAAAGATGTTCGTTGTCAATCCACGCGATGTGGATGGAATGAGGAAACTGCAGGAGTATTATCCAGATGGTTCATTGTATTATTATGATGTCGATCTGGAAGGGAAAGATTTCCTGCTGTATTTCATCCCACCGCGAGATGGGATCGACTTCGGAACGGGGCAGCCGTGACCGAAGGGGTCGGAGTCAAGCGAAAAATTCGCTTGGGCTCTTTGCTGCGTTCCAACCTGGCAACCTGGGCAGGCGATATTCTGCTGCTCGGCGTGCTGGCTGCCGGGCTGTGGCTGCGGTTGACCGGGATCCATTGGGGTGAAGGGCAGTATCTCCACCCGGATGAGCGCTTTTTGATTTGGGTTACGGCGGATATCCAGCCGGTTGCCTCGTTGGGTGAATATTTCGATACCGCCGCTTCAACGCTCAACCCGCACAATGCCGGTCACCGTTTTTTTGTTTATGGAACATTTCCGATTTTTTTAACCCGCTATCTGGTCGAGGGATTGGTCGGGCGCGTCGGTTGGGACACAATCCAGCTCATGGGCAGGAGTCTGAGCGTCATTTCGGATTTATTGACCGTGTTACTGGTGTACCTGATTGGGGAACGGCTGTGGAATCGCCGGGCGGGATTGCTAGGGGCAGCCTTTTCGTCGTTCGCGGTGCTGCAAATCCAGCAGTCGCATTTTTACACCGCCGATTCATTTGCCACCTTCTTTGGCACCCTGGCAGTCTATTGCGCGGTATTGCTGGCAACCTTGCCGCTGGACGATCCGCCTGGGCAGTTGGTTGAGGCAGCCCGCAACCGATTTGGACAGCTGAAATGGTCCTTGTGGTGCTATTCGCTTGGGTTTGGCGCAGCCGCCGGATTGGCTGCTGCCAGCAAAATCCATGTTGCTGTGGTTGCGCTGCTGCTTCCTGCGGTGTTAATCTGGCGCTGGCTGCAAACGCCGCAACCCGTGCGCCAAACGGCGCTGCGATTGGGTATTGGGTTGTTGACCGGGGGGGCGGTGGTTTCGTTCATCGTTTTCCGCCTTTTCCAGCCGTATGCTTTTCAAGGACCGGCAATTTGGGATATGCTCCCCAACCCGTTATGGGTGGACAATTTGAGAAGCCTGCTCGCCCAAACCAGCGGTGACGTGGATTTCCCGCCCGCGTTGCAGTGGGCGCGCCGCCCGCTGACCTTTTCTTTCCAAAATATGGTGCTGTGGGGGATGGGACTGCCGATGGGACTGGTAGCCTGGGCGGGCTTTGCCTGGCTGGGCTGGCGGATCATCAAGGAAAAATTTACTCATCCCGTGACGATTTTTTGGGGTTGGTGTGGACTGTATTTCGTCTGGCAATCCTTGCAGACCAACCCGACCATGCGCTACCAGCTGCCGATCTATCCCATCCTGGCGGCGATTGCCGGCTGGGCGCTTTGGGCGTTAATCCAAAAAGGCAGCCGGCTGCTCGAATCCGGGCAACAAACCACCGGCAGGCTGGTTCGTTATGGTGCGATTGGATTGAGCCTGCTTGCATTAATGAGCACGGCTGCTTGGGCGTATTCTTTCTCGCGCATTTATACCCGCCCGGTGACGCGGGTCGAAGCCAGCCGCTGGATTTACCAAAATGTGCCTGCGGCGGTCAACCTGGTGTTGGCGACCGACCAGGGTGATTACCGCCAGCCATTGGCTTACGAGCCGACGGTGATCTTGCAGCAAAATCAAACCTTGAATGCCAGTTTCACAGCCTGGGAATCCGGCAATATCATCCAGGTCAACCTGGATTCCGTCATGGATCTGGCGATGAACCCCAATCCCAAGACGCTGGTTGTCTCGCTTGACAAAGCGGATACGCCCGAATCTGCGCGTGGTTATGGACTGTTGGTGAGTTCCTTCGATCCGGGTGAGAACCAACCCAGCCGCGTGACCCTGGAGATTCCGCTAGCGGTGGAAAAGGGGCATCTGTACAGATTGCAGATTGCTTTCGAAGGCGCCGAAACCGCGCTGACATTCAAGGGAGGCGGTGAAATTCTCCTCCAGGTGGGCGAAAATCAAGTCCACCAGCCGTTGCCGCAGTGGATCGGCGCGATCAGCAGCGACCAGGTGCAGGAGATTCGTTTCCAGGCGCAGCGCTCCGGGCAACTGCGGGCGATTGACCTGTTCCGGGTCAGCGACCGCCTGGCAAATCGAGACGACAAAACTTTGGAAGTAAGCCTGTACGAGAGCGGCGAGTCCGACAACCGGCTGGCTGGCGGCAGACTGCGCCAACCGTTCCTGGTGGAAGGAATCGACGCGCGCGGCGGGCAATACCGGCTGCCAATCGAACCGGCAGTGACAATCGAAGGTGGACAATCCTATACCCTGCGTTTGCAGTTGTTGGAGGGCGAAGGCGATCTGGCGATATTTCCCGCCAGCGCCGCCAACGAGACTGACTGGGATGACGGGCTGCCGTTGCGTCTGGAAGGATACGATCCCTACGGAGGAATCTTTCCGCGCGATTTGAATTTCGATATGTACGTCGAAGATAATGAAGCCAAGCGCGAACGTTTCAAAAGCCTGTTGAACCGGGTGGATTATATTTACATCTCCTCCAACCGCCAGTGGGGAACGACGACACGGCTGCCCGAACGGTATCCATTGACGACCGCCTATTACCGGCATTTGCTGGGGTGTCCGGCTGAACGGGACATTTTGTGGTGTTACCGGGTCGCCGAGCCGGGAAGGTTCGCCGGGCAGCTGGGGTTTGACCTGGTGGCAGTTTTTCAGTCCAACCCCAACCTGGGCGGACTGGAAATCAACACCCAGTTTGCCGAAGAAGCCTTTACGGTGTACGACCATCCCAAGGTTTTGATCTTCAAGAAGAACGAAGGATACGATCCGCTGCGGACAGCGCGGCTGTTGAATGCCGTCGATTTGCGCCACGTGATCCACGTCCTGCCCGGCAGAGCGCCTGCGTACCCGGAAAACTTGATGCTGCCAACGGATTTGTTGGAACGCCAGCGCAGCGGGGGGACGTGGTCGGAATATTTCGATCCGAATGGGTGGTTGAACCGATTTCCGCTGCTCGGCTGGCTGGTCTGGTACGGGGTGGTCTGTCTGATAGGATTGCTGGCATACCCCATACTGCGCGTAGCCATGAGAGGGCTGCCAGATCGGGGCTACCCGCTGGCGAAAATCGCTGGCTTGCTGTTATGGAGTTGGGCGGTATGGATCGCCGGATCGGCAGGGATTGCCTTCAACCGCTTGACGATCAGCGCTGTGCTGGTGCTGCTGGTGTTGTTGAGCGGGCTGGCAGTCTTGTGGCAGCGCCAGCAACTGTTGGATGAGTGGCGGGAGCGGAAACGGTATTTTTTGGTTGTTGAACTGTTCGGGCTGATCGTGTTCGCGGTCTTCGCCCTGATTCGGGTGGGCAACCCGGACCTGTGGCATCCGGCTTTTGGCGGGGAAAAACCGATGGATTTCGCCTACTTTAATGCCGTTATCCGCAGCACCATCTTCCCGCCGTACAACCCGTGGTACAGCGGAATGTACATCAATTATTACTATTTCGGCTTTGTTCTGGCGGCGGTGCCAACCAAATGGCTCGGCATTGTACCGGCGATTGCCTATAACCTGATTCTGCCAACCATGGCAGCCACGCTCGCGCTGGGCGCTTTCAGCGCCGGGTGGAATCTGGTCCGGGCTGCCCAAAAACCCGGCGACGAAGGTGCTCTGGCGGGCTTGACGCGCTTTGGCATCGAAAAAGGCGCGCTGCTTGCCGGTAGTGGCGCGGCGGTGGCTGCTCTGATTCTCGGCAACCTCGGCACGGTGCGGATGATCTGGCATGGCTTGATGCGCCTGGCGATGGACGGTGGAACCCTGGAAACCGCCAACCTGCTGCAAAGGCTGTCTTGGACGGTGCAGGGACTCTCGCGGTATTTTGCCGGTGCGCGGCTGCCATACAGCACCGGCGACTGGTACTGGATTCCCAGCCGGGCGTTGCCGGGTGAAGCGATCACTGAGTTCCCGTTCTTTACGTTTATCTACGCCGATCCGCACGCTCACCTGTTTGCGCTGCCGCTGACCATGCTGGCGCTGGGCTGGTGTCTTTCGGTGTTGTTGGCGCAATGGCAGTGGGGCGGCCGGCAAAAACATGGCTGGGCAGCATTTGTGGTCACCATTGTGCTGGGGGCGCTGATCATTGGGGTGCTGCGTCCGACCAACACCTGGGATATGCCCACCTACCTGGGTTTGGGGATATCTGCTTTGCTGTACACTGCGCTGCGCTATGCTCCGCCGCCAGCGTGGTTTTTACCCGGCGCGTACACCTGGCTGCGGCGTCTAATTCCCGGACTGGCTGTCAGCGTGCTGCTGGTCGGACTTTCGTTTTTGCTGTTCGAGCCTTACAGCCGCTGGTATGCAATGGGATACGGCAGTGTCCAAATCTGGCAAGGCGGGCGCTCGCCGCTCTGGTCCTATTTGACTCATTGGGGACTGTTCTATTTTTTCATTACCAGCTGGTTGGTGGCGCAAACCATCGACTGGATGGCAAATACACCGCTGTCTGCGCTTCAAAAACTGCGTCCTTATCGGTTGTGGATACTGAGCGCGCTGGCAGCCTATTTGCTGACCATTCTGCTGCTGGCGGTCCCGCAAAAGGTGGAAATCGCGTTCATTGCAATTACACTGGCAGCCTGGTGTCTGGTGTTGCTGCTGCGACCCGGCCAATCCGACGCCTGGCGGGCGGTCTTGTTCCTGACTGGCACAGCTGTGGTGTTGACCTTGATGGTCGAGGTGATCGTGCTGGTGGGCGATATTGGGCGCATGAACACGGTATTCAAGTTTTATTTGCAAGCCTGGAACCTGCTGGCGGTGTGCGCGGCGGTGTGCGCGGTGTGGCTGGCGGGCGAGATGATCAAGGCGCGTCCGGCAAATTGGAAGCGCGTCTGGCAGACGGCTGCCGCGATCTTGCTGGTTGCGGCTCTGATGTACCCGCTGACCGCTGCGCCGGCGAAGATCCGTGACCGGATGAGCGCCGTTGCGCCACACGGTCTGGACGGCATGGCGTTCATACGCACGGCGGAATATTCAGATCAGGGGCGGCTGCTCGACTTAAGCCAGGATTATCGCGCCATTCGCTGGATGCAAGACAATGTGGAAGGGTCGCCGGTCATCGTGGAAGCCAATACACCCCTGTACCGTTGGGGATCGCGCTTTTCGATTTATACCGGATTGCCAACTGTCATCGGCTGGGACTGGCATCAGCGCCAGCAGCGGGCGGCGGTGCAGAATGACAACACCATTCAAGACCGGATTAATGACGTGGCGGAACTGTACAACACCCTATCCTTAGCCAAAGCTCGCCGGATACTGGATCGTTACGAGGTAAAATACATCATCGTGGGTCAATTGGAGCAGGCGTATTACGAGCCGCCTGGTTTGAGCAAATTCCCCGCGTTGGAAGGACAGGCGTGGAAGGCGGTCTACCGCGATATAGACACCACGATATACGAGGTCATCCCATGAAGGCTGAACGGTTCGAGCCGTTGATTTACCATATTGCTTTTTCCGAGGATTGGTATCTTGCGTTGGATAATGGAGAATATACGGCCGATTCATTGATGAGCGAAGGCTTTATACATTGTTCAACCCGGGAGCAGGTGCTGCGCACGGCTGAGGCATTTTTCAAGGGCAGGAAGGATCTGGTTCTACTGGAAATTGCCGCTGACCGTCTGCCGGTTGAAGTGCGCTATGAACCGGCTGCAAATGGGGAATTCTTCCCCCATATTTACGGCAGTGTTGCGCTTCCAGCGGTCGAGCGGGTGTTGCCGCTGCGAACCGATGCGGAGGAACGTTTTGTTTGTGAGTTTTGATTTGATGCGTATTTCCCCATGAATCAAGTTACGGCTGTGCTTCTCTGGTATTTTTTGGTCTCGTTGGTCGGTTGGATTACGCTGCCTGCCGCCTACCGTCTGTTGAAGTTCCTGCCCGATCGCGGTTATACCTTGAGCCGCCCGTTGGGGCTGCTGGTCTGGGGTTACCTGTTCTGGCTGCTGACTTCGTTTGGGGTTTTACGCAATGACAGCGGCGGGGTTTTGTTCGCTCTGCTGCTGCTGGCAGGCATCAGCCTGCTGCTTATCCGGCGGGAAGCAGCCGCGTTCCGCGACTGGCTGCGCAGCCAATCCCGGCTGATTTTCGGCGCGGAGGGCTTGTTTCTGGCAGCCTACCTTGCATGGGTGGTCGTCCGGGCAGCCAACCCGGAAATCCTCTACACCGAAAAACCGATGGAGCTGGCTTTCATCAACGCGGTGCTGCGCTCCCCCGAATTCCCGCCGTTCGATCCGTGGCTGTCGGGATATGCTATCTCGTATTACTATTTTGGTTACGTGATCGTTGCGATGCTGATTCACCTGAGCGGCGTGATCAGTTCGATTGGCTTCAATTTGGGCGTTGCCATGTGGTTTGGTTTGACCGCGCTGGCATGTTATGGCATTGTATATAATCTGCTGGTGGGTGTATTTGCCCGCAAGGACAGCCTCACCGCAAAACGTAAAGCCGCCGGCTGGGCGTTACTCGCGCCTTTATTGGTTCTGCTCATCGGCAACCTATCTGGCTTGCTGGATGTCCTTCACGCGCGCGGGATTTTCTGGCAGCGCAACGAGCAGGGTGTTCTGGAATCTTCCTTTTGGACCTGGCTGGGCATCAAGGAATTCGACCAGCCGCCACCCGAACCGCTGGGTTGGATGCCCACACGCACTTTTTGGTTGTGGTGGCGGGGTTCGCGGGTGATTCAGGACTACAACTTGCTCAATCAGCAGGAAGAGGTCATCGACGAGTTCCCGTTTTTCTCCTACCTGCTGGCAGATCTGCACCCGCATGTGCTGGGAATGCCGTTTGTCTTGCTGGCTGCCGGTTTGTCGTTGCAGTTGTATTTTTCATTGAGAAAACAGCCGCCGCAAGATCCCGATTTGAAATCCTGGCTGAAACAGCCGCGTACCTGGGCGGCTGCGCTGATCTTTGGCGGGTTGTCTTTTTTGAATACCTGGGATTTCCCAATTTATCTGGCGTTGTTTGGCGGTGTGTACGTTCTGGGCAGGTATCTGTGGCTGGGCTGGTCGCGCCAGCGGATTGCTGATTTCCTGTTTGTCTGTTTGCTGGTGGGCTTTCTTGGCGTGCTGCTGTATTTGCCATTTTATATCGGCTTCGCATCTCAGGCAGGCGGAATATTGCCCAGTCTGATATTCCATACGCGCGGTGTTCAATTTTGGGTCATGTTTGCCCCCTTGTTGCTGCCCCTGTTTGCCTGGTTTGTACTGCAGCGAAAAACCCTCGTGCGCAACGGCTCGCTGCGCGCCGGGTTGATTGCGGGCGCATCCATCGTGGCGGGGGGGTGGATTTTAATGCTGTTGGCTGCCATAGGCATTGGACTGGCGCAAGCAGCTGGACAGGGGATGATGGTTTCGACCAATCCCAATCTGGCGCAAATGGGGCAGACCTTGAATAACCTCGCCAACCTGTATTTTTTCAAGCAGGGCGGACAAGGCGCTGAGCTGTTTGAGACGGCGCTGCTGCGCCGCATTGCCAGCCCGGGCAGCTGGCTGACCTTATTGGCGGTAATTTCCGCAGCATGGGCGCTACTGGCAGCGTTACGCCGGCAGCCTTGCGCGGAAACTGCTCGTGATGATGCTCCAGACTTGCCGCAGTCCGACCAAGACCAGGACAACCGCGGCTTCATCCTGTTGCTGATCCTGCTGGGCGCCGGGTTGACCCTTGCTCCGGAGTTTTTCTACCTGCAGGACGGATTTGGAACGCGGATGAACACGATCTTCAAGTTCTACTTCCAGGCATGGATCCTGTGGGGCGTGGCTGCGGCGTATGCCAGCGCGGTGCTGCTCACCCAGGCGCGCGGAGCGGGCGGCGCAATGCTGCGGGTGGGCTGGTTGGGGTTGATGTTTGCCGCCTTGCTCTATCCGGTGGTGATGCTGCCGGCAAAAACTGGGCTGGCAGCCGGGCAGCCACTACACTTGACCCTGGACGGCAAAGCCTATTTGCAGCGATCTTCGCCGGATGAATGGCAGGCATTCCAGTTTTTGGCGTCTGCGCCATTGGGCGTGGTGGTCGAGGCGGTGGGTCCGCAATACAACCCCGATTTTGCCCGGGTAGCCACTCATTCCGGGCAGATGGGGCTGCTGGGCTGGGAGGGGCATATTCTCCAATGGCGCGGCGGTGGAGAAGAGATGGGTTCCCGCCGCCAGGATATTGAAACGCTGTTCCAGTCCGCGGATTGGGAGCGCAGCCGCGAGATCATCCAACAATACGGAATCCGCTATATTTACATGGGTCCAATCGAGCGCAACACCTACCGGGTCAATGAAAACAAGTTCTCTGCCAACCTGGGTTTGCTGTTTGCCAATCAATCGGTGCGAATCTACGCAACACCGTCCTACCTGGTGAAAACTTCGCCTTAATCAAAATTGCCGACATGAAAAGTCTTTACACGCGCATCACCACCGAACAAATCTTCCATAGCGCCGTTTTTCTGGTTGCTCTTCTGATTCGATTTTTGCAATTGGGGACGTTGCCCTTGGGGGATAACGAAGCCAGGCTGGCGCTGCAAGCGTTTGAAATGGCTGGGGGGCGAAATCCGCAGGTACTCGATGCAGAACCAGGCTACCTGGTTGGCACCACCGGTTTATTCTTCCTGTTTATTGCCACCAATTTCCTGGCGCGCCTTGTTCCGGCATTGTTCGGCGCCGGGCTGTGCCTGCTGCCCTATTTTGCCCGTGATTGGCTGGGAAGAAAATCGGCGCTTATTCTGGCGGTATTGCTGGCGTTCGACCCGGGCTGGATTATGGCTTCGCGTCAGGCAGGCGGGGCAACCTGGGCGGTATTCTTTACCGGATTATTCGTCCTTGGTTTGCTGCGCCGCCAGCCGCGCCTGGCAGGATTGGCGGCTGGGCTGGCAATGCTGGGAGGCATTGGGCTGTGGAAGCTGCTCGTCCCGTTTGGATTGGCGCTCTGGTTGTTTCCACGCATCTCGAAAAACGAGGAAGCGGCGGTTTGGCTGCCGGGGAAATTGGGTGACCTTGACTGGAAAAAAGCACTTGCCTGGGGTGTTGGTACTATGCTGGTCAGTGGCAGTTTACTGTTGCTGCTTCCGCAGGGATTGAGCGCGGCAGTGGGTTCGATTCTGGCGTATTTCAGAGGCTGGGGCGGGGCAGGGACTTTTTCGGCGGGCTTGCTGCTGCTGGCGGTTTTGGTTTACCAACCGTTCGGCTGGGTATTTGGTTTGGCGCGGGTTATCCGCCAGGTGAAACATCCATCCGCATTGGACCGTTTCCTGAGTTTGTGGTGGCTGATTGCCTTGATTGCCGGGCTGCTGTACCCCGCCCGCCAGCCGTTGGATATCCTCTGGTCTTCGATCCCCATGCTGATCCTGTCGGCGCGGATGCTGGAGGAAATTCTGCGGTTCGATTTCGAACAAAAACGGGTGGCGATCATTTATGGCGTCGTTGTGCTGCTGTTGTGGTTGTTTGCGACTCAGAACCTTGCCCGCCTGTTGAATAACCTTCAATTCAACAGCAGCCTGCAAATGCCGTTGATCGGGATTATCGCGGCGGTCTTTTTCATTCTGGCTTCGCTGGTGTTAATGGGGTGGGGCTGGTCGGTGCGGGTTGCGACGATGGGAAGCGTTTGGGGTTCGACCGCCTTCCTGGCTTTGTTTGCACTCGCGGCAGCCTGGCATACGACCGGCATGGGAAGCCGTCCGGAAACGCGGCTGCTTGCCAGCGAGCCGTCCAAACCGGATGCGGATCTGTTGATGGGCACGATTGGCGATCTTTCCGAATGGAACACCGGCATCCGCAATCAGCTGGAAGTGATGATTATCGATCTCGACCAGCCTTCCATGCGCTGGCTGTTCCGAGATTACAATCAGATTGCGTTCGAAAAGGTGATTCCTCCGCAAGCCGAACCTGCCCTGGTGCTGACCCCAGCCAATATCAGCCCATCGTTTACTCTGCCGTACCGGGGTCAGGATTTTACATGGAGCGTCGTTCCGCGCTGGGACTTGATGATTGGCGTCGAGTGGCTGGATTGGATGGTTTTCAGAAATGCACCAGTCGATTCCCAGATGATCCTCTTATGGGCGCGGGAAAATGTCTTCCCGGGCGCCGAATCCCAACCCTAGAGGTGATTTTTGCCAAAGCCGCACAGCATAGCCATCGATGGTCCCGCGTCCTCTGGAAAATCAACCATTGGACTTAAACTGGCGGAGTCGCTGGGGTATTTGTTTTTCGATACCGGAATTTTATACCGGGCGGTAACTCTTGCCGTACTTCGCTCCGGGCTGAATGAAGATGACGAACATAATATTGCCCACCTGGCGGAAGATGTGCAAATCGATTTGCAGCCGCCTTCGAAAAAAGACGGTCGAAAAGAGGACGTGCTTTTGAACGGCGAGGATGTCACCTGGGTAATTCGCGAACCGGAGGTGGATGCGCTGGTTTCCAAGATTAGCGCCTATCCCGGTGTGCGCCGGGCGATGATCGACCAGCAGCGCCGCATTGGCAGCCGCGGCCGGGTGGTTATGGTGGGCAGGGATATCGGCACGGTAGTCATGCCGGACGCGGATTTGAAAATTTATCTGGAAGCCTCGCTGGAAGAACGTGCCTGGCGGCGATACCAGGAAATGCTGGCGCGCGGCGAAAACGCCGACTTCCAGCAGGTGCTGGCAGCGTTGCGCAACCGCGACACGATCGATTCCTCGCGTACCGTTGCTCCGCTGCGCCCGGCGGAGGATGCTGTGATCATCGACACTGACCGGCTTAACCTGGAGCAGGTGCTGGAAAAAATTCGCGGCTACTGCAAGGAATAAGGTATGAAAGCCAGCCAAAAGGTCGAACAAACCTTAATGGATACCCGCCACATCCTCAACCGGCTGCTGGCGGTCAGCCCGGCGGTGATCTATTCGACCACTCCTTATCCGCCCTTTCAGGTTCGCTATATGAGCGACAATGTTGCGATTGTTACCGGCTATTCAGCCGATCAATTTACCCAGGATAATGGTTTCTGGATATCTCGTGTGCATCCAGAGGATCGCGATTTGGTGCGCGAGATGCTCTCGAAAATGCAGCGGGAAGATTTTATTGAGATGACTTACCGGATGCTTTGCGCTGATGACCACTATCATTACCTGCACGAAGAGATCAAAGTATTGCGTGATGCGTCCGGCAAGCCGATTGAAGGGATTGGTTATTTTATCGATGTCACCGAGCAGCGAAGATATGAGGAAGCCATCCGGCAGCGTGAGGAGTTGTACCGGTCGCTGGCTGAAGCCTCCCGCGATTTGATTATCCTGATTTCCAGCCGGCGCAAGGTGGATTACCTGAACAGTTACGCGCGTCACGCGCTGGGAATTAGAAATGCGAATATCAAGCATCCGCCGTACGATCAGGTTCTGCAATTAATCCCGGAAAAATTCATCCGGCAAGTGTTCGCAACCCGGCGGGCGATTTATACCGAAAATCCGGCACTGATCCATAACACCAATGTCTGGCTGGGTACCTGGCTGGTGCCGATTATGGACCCGCAAAAAGATTTACAGTTTGTCATGGCGGTCGCGCGGGATATTACCCGCCAGCGGGAGGCGGAAGAAGAACTCCACCGCGCTTTGCATGCCGAACAGGAATTAAATGCTTTGCGCTATCGTTTCCTCACGATGACAACCCACGAGTTCAAGACCCCGCTCAGCACGATCCTGTCTTCAATTGAATTATTGGATCACTATGGCGAGCGCTGGAGTGAAGAAAAACAGATCGAACACCGTAAACGGATCAGATCGGCGGCGCAAAAACTTGACCAGATGTTAAATGAGGTCCTGGAGTTCAACCGGATTGAGGCTCAAAGATCGCAGGAGGATGCGGTAGGCGCCGATCTGCTGTCGTTTTGCGAGGAAATCATCAATGAGGTGGGGCAATCCAGCCTGCGAACGCCGTCGATCTTCTTCCAGCACCACATTGAAAATGCGGATGTCCACATAGACCGGCGCGCCTTGCGCAACATCCTAACCAATCTGGTTTCCAACGCGGTCAAATATTCCAAACCCGGTGGTGATATTCTGGTCGAATTGGTGACCAATTCGCATGAGATGCTGCTGCACGTTCACGATCAGGGTATTGGGGTGCCGCCAAGCGACCGCGAATACCTGTTTACCCCTTTTTACCGCGGCGAAAATGTGGAATCGGTGCCGGGTACCGGGCTGGGTTTGACAATTGTGAAAAAATCGGTCGACGCGCTAGGAGGAGAAATTTTCTACAAGGAGCGCGAGGGCGGCGGTTCGGTTTTTTCTGTGCGAATTCCGTTGAGCGAGTGACGGAAATGATTAGGAGAAGCGGGGATAAATGAAAAAAATACTGGTGATCGAGGATGAAAAGGATATTCGCGAGAATATTCTGGATTTGCTCAACGAGGAAGGGTATATCGCCATCGGAGCGCAGGATGGGGAGGAAGGAATCCACCGCATCTGGCAGGAATTCCCCGACCTGGTGGTGTGCGACATTTTGATGCCCAAAGTGGATGGGTACGGCGTTTTAACGGTGATGAGCAAAAGTCCGATCACTGCCACCATACCATTTATTTTTCTGACCGCAAAGACGCAAAGCCGCGATTTTCGTAAAGGAATGGTATTGGGCGCGGATGATTACATTACCAAACCGTTCACGCGCATCGAGTTGCTGCAGGCAATTGAAACCCGGTTGTTGAAACATGACCAATTGCGCGCCCAGGCTCAACAAAAATTGAGCGAGTTGCGCAACAATATCAGCCTGTCCCTGCCACACGAACTGCTGACGCCGTTGAGCGTGATCCTGGGTTTCTCTGAATTCCTGATCCACGACCTGAAACCGGTTGATGAAAACATCCGTACGTTAGAAATTGTCAATGATATCCATTTGGCTGCCCAACGGCTGCTGCGTTCGCTGCAAAAGTACTTGCTCTTCACCGAACTCGAGGTGATCCTGAGCGATTCGGAGAAAATTACCCGCGCCAGGCACGCGCGGGTGAATATTTCGCAGTCGAACGTGCTGCAAGTTATCGAATTGTTGGGCGACGCCCAGCAGCGAAGCCAGGATATTTTCCTCGATGTTGAAAATGCCCGCATCTGCGTTTCGGAGACATATTTGCACCGCCTGCTGGAAGAACTGCTGGACAGCGCGATCAAATTTTCGCCTGCCGGAAAACCCATTCGGGTGACCGGTCAAGCCCAGCGGGAAAAAGGAATTTATTGTATAGTTATACTGGATGCGGGGAAAGGAATGACCCCCGAACAGGTGGCGGGTTTGTCCGGGTTATTCCAAAAAGATAAGAAAATTTATGAAAGGCAGGGGATGGGATTGGGACTGGAAATCGTCCGCCAGATTGTCGATATCCATCAGGGGGCTTTCAGCATCCAAAGCGAGCCGGGTGAATGGACGCGGATCGAAGTTCTGCTGCAACTGGGTTGATCGATTGAAAAGAAGGCGATAAAAATGTGCGATACGCTGGTTGCGTTAGGAAACTCGACGAGAGATGGGGTTGTGCTGTTTGCCAAAAATTCGGACCGGGAACCCAACGAAGCGCATGAAATTCAATGTATACCGGCGGCGGATCATCCACCGGGAAGCCAGGTGTCCTGTACATACATCCAAATACCGCAGGTGAGCCATACCTTTGCCGTATTGCTGGCAAAACCGTTTTGGATCTGGGGCGCGGAAATGGGGGCAAACGAACATGGCGTGGTGATCGGCAACGAAGCGGTTTTCACGCGAATCCCCTACGATAAGCAGCCGGGCTTGATTGGAATGGATTTCATCCGTCTGGCATTGGAGCGTTCTTGCAGTGCTGGCGAGGCGGTACACTGCATCATTGCCTTGTTGGAACGCTACGGGCAGGGCGGCAACTGTGGCTTTAAGCACCCGTTTTACTATCACAACAGTTTCTTGATTGCCGATGCTTCATCCGCCTGGGTGTTGGAGACTGCTGGCGGGTTGTGGGCGGCGGAAAAGGTGCAGGATGTGCGTACCATCTCCAACGCCTTGACCATTGGCGCCGAATGGGACATGGCGTCCGCCGACTTGGTTGCCTACGCGGTGGAAAAAGGCTGGTGCAGATCGCGGAATGATTTTCATTTTGCCCGCTGTTATTCGGATTTTTTATACACCCGCCTGAGCGATGCGCGGCGGCGGCAAGTGTGTTCCAGTGAGAATCTGCTGAACCAGAAAGGCGAGCTTACCCTGAAAAGCATGTTTTCAGCCGTGCGCGCGCACGGCGCGGCGGGCGAAACTCCCCGCCAGATCGATCGCGGGTTGACCGGCGCGGAAGTGTGCATGCACGCCGGTTTTGGTCCTGTGCGAGCCAGTCAATCGGTGGGTTCTATGGTCAGCCGGATCACCGCCGAGGGGACAACCCACTGGCTGACGGGAACATCCGCGCCGTGCCTGAGTGTTTTCAAGCCGGTGTGGATCGACAGCGGGCTGCCGGACATGGGCAGCCGCCCAACCGGCTGCTATGATGGGCAAACCTTATTCTGGCGGCACGAGCAGTTGCACCGCGAAGTGCTGCGCAATTATCCGCTGCGCGCGAATGTGATGCTATCCGACCGGGATGAGTTGGAAGATGCTTTTCTGGCGGAGGAAGCGCAAGTTCGCGGGATGGAGCGCGGCAGCCGGGAAAACTTTACCCGCCAGTGTTTCCAAATTGCCCAGAATGCCGAAACCGCATGGCTGGATCAAATCCGCCAACTGCCCGAACAGCGCATCGATGCGCTGTATTCCCTGGCATGGAAGCGATTCAACCGCGAGGCGGGCTTTAGCCGCCATCCCAAATCAACCGATTGATCCGGCGAGCGATGCTATAATTCTCCTACCCGGTTATGCAAATCTCCAGCCTTCAACTTCCTTCCGCTGCTTACGTTAACCTGCCTTTTCAATTTGCGGGCTGGGCGGGCTGGTTGATTCTGGCGTTGTTGCTGGTGTGGGGATTTGTGGCGGTCTGG
Organism: Bellilinea sp.; assembly: GCA_037442545.1. GTDB lineage: Bacteria > Chloroflexota > Anaerolineae > Anaerolineales > Anaerolineaceae > Bellilinea. The sequence goes on from JBBIQB010000038.1 coordinate 17,920, forward strand.
CGGTCGCGGTATTATCGCGCTCAATTTCGCTGGGGGATATTGATCGCGGCAGCGACAGCCCTGCCGGTGGCAGCCGTGCTGCTGCAAATCAAACTGCCGTGGATGAATGGCGGCGCGCTGCCCAATCTGCCGGTTGAGATGAGTGAGCCGGTGATATTAGCCCTGTTGGGCGTGCCGCTGCTATTCTCCGCCGGATTGGGCGGTCCGCTGGCGTCCACATTGATTGGACTGGTCGCGGGAACATTTATCTCCTTTTTTATCTCGCATGATATTTTCTCGATCCTGGAACTGGGTGGATTGGGTTTGGCGCTTGGGGTTGCCTTACGCCAGAATTACCGTACACCGTTCTACTCCACCATCCGCCACCCGGTGGCAGCCGTGGTGCTTGTCTGGGTTGGTTTTATTCCGTTCTTTCTACTCAGCTCTTTTTTCTCGATTCCCGGTTCGCTGGCGGAACGGCTCGATTTTGCCTTGAGCCAGAACTGGCAGTATTTCATCGCCCGCGGTGTGGAACTGCTGCTTGCCGGCGCTCTGGCAGAAATCGCTTACCTGTTCCTGCCCATTCTGTGGCGAAAGCCCCGCGATCTTGCGCCTTCCCCGTCCGAGGAAAGTCTCCGAGCGCGATTCGTCATCTTTACCCTGCCGCTGGCGACCAGCCTGTTGGTGCTTTTGATCTTGGGGGATTGGTGGGTGGCTGGACAGGCAGCCCGGCGCATGATGGAAGCGCGGCTTGCCGGCATGACCCGCGTGGCGGCGGAAAGCCTGCCCTATTTCCTCGAAGCCGGGCAAAGCCTGTTGATCGATTTTGCCCGACCGGAACTGGTGCAATCCTCGCCGGAGGAGTTGAATTTGCACCTGATGGAACGCATCCGTTCGGTGCCCTACTTCCGCCAGTTGATGGTGTTTGACGCCGGCGGCAAGCCTCTGGGTGTGTACCCGGAATCCGGCGCGGACGAGATTCAATTATCGGCAGACGAACAGACCGGGATCGATCTCGCGCTCAAGGGGGTTTTGATTCAGGTGTACACCCTCTCGCCCTTCCCGGGTGAGCGTTCGGCGCAGGTCTCGTACATTGCTGCCATTAAGGATGAGCGCGGCGTAGCAATTGGAGCGCTCCTCGGGCGGACCGACTTTGAAGCCAATCCTTTTACCCAACCGGCCTTGTCGGCGTTGGCGGGCGTGCTCGAGGAAGGCGGCGAGGGCTTTGTTCTCGACGAGAATCGGGTGATCCTTTACCAGACCAGCGTAGCCTCGCCTTTGACTGCGGCGGAGGAGTACATCGGCAAATTGCAACCGGGCGGCGGGTTGTATGAGGATGTCTCTGCCACCGGAACCCGCCAGTTGCTGTATGCCGAACAGGTCACCGGGCGACCGTGGCAGGTGGTTGCCCGAATACCAGCCAGCGTTGCCCAACAAATTGCGCTGCAGATTGCCATTCCCATGCTGGGAATTTTACTGCTCCTGTTTGGCTTGGGGGCGTTGTTGATGTTTGGAATTGTGCGTGTAGTGACCCGAAACCTGGCGCGGTTGACCGAGCAAACCGCGCGGATTTCCGCAGGACACCTTGAGCAGCCCATTTTGAGCAGCGGAGTGGATGAAGTTGGGCGGTTGGGTAAATCCTTCGAGCACATGCGGATCAGCCTGAAGAATCGCCTGGATGAACTGAACAAGTTGCTGATGGTTAGCCAGGGAGTGGCGGCGAATCTGGAAATCGGCGAGGCAATCCAGCCCATCCTCAACGCCGCGTTGAGCGATGATGCGGTATCGGCGAGGGCGGTGATGATCCAGGAAACCCGCATGGATCTGGATGGAGATCAATTGGTGCGGATTGGTGTGGGAGCGCAGACCATGTTCTTCGATCACCTTGATCTGCAAGTGTTTGAGCAGATGCGTTCGCACCAGATGCTTTCCATCCCGAATACCGCGCGGGTGCGGCGGATTGCACCGGTTAATGGTAAACCGCATCCGGCGGGTTTGATTGCCTTTGCCTTGTATTTTGAAAACACCTATTACGGCGCGCTGTGGCTGGCGTACGACCGCGCACATACCTTTGCCGAAGACGAGGTGCGCTTCTTGAGCACACTGGCAAGCGAAGCCGCGCTGGCAGCCGCCAATTCGCGCCTGTACGCTTTTGCGGAAGTCGGGCGGCGTCGGTTGGAAGCCGTGTTGGCGTCCACGCCGGAACCGGTGCTGGTCTTCGATGAGAAAGACCGCCTGCTGCTACTCAACCCCGCAGCCATGCACATTCCCGGATTGATATCCACCGCCATGCCGGGGCGTTCGTTGAGCGACGTGATCGCGGCGGATGGTCTGGTTAAATTGATCAAAGGCGCGCTCGAAGAGCGCATCCTCTCCCGCGAAATCGGCCTTTTGAATGGCAAAATTTACCACGCCAGCGTTGCGCCGGTAACCGGTGAGGATCGGCATCTGGGCAAGGTCTGCGTGCTGCGGGATATTACGCATTACAAGGAACTGGATACGATCAAATCCGAATTTGTCGCCACGGTCAGTCATGATCTGCGCACGCCATTGACCCTGATGCGCGGTTACACCACCATGCTGTCGATGGTGGGTGAGTTGAACGAACAGCAGCAGAACTATGTCAACAAGATGGTGTCGGGGGTCGAGAACATGACCCACCTGGTGAACAACCTGCTTGATCTGGGCAGGATCGAAGCCGGCATCTCGCTCAACCTGGAAGAAGTTGATCCGGCGGTGGTGGTGGAAAATATCCTGCGCCAGCACCAGCCGCAGGCAGCCCAGAAAAACATCGCGTTGATTTTCGAAGGAAGCGCGGATGGAAAACGGGTTACCCTGACGGCAGACCTTGCGTTGCTGCAGCAGGCGCTGATCAACCTGGTTGATAATGCCATCAAATATACCCGTTCCAACGGTCAAGTCATTCTGCGGCTGCGTCCCGCCGCCGACCGGTTGGTTTTCGAAGTGCACGACAACGGCATCGGGATTGCGCCGCTCGACCTACCGCGTCTGTTCGAGAAATTCTACCGCAGCGGCAGGCGCGAAGCCTACGAGCAGCGCGGCTCCGGGCTGGGGCTGGCAATCGTCAAATCAATTGCCGAGCGGCATCGCGGCAGGGTGTGGGTCGAGAGCCAACTGGGCAAGGGCAGTTCGTTTTTCATTGAGTTACCCTACACCCAGACTTTGGCGGGGCAACGGGAAGAGATTCGGGAAGAGGGCGGAATCAACCTTAAAAAATGAAAATGCAATCCAGTCAATTTCTTGCAATTCGTAGAATTGTGCTATAATTACGTTTTGCATGCATGCGTTGTCTGTATTTTAACTGAGAAATCTAGCGCGTGAGAGGGACTCTCAAGCGCCTCTATTTGTTTAAATCGTCGGGTGAGATAAAAGAGGAGGCAACTTCGTGGAAACGAAAAGCTTGGTCGCATTACGCATCAGCCTTGCTTCTCCGGAGACTATCCGTAGCTGGTCTTATGGTGAAGTGTTAAAGCCGGAAACCATCAACTACCGCAGACTGCGCCCTGAAAAAGATGGGTTGTTCTGCGAAGCGATTTTTGGTCCCACACGAGATTACCAGTGTTATTGCGGCAAATATAAAAACCCGCGTTACAAAGGCATTGTTTGTGATAAGTGCGGTGTGGAAGTGACTCGCGCTTCCGTGCGCCGCGAGCGGATGGGGCACATCGAGCTGGCGACCCCGGTTGCGCATATTTGGTATACCCGCCGGGTGCCTTCCTACCTGGGGCTGCTGCTGGATATTTCCCGCCGCAACCTGGACCTGGTGCT
>JBBIQB010000039.1:0-21619 GCA_037442545.1 Bellilinea sp.
CACACGCCGATCTTCGACAATGGGTATGGCGCGTATTTGCTCGCGGTTCATGATCCGTAATGCATCGTGAAGGCGGGTCGTCGGATCACAGGTGATTACGGGGGTGGTCATCCAATGATGAACCAGTGCTTTTTTCATCAATTCAACCTCCGGTCGTCAAGTACACACTGAGGATACTCCGGCATGGGCAAAAATTCATCCACCGAGATTCGGAATCGAATTTATTAAAAACATTGAAAAAAACCTTGCTTCGATCAATAAAATTATTGATCACCCGCCGCCCAGCCTGGCACAAACGCTGACTTGCTTGGAGCCAACCCGATTGCCGGTATAATTGGTTCAGTATCCGGCAATTGATGAGGAGAAACCATGCAACGCCAACCGATTTCAACCGAAACCCTGCGGCTGCGCGTCTATGATTTTTGGGAAAACGACTGGCTGCTGCTGACTGCCGGTGATTTCGCTGCCAACACCTACAACGCCATGACCGTCTCCTGGGGCAGCCTGGGATCATTGGGAGGCAAACCCTTCGCCCAGGTTTTCGTCCGCCCAACCCGTTATACCTACCAGTTTTGCAACCAGTTCGATACCTTTACGTTGTGCGCGTTTCCTGCTCATTACCGCAAAGCGCTCTCGCTGATCGGTTCGCGTTCCGGGAAGGATGCCGACAAAATCGCCCAGGCGGGGCTAATCCCGCAGGCTGCTTCGGTTGTCGCCGCGCCGGTGTTCGAACAAGCCAGCCTGGCTATCGAATGCCGCAAAGTGTACTGGGATGACTTCAATCCGGCGCATTTTCTGGATGCCGCACTCGAGTCACATTACCCGCAAAAAGACTACCACCGTATTTTCTACGGGGAGATCCTGGCTGTCTCCTCGGCGCAAGCCGGGACGTGATTCGCCCATTCCAGGGCGCACGCCAGTAAAACTTGCATCGTTGGCGGGTGTCCGCCCCGCCATCCGCCTAAGCGCCTGCCAGCCAGTCCAGCGCTGCCTGGCGCTGGCTGAAAATGCGAAACTGCCGTCCGGTATTGGTCTCGGCGGCAAACTCGGCAAAACGCCCCTGCCCAATCCGCCCGGCGGGGACAACCGCCGCGACGCGCAGCCAGTAATTGCTGAACTTGAGCAGCGCCGCGCCCGCCAGCCCGGTCTTGAGGTCGAAAAAGGCATCGCTCAGGTTTTCGGTGTGTAGCAGCAACCGCTCCGCGCGGTGCTCGCCGCAGGCAGCCACCAGGTCGAGCGCGCCGGCTTCGTCCGCGAGGACGCCGCTGCCCGGTATCGTCTCAACCACAAGGATTTCACCTATGCGAATGACATGGGTATCCATTTTACTGCTCCCCCGGTTGCGCCGGATCCGGTTGTTGGTACTGCTTTGGTTATATCACAGGTTTCATTCGCGCGGCGGCAGCACCACCTCAATCGGGCGGGTGTAGCTGTGCTTTTCCGCTGCAGTGACGCGCATGCGCGACGGACTGTCGCAGCCCGGCTCGTCTGTCACCACCACCTCGGTCTGGTAAGCGCCGATCGGCAGGAAAACCATCCTGCCCGCCTGGCACACCCAGGCTTCGACGATGTACGGCGCCATGCCCTGCTCGTCGCCCGCGCGCAGCGCCAGTGCTGAAAACGTGACCGTGATCTGGTCGCCGTTGCGCTCCGCGTTTGCCCACGGCAGCGGCGGATAGTAGGGCGAGATGGGCAGTTTGACCTCGAACGGGTGCACCGGCTCGAGCGCGTTCAGGTCGCCGCGGATGTCCATGTAATCCGCGCGCAGCCAGCACGGGTTGCTGCCACCAATGGCTTGAATCTCGACGTAATTGCCGCCCTCCACCCGGCGGATGATCTCCAGGTTGAAGCCTGCGTACACCCCATACTTGTACAGATACGGCGCGCCGGGTCCGTAATGACACACCGCCTGGGCGATGGTCACCTTGCCGCGCAATTTGGCGTAGGTGGGCAGCGGCGTGGGGCTGGGCGTATCGCTGGCTGTCGGCGTGACGGACAGCGTGGCTGTCAGCGAGGGCATACGAGACGGGGTTGGCGTGGCGGACGGCTCAGGCGTCCGGCTGGGCGTGATGGTTTCGGTCAGGCTGGGGATCGGGGTGGGAGTGGGTTGCGCCGGGACCGCGGGGGTGCAGTCACCCAGCAAAATTACTGCGCCCATCACAATCAATCCGCCAATCCAGCACCGGCAAGCGATCATCGTATGCATCATCAAGCCATTGTAGCATCATTGCCTCCAATGCAAACCGGCAAATTCACGCTTCCGCAAGCGGCTGTGTAAACCCCCCTTGCAAAGACAGATAACCGCGCAGTCAACTGGCAAAGACAGTCACCCGCATCAATATTTTTATTGAGAACAATTCAATAAGCCTGTGGTTGGCGCGACACGGAGAATTGGCTATTCTATTTCTTGAAGCCAAACTCTGGAAAAAAATAAAACGGCTTAACTGGATACGGCACCAGACCACGTCTTGGTATCCGATTATCCCATTCGGGGAAACTATAAAAAGGAGAATACATGAAAACCAGAATCAAGGTCGTGCAAATTGGTTGCGGCAATATGGCAAAAATGATTGTTGCCTACGCGCTGGAAAAAGGCGCGGAAATCGTTGGCGCTGTGGATAACCGCCCGGAAATCATCGGCAAGGACCTGGGCGACGTGCTGGAATTAGGTAAGAAACTGGGGGTAGTCGTCAGCGGGGATCTCACCAAAACCCTCGACACGGCATACGGCGATGAAAAACCGAATGCGGCTGGCAAGTTCAACAAGTTTGCCATTGTAACCACCACGTCACTGGTCAACCAGGTGGGCGTTCTGTTGCGTGAGTGCGCCAAGCGCGGTATCAACACCTACACCACCTGCGAAGAAGCGCATTATCCCTGGTTAAGCGCCGTCAGCATGGCAAAAGAAATCGACGCACTTGCCCGGGCAAACGGCGCAACAATCACCGGCGGCGGTTACCAGGATATCTTCTGGGGGCATGAAATCGTCACCCTGGCAGGCGCCTGCCACAAGATCACCAAAATTCACGGCGAATCGCGCTACAATGTCGATCATTACGGCATCGCCCTGGCGGAAATTCACGGCGCTGGATTTACCAAAGCAGACTTCGAGGCAAAAATTGCCGCGCCTTCCCGCAAAACCTTCCGGGAATATCTCGAAGGAATGGATAAAGGCAGCATTCAACCCGGCTACTCCTGGACGGTCAACGGCTGGCTGGCTGATAAACTGGGCTTGACCATCATCGACCAGGTACAGGAATGCATCCCGACCTTCGCCGATACCGACCTGCATTCCGAGACGCTCGGCGCCACCATCAAGGCGGGAGACGCCACCGGGATGATCGGGCGCGCCATCACCAAAACCAAAGAAGGCATCGAGATTATTTTTGATGCCATCGGCAGCGTGTATGCACCGGGCGAACAGGACTTCAACCGCTGGAAAATCTACGGCGTGCCGGATTGCAACGTCGTGAACATGGAACCGGCGACCCCTGAACACACCTGCGCCACCACAGTCAACCGCATGATCGATCTTTACACCGCCCCGGCGGGGTACATCACCACCGATAAATTACCCCCAGCCAGGTTCTTCCCGTCTGCCGATCAATACGGAATCGACAAGTAATCCCACGGATTGTAAATACGCGCGGCAGATTTTACCCGCGCGGGCATCCAGTTTCATCGACAACAACCCCCCGGGTGGTTATCCCGGGGGGTTGTTTTTTTCATCATCTTCCTCAACACTCGCTGAACCCGCAGGCGTAACACTTGCGGCAGCCTTCCTCATTAATAACCGCCGCTTCGCCGCATTCCGGGCACAGGTCGCCGAAACGCAGCAGTTTTTGCGCCGCCGGCTGGGTGTCGATGCGCGCCGCGGCGCTGCGGTGGCCATTGCCAGGCGTTTTCACCTCGTCTTCGCCGCTGTTGTGCTGCGAGACCAGCCGTTCGGCGCGGATCTGCAAATACTCGTCCAAAATCTGCCCGACCCCGTCCGGCAGCGAGCGCACCCGGTTGGGTCCAAAGCCGAGCGAGCGCCCCCCGCCAATGCCGAGCAGCTGGTTTGCCACCTCGCGCAGCCGCCGCGCCGGTTCGATCGGCGATGCCAGCCGCAAGGTGTACGAGAGCAGCCGCCCGATCGCCTCGGACACCGCGGCGGTGTCCGACCCGGCTTTGGCGGTGTTGATGAACACCTCGAACGGCTGGTTGCCGCCATTTTCGTTGACCGTGATGAACGCCTTGCCCAGCGGCGTGTCGATGGTATAGGTGAAGCCGGTGAGGTAGCGCGGGCGCGGTTTCTTGGTCTCATGCCAGATGGTCAACTGCCCTTCCTGGGCGCTGGTCGTTTCGGCTTCCAGCACCACCGGCAGCCCAGATTCGGCGGCTTGTTTCTTTTTGGCGGTCGAGTGGGTTTCCAGCACCACCTTGTCGCGCGAGCCGGTCACATACACGGTGATGCCCTTGCAGCCCAGTTTCCACGCCAGGCGGTAGGCGGTGGCTACGTCGGCTTCGCTGGCGCTTTCGGGAAAGTTGATCGTCTTGGAGAGCGAATTGTCCACAAAGGCTTGCATGGCGGCTTGCATACGCACGTGCTCCTCGGCGGTAATGTCGCTGGAAACGACGAACACGCGGCGGATTTCCTCCGGCACGGCATCCACCGGCTGGCAGGAACCTTCCAGCATGACCTGCGCGAAGATATCCTCGCGTTTTTCGGCGCCAATGCCCGCCTCGATCAACGCTTTTTCGAACTGCGGACTGGCGTAAGTCAATTGCAGATCCTTGCCGTGATCGTTGACATGGCGGATGTACGCCAGCGCAAAGGTCGGCTCGCAGCCGTAGCCCTCGCAACCCGCCACGGTGGCAATCGTGCCGGTCGGGGCAATCGTCGTTTGGGCGGCATTGCGGATGCCGTGCGTCCTGATCCCGCCCACCAGCGCATCCCAATCCAGCGCCGGCCGCTGCCAATCGCGGGTGTAGGGCGAAAGCGGCTGCGGCGGGCTCCACTGGAAATTTTGCGGGTCGTAGATCGAGCCGTGAATCGCCGGGAAGCCACCCCGTTCGCGTGCCAGTTCCATCGAGGTCAGCATGGCGTGGTAGCGGACGAACTCCATCACTTGGGCAGCGAACTCCTGCCCTTCGGCGGAGCCGTAGCGCACGCCGCAGTGGTACATCAGATCCGCCAGCCCCATGATGCCCAGTCCAATCCGCCGCGCGTGGTGCGCCGCCTCAGCCAGCTGAGTCACCGCCGGGACGTACTTATTGGCATCCACCACGTCATCCAGGAAGCGCGTCGAGCTGACCACCGCCAGCCGCAGCCCTTCCCAATTCACCCTGCCGCCCGCCGCAAAGTGCTGCGCCAGGTTGACTGACCCCAGGCAGCAGTTTTCATAGGGTCCCAGCCACTGCTCGCCGCACGGATTGGTGGCTTCCAGTTGGTACAGGTGCGGCACCGGGTTGGAGCGGTTGGCGGCATCCAGGAAGAGCACCCCCGGCTCGCCGTTGTGGTGCGCCTGGCGGACGATCTTGTCGAACAGGTCGCGCGCGCGCACCACCTTGTCGGTAATCAGTGGAACCCCGGCTTCGATCATCTGTTCCAGCGTGCCGCGCACCTGGCGATAGAGCGGTGAATGAACGTCGGGGAATTTCAGTTCCCATTCCGCGTCGTTTTCAACCGCCTGCATGAAGGCATCGGTGATGCCCACCGAAATGTTGAAGTTGGTGATGGCGTTCTCATCGGTCTTGCAGGTGATGAATTCCTCCACGTCCGGATGATCGACGCGCAAGACAGCCATGTTCGCCCCGCGGCGGGTGCCGCCCTGGGCAATTTCGCCAAAGGCATGATCATACACCCGCAAGAAGCCGACCGGTCCGGTCGCCTGCCCGGCGGAGGATTTGACCAGCGCGCCCTTGGGGCGCAGCCGCGAGAAACCAAAGCCATTACCGCCGCCGGTTTGTTGAATCAGGGCGGCGTCGCGCAGCGTCTGGAAGATGCCCGATGAATCGCGCCCCATGTCGTCGTTGATCGGAAGGACGAAGCAAGCCGCCAGCTGCCCCAACGGGGTGCCGGCGCCGGTGAAGGTGGGCGAATTGGGGAAGAAACGCTTGCCGGTCAGCAGCCGGTAAAATTCACGCGCCCGCTGCATCACGTCCTCGCCCCATTTTTCCTCGACGGCGGCAACGTGATACGCCACCCGCCAGAACATATCCTCGACACTCTCGGCTGGCTCTCCATTGTCGCCGCGGCGGACATAGCGCCGGATCAGCACCTGGCGGGCGTTTTCAGTCAGCTCAATTGCGGATAGATCTTCCGGCCGCGGCGGAGTGGGCAGCAAGCCGTTTTTTATATCTTCACTGCGAGTCACCATCACTTACTCCTTTCTAACTAACCTTCCAATAATCGGTCGATTTCCTTGCGAATGGCATGCAGGTCGTTTAAATGCAAATAGACAATCGCGTAGCGGATGTACGCCAGCAGGTCGAGCTGCTTCAATCCGGTAATGACCATGTCGCCGATCACCCGCGAGGAGACCTCCGCCCGGCCCATCTGTTGCAGCGCAGCTTCGATTTCCCCCACCAGGCGTTCGATTTCGGCGGCGGACACCGGGCGCTTGGCGCACGAGATGCGGATGCCGCGCACCAATTTTTCGCGGTCGAACTCCTCGCGCGTTCCATCTCGTTTGACCACCAGCGGCGTCGCTAGAATTGCCCGCTCGTAGGTGGAAAAGCGCTGCCCGCACTTTTCGCATTCCCGCCGGCGGCGGATTCCGCCGCGCTGGTCGTGGGTGGTATCCAGCACTCTGGATTGTTCATTCTGACAGTAAGGACAGCGCAAGTCATACCTCCATTGCCTTCCGTTCAATTCGCCAGCGACTCTTAATCTGCATCCCCTGGTTGAGCCTTTATTGCGATGTTCCTTCCCTGCGGAAGGGTTGATTTTTTTCGAAAACACACCCCCATATATGGGGGTACTATAAAATTGATATGGCATATGTACGGTAATATTCTAGCACAAGTGAATATCCCGCGCAATAGAAAAACAACACTTCTAATCTTAAAATTGCCTGTCTAGAATAAATGTTCACAATTGGTACGACGCGATTGAATCCACGACTTTGAACCGTGTAAAGCGCTCCCAACCAACCCCAAATGTGGGTAGTGCAAGCGCGTTTTTCTCGACAACCCCCATAAACGGACTGTCCAGTTCAGGCGGCTGGATCAACCCCACGCCAATGTTAACGAATCGTTAAGTAAAAAAAGCCGGTTGATCGGTGTATTCGCAGCCCCCAATTGCCCTCCCGGCAGAAATCTACCCGTAAACCGGGAAACCTCCCGCAGGGGTGATCTTCGGGAGGTTTCCACAAGACAGGTGAACATACCGCTAAGCATGGCGCTGCGAACGGCTGCCTGCCGGAGGAGGGTGGCAGCGCGTCACAGCCATGGCGATACAGGCGAGTTTAAGCAGGGGTTGGTTTGAAAACCCCGGACCAGGCGTCCATCAGCCCAGCCAAAATCATCGGCTCACCGCATCCCGATAGCCGGTACGATCAGCGCTGCGTGTTGCGATTGCGTAAGAATGCCGGAATATCCAGGTCGTTGGTGTTGATCACGTGCGGCTGGAATTCAGTCGGCGAGGATGCGGGCGCTTGCCGCTCAGCCCTGCTTGAAGCCGGGCTGCTCGCCGGGAAGGAAGCGATTTCTTCCTTCTTCGGGGCGGGGCGCTGATCCACTAAAGGGGAACGTACGCTGGGACGGTCGAAACCGGTGGCAATGACCGTGATGCGGATTTCGTCGCCCATGTTCGGATCAACCACCGCACCAAAGATCAGGTTGACATCCGGATGCGCGGTTTCCTTGATGATCGCTGCCGCCTGGTTGACCTCGAACAGGGTCAGGCTGTTGCCGCCGGTCACGTTGAACAGGATGCCACGCGCGCCATCGATGGTGATATCCAGCAGCTGGCTGGAGATCGCCATTTCCGCCGCAACCCGGGCGCGGTCCTCGCCGCCGGCATGACCCACCGCCATCAGCGCCGCGCCGCCTTCGGACATGATTGCGCGCACATCGGCGAAGTCCAGGTTGATCAAGCCCGGAACGGTGATCAGTTCGGAAATACCCTGGATGCCCTGGCGAAGAACATCATCCGCAGTGCGGAAGGCTTCCTGCAAGGTGACCCGCTTGTCCACGATCTGCAGCAGGCGGTCGTTGGGGATGACAATCAGCGTATCGGCGTGTTCCTTCAACTTGGAGATGCCGGATTCCGCCGACTGCTGGCGGCGCATGCCCTCGAAGGTGAACGGGCGGGTAACCACGCCAATGGTCAGCGCGCCGACTTCCTTGGCAATTTGCGCCACAATCGGCGCCGCGCCGGTGCCGGTGCCGCCGCCCAAACCGGCGGTGACGAACACCATGTCGGAACCTTTGAGCACTTCGTACAGTTCCTCCGCCGATTCTTCCGCCGCCTTGCGTCCCACCTCCGGGTTGCCGCCGGCACCCAAACCCCGGGTGGACTTGTCGCCAATGCGTACCCGGGTCGGAGCTTTGGAGAGCAGCAAAGCCTGTGCGTCTGTGTTGACGGTGATAAATTCAATGCCGCTCAATCCTTCCTCGATCATGCGATTGACAGCATTGCAGCCACCGCCGCCCACACCGATCACCTTGATGCGGGCAAATGATTCTGCCTGGTTTGAGTAAAGGTCCATCTTGTTTTCCTCCGCTTTACCTGTCTTGAATTGATCCGTAAAAAAACTTCTCGGTATGCAACCTACAAATTAATCAGGGTAACAGGCGTTTCAAGAAATTCTTGAGCCTGTCGCCATCAATGGAAACGCCACGCGGCAGCAGTGAGCGGCGCGGGCGCAGCGGTTCGGCTTCGCTGAGCAGCAACGCCCAGTACAGCAGCCCCACGCTGGTCGAGTACGCCGGCGAATGCAATTGATCGGTCAGACCGATCAAGCGTTCGGGCTTGGCAACCCGCACCGGCAACCCTAAAACCGAACTTGCCAGATTCTTCATCCCTGGCAGCTGGCTGGCGCCACCGGTCAATACCATGCCCGCCGGCAGCAGCCCGTCATAGCCCGATCGCTTAATTTCCTGCAGCACCATCAGGAAGATTTCCTCGACTCGCGCCTCGATGATGTGCGCCAGGTCGCGCCGGTTGACCTGGGCGGGCGAATCCTGCCCGAACGAGCGCACGCTGATCACATCATCCTCGGCGATGTCGGCTTTTACCGCGTGCCCGTAGCGCTTCTTGATTTCCTCCGCCTGGTCAATCGACAGGCGCAGCCCGTGCGCAATATCCGAGGTGACGTGATTGCCGCCCACCGCCAGCACCATCGTGTGCCAGACGTCGCCGTCGATGTAAATCGCCAGGTCGGTCGTGCCGCCGCCAATGTCGCACACAATTGCGCCCATCTGGCGTTCGGTTTCGCTTAACACCACTTCCGCCGACGCCAGCGGGTTGAGCACGAACTGGCTGACCTGCACCCCGGCGGACTGCACGCACTGGCGCAGGTTTTCGACCGTCGATTCGGCGGCAGTGATGATGTGGGCTTCCACTTCCATGCGGTAGCCGTGCATTCCGATTGGGGTGCGGATGCCGTCCTGCCCGTCCACCACAAAACTGCGCTGGATAACGTGGATGATCTGGCGGTTGTGCGGAATGGCGACCGCCTGGGCTGCTTCCAGCGCGCGGGCAACATCCACCTCGTCGATCACCCCACCGGAGATTCCCACCACGCCGCGGCTGTTGACCGAGGCAACGTGCGAGCCAGCCAGGCTGACCAGCGCCGAGGTGATTTCGAATCCGGAGGTGCGCTGCGCTTTCTCGATAGAGCGGGCAATGGATGTGGACGCCGCGGCAAGGTCAACGATGTTGCCCTTGCGAATCCCTTGCGAAGGTTCGATTCCCACCCCCAGAATGCGCATACTGCGCTCCCCCTCCACGCGCGCAACCAGCGTGCACACTTTGGTCGTACCGATATCAATTCCCACTACGATTGGTTCATCCATGGCATTCTCCACTATCGATAGAACGGAGCGTTGATGAACTCCACACTGACCAATTCTTGAGGATAGACGCCTTGTTTCTCAAAGTTCGCAACGATGGATTCATAAACGGTCAGTTTTTGTTCAAAATTCTCCAAATTTTTGCCAATATAGACTTCCCAACCGCGCGGGTCCTGCCAACCCAACCCATTCATAGAATTATAGACCAGGTTGGATTCTGGAGGCAAGCGCAAAAGCAGGTCATTTATTGCCTTCAACACCTGCGCGTCCGCCACCCGTCCCCAGATTTCGGTTGGTGAAGTCGTTGCCGAGGGATTCTGATTCGCCGTTTGCGCCGTTTCCGCCACAACGGGCAAGGCCACTAGCGGCGGGATTTGATCCGACTCGATTTGCAATAGTTCGCCCGCATCACCGCGCGGCGGAAGAATCACGCCTTCGGCGTCCAGCCAGTACCATGTATCGCCACCGGCTTCCCACGCCATCATCGGCTGCCGCTCGACGACCTGAATTGTCACCTCTGCCGGCAGCCCGACTGAAATGTCGATGAATGCAAGCTCCGGGTATGCCTTTGCCAGGTCAGCCGCGGCTTGCTGCGGGTCGAACTCGATAATTTGCGCGCCTTCCAGTTTTAATACCGCTTCGAATTCCCCGTAGGACAGCCGTTGGATGCCTTCCACCTTGAAATTCGACACTTCGAACTGCGAGCCAAAGCCAATGGTGTACAACGCCAGCAGCGAAATAACCAGCAGCACCGCCGAGATCAACCGCGCCCCCGGGTTGATCAACGGAATCGCCGGCAGGCGGATTTCCGCCCCGCTGGCGCCAAGCGAATAATAAAACTGCTTGCGCACTTTCGTCGGCTTTGCTTTGCGCAGCGGAATGCTGGTGGTGGCTTGGTAACCACGCACCACCGCCGGTTGGTGGCGCGGCGCCGCGGGCGCGGTTTTCTTCACCGGAACGCCGCGCGGCTGGGTTTTCTGGCTGCGGCGCTGGCGCAACTGCTCAGCGCGGCTTATCGAGGAGGATGAATTGACGCTCATGATTCCCTCCGGTAGGTGAACTCGGTTCGGTCGCGGTCTGCTTTGCGTTCGATTGCCAGAGCGATCAGCCGTTCCAGCAATTCCGGGTACGGGATTCCGCTGGCTTCCCACAATTTGGGGTACATGCTGATGCGGGTGAATCCGGGCAGGGTATTGACTTCGCTCACATACACCTTTTGGCTGCTGCGCTCCAGCAGAAAATCCACCCGCGCCATGCCGGCGCAGTCGATGGCGCGATAGGCTTCCACCGCAATGCGCCGGATTTCCTCGCGCAGCGCATCCGGCAGCGGCGCGGGAATCAACAATTGCGACTGATCGCTCAAATACTTGGCGGCGTAGGTGTAGAAGTCATCGCCGGGAACGACCTCCCCTGGGATGGAGGCTTGCGGGGTTTGATTGCCCAGCACGCTCACCTCGATCTCGCGCGGCGCTTCCAACCCGACCTCGACCAGGATACGCCGGTCAAAGCGCGCCGCTTCCAGCAAACCTTCCATCAAATCCGCATGGCTGCGGCACTTGGTAACGCCAACCGAAGAACCCAGGTTGGCTGGCTTGGTAAATAAAGGATACGCAAGGTTTGCCTCGATTGACTTCATCACCCCAACTGCATCGCGTTCGATCTCGTACCGGGTGATGACCCGGTAATCCAGCACGGGCAGGTTATGGGCACGCAGCACCGATTTGAACAGCCCTTTATCCATCCCAACCGCGGATGCCAGCACGCCGGCGCCAACATAGGCAATGCTCGCCATCTCGAACAATCCCTGCAGGGTGCCGTCCTCGCCAAAGGTGCCGTGCAGCACCGGAAAAGCAACATCCAGCCGGGCGTACGGCTCGATCTGATTGCCGGTCACCTGGTAAAGCCAGGTATCGCCGGCTTCGGCGCGCATGGTTACCGGCGTCAGTTGATCCGTCCTGCCGGCTTCCAGCGCATCCAGTACACCCTCTCCGCTGTACCAGTTACCCTGTTTGGAAATTCCGACCGGGATCATCTCGAATTTTGCTGCGTCGAGGTTGGCAATGATCGAACGCGCCGATTGCAGCGAAACTTCGTGTTCGCCGGAACGTCCCCCAAAAAATAAGCCAACCCTGGTCTTGTCTGTCATCTCGCTTCCTCTCCAACCCGATAGTATCTCACTGCCAGTCTCCAACAAGTTCGATTTCCAGTTCCAGCCGAACGCCGGTCTTGCGCTCGACCTGGCTGCGAACTTCTCCGATCAATTGGTAATAATCCATCGCGGTCGCCGATTCATCATTGGTGAAAAAGTTGGCATGCACCGGGCTGACTTGCACACCGCCAACCCGCCTGCCCTTCAATCCGCACGCCTCAATCAGCCGCCCGGCGTAATCCCCGGGGGGGTTCTTGAACATGGAGCCCAGGCTGGCTCCCGGTGGTTGGGTTTGTTTTCGTCGCGCGGTAAACTCGTCCATTTTCGCCTTGACATCTTCGGGGGTGCTGCGGGTCAATCGCATGGTTGCCGCGAGAATGACCGCTTTGGTTGCCGAACGTTTGAGAATGCTGCTACGGTATTCGTACCCCATTTCCGCCGCCGGCAGCTTCTGCCTTCCCCGTTCAGAGTGCAAGATTTCTGCCAGCAGCAGGTTGCCGTGCATATCGCCGCCAAATGCGCCTGCATTGCCGTACACAGCCCCACCTACCGAGCCGGGCACAGTGGCTGCCCATTCCAGACCGCCCAAGCCGCGCAGGGCAGCCTGGCGCGCTACCCCGCCAAGGTTGGCGCCCGATTCGGCGTACACAGCCGGCGGCTCACTGTGAACATCGATGCGGATGGTGTGGGCGCGGTTGAGGATGATCACCCCGCGCACACCGCGATCACTGATCAACACATTCGCGCCGCTGCCCAGAATGATGAACGACACCTGCATCGCCCACAGGGTTTGAACGTCCCGTTCCAGTTCATCCGCGCTGTGCGCCGCAACCAGTACATCGCCCAATCCGCCAACGCGCGCGGCGGTGTAACTCGCCAGGTGCACGTTCTCTTGCAGGCGGCTGCCGAATAACTGGCGCAGGTTTTCCACAGGCAGATCGATCATTGCGCTCCTCAATACAATGCGCTTACAGGCTCTTGATGGCTTCGATCAACCGGTTGAGCACGTCCTCGCGAGCAGCATCCAGGTTGGGCGGGCGGGCGGTCAAACATTCCCGCCGCGTTGGTTGTTCCGGCTGAATCTTGTATTCAGCGCTCTCCAGCCGAAACGCGGGCGCCGTAGTGACGGCAGTCTCGTACATGCGTTTGGGTTTCTCAGCCATGCTTTTGCTCCCTTTCTTTCAGCCCGGCGTACACCCGGGCAGTTACTTGGTCGGCATCTCCCGCCGAAAGCACCAGCAGCACATCACCACTGGTCAGGTTGGCAAGCAAATATTCGCTGGTTTCATCCAGGGTAGCGATGAACTGTACCGCAGGATGAGCGATCCGTTCGATCACCTGCGCGGCGGAAAAGCCCTCCCGCTGTTCGCGCGCGGCGTAGATCTCGATCACTACCACCCGGTCGGCGCTCTCGAATGCCTGCCCAAAGCGGTGCAACAGAGTGATCGTGCGCGAATAGGTGTGCGGCTGCCATACCGCCCAAATGCGCCGCCCCGGATAGCGCGCGCGGGCAGCCGCCAGCGTTGCCGCCACCTCGGTCGGATGGTGGGCATAATCATCCACCACAACCACCCCGGCGGCTTCTCCCAGCACATCGAAACGCCGCCCGGTGCCGCTAAATTCCTGCAGCGCGCTAGCTGCCTGACTCAGGGGCAGACCCAGGTTATGGCACAGGCTGAGCACTGCCAGCGCATTCGCCACATTGTGCCTGCCGGGCACTTGCAGGCGTACATCCACCGGCGGCATGCTGCGCTGCCCCGCGCCTGCGCGCAGGCTGAAATCGAACCCGCCCAGCGAATTGGGGGAAAGGCGCACAGCCTGCACATCCGCAGGCTGTTGGATGGCGTAGGTCAGGCAGGCTTTGCCTTGCGCTTTGTACCCTGCCACCAGGTGGCGCACGCCTTCGTCGTCCTGGCTGGCAACCAGCAGCCCATCCGCCGGCAGGCGGTCGATGAATTGTTGGAAGGCATCGAAATACACTTCGCTGGTCGGGAAGCAGTCCGGGTGGTCGTGTTCGACGGTGGTCAACAGAATGGCTTGGGGGTTCAACCCCAGGAACATCGAATCGTATTCATCCGCCTCAATGACGAACCATTCACCCTGCCCGGCATGGGCGTTGCGCTTGAGGTTTTTGGAAACCCCACCAATGATATACGAGGGATCCTGTCCCAGACAGGTCAGCACCCAGGCAAGCATGGCGGTGGTGGTGGTTTTGCCATGCGTGCCCGCCACTGCCAGGCAGGTTTTCCCGGCAGTCAACTCCGCCAGGAATTCCTGGCGCTTGAGTACCGGAATGCCCGCTGCCCGTGCCGCGGCGACTTCGGGGTTGTCCGACGGAACTGCGGAGGAGCGTACTACCAGATCGGCGCCGCGCACGTTGGCGGGATCATGCCCGGCATGGACGGCGACCCCCTCGCCCGCCAGCTGCATTGCCAGAGGGGAGAAAGTGCGGTCCGAGCCTGTAACCTGGTAGCCCTTTTCCTTGAGGAACAGGGCTATGGCTGAGAGACCGCTGCCGCCGATGCCGATGAGATGAATGTGCTTCATTATACAAACACCACCAGGACGAATACGAACGCAATTGCCACCGCAAAATAGATGATCGGGGTTCCGGTTTCCGCCATCAACCACACGGGCGGCAACATGCGGATCAAGCGCAGCGCCTCCTGCCCTATGACGGTGGTTTCATCCGGCGCGGAAATGATCGCAAACGGATAGTTGGCATCATCCAAAAACCACCAGATCGTACCCCACACCAGAAAGCCGTTGACCGCGCCGAGGAAAAAGCCCAGCAGTACATCCTGCAGGCGTTCGCGGGCAAAGCGCCCGGATTGGGCAATGCGCGGCAGATTGGGGGTTTGGTAACCAAAAAAGACCAGCGACAATACAATCACCGAGCGCATCCAGAACAAGGTTTGTGGAGCATTCTCGCTGAGGATGCGAATGAAAGGCACAAACCGCTCCAATACGGTGATGATGAACATGGCGAGGATGACTGCGAAGGAAACCAGGATTTCCCGCGCCCAGCCGCGCACCCCGCCAACCAAGGCGAATAAAATCACCAGCATCCAGAAGACCACACTGATACTTACCATGTCGTCAACCTCCCCTTCTGCGCGGGGACTGCCGCCAGTTCCTGAATCAGACTGGCAATTGTCTCTGCCGCGCCTGGGCGGGATAGCTTGAACATTTCTGCGCGCATCCGTTCCAGCCGGCTGCTATCTGCCATCAATCCGGTCACCATTTCTGCCAGGCGGGCAGACAACTGATCATTTTCGAGGATGATCGCCGCGCCGCGGGATGCCAGGTAATCGGCGTTGACCTTTTGATAGCGCCAGGCGTACGGGTAGGGTACCAGGATCGCCGGCAGCCCGAAGCAGGGCAGTTCGCCGAGCGTGGACGCGCCCGACCGGCACACCGCCAGATCGGCGGCTGCCAGTGCCGCGCCCATTTCGTCGTGCAAATATGGAAACGGATGGTAAAAGCCAGCCTGCTCGCGCGGCAGGCGGGCAGCCTGGCTTTGCATGTCTTCCCAATCCAATTGACCGGTGATGTGAATCACGTGCGCCCGCGGCAGCAACGCCGGCAGCAGCGATTCGACCACTGCTCGGTTGATGCTACGCGCGCCCTTGCTGCCGCCAAAAACCAGCACCACCCGTTCACGTTCATCAATGCCAAAATGCCTGCGCCCTTCCGCCCGCGTCCAGGCAGTCAGTTCCGCGCGCAGCGGATAGCCGGTGACCACCACCCGGCGGGCGTTGGGAAAATAAGCCCGCGATTCCTCCGCCGTCACGGCGATACAATCGGAAAAGCGCGCCAGGGTCTTCAGCGCCAGCCCCGGCTCAATATCCGGGACGTACAACAGGCTGCTGACCGGAATCCCCATCAACGCCATGGGGACGGCAACATAACCACCGGTAAAGAAGAGAACATCCGGGCGGTATTCGCGCAGGATGCGCCGCGAAGCCAGCGTGCCTTGCGCCAGCCGGAGCAGATTACCCGGCAGAGCGCGCGCGCCAACGCCGTGCACCCCGGCTGCCGGAATGCCGCGGAAGGGGACGTTTTGCCGTGTTACCAGATCGGCTTCCATTCCATCGTCCCCGCCCACCCATAAAACCGGGTCGGCATTATCTCCGAGTTTCCGGAGAACGGTGAGCGCGGGATACACCCCGCCTCCCGTTCCCCCGGCGCAAATTAACAACCGCACCAAATGTTCTCCCTTCTTCTTCGAATTTTTTACGGTTCGAGACCCGCGCAACCGAAAGGATCAATCCAACCGCCGCCAGGGTCATGGTCAGGCTGGAACCGCCGGCGCTGATCAATGGCAGCGCGTTTCCCGCAAACGGGAACAGGCTGACCATTACGCCCATATTCAATACGGCCTCCATCACGATCCAGAAAGTCAAGCCAGCCGCCAGCAGCCTGCCCTGCAGGTCCAGTGCGCGGCTGGCAATGGATAGACCGCGCCACAGCACCACGACAAAGGCGATTACCACCACAGAGGCGCCCAGCAGACCGGTCTCCTCGGCAATCACGGCAAAGATCGAATCGGTATGCGAAACCGGCAGCGCGAACTTGGATTCACCACGCCCGATGCCAACGCCGAAGAATCCGCCACGCACGACCGATTCAATCGAGCGTTTGATGTGATCCGTAGCGTTGACCGGGTCTTGCACCGCAATCAGATACTGGTCGAAGCGGTAGCGCCCGGTCTCCGAAACCAGTAGGAATAATGCGCCCAGCCCGCCCACGATCAGCAAGATCAAGATGATTTGCCGTAGATCGACCCCGGCGAGGAAAAACATCAACCCGCCCAACACCAGGATGGTCAGCGTTGCGCTTAAATCCGGTTGGAGCATGATCAAACCCGCGGTGACGCCCAAGATGAAGATCATCGGCACCAGACCGAAATGGACGTTGTTGAGCACTTCTTGCTTGGAATGCAGCCAGAATGCCAGGTAAAGGATGATTGCCAGTTTCGCCAGTTCGGAGGGCTGCACCGAGCCGCTGAACAGCGTGCGGCGCGAATTGAAGCGCGTTTCGCCGAACAACACCACCGCTACCAGCAGCACGATCATAACCAGCACCATCAACACCACCCATTTCTTCCAGCGCCGGTAATCGACGTACATGAAGAAAATC
The DNA here is from genome assembly GCA_037442545.1 of Bellilinea sp. Classification (GTDB taxonomy): domain Bacteria; phylum Chloroflexota; class Anaerolineae; order Anaerolineales; family Anaerolineaceae; genus Bellilinea. The sequence continues at coordinate 17,294 of JBBIQB010000039.1, forward strand.
GCGCCGATGATACCCACCACCACCCAGCGCAGCTGGTTGAGGAAAAAGTAACTCACCGGTTTTTCTGCCAGCATCGAAGGCTGCCAGGAGGCGGAATAAACCATCAACAACCCAAAGCCCAGCAGGAACATCACCGCCAGCACAAATGGGACGTCGATCCCCAGCCGGATCGGGCGCACAGCGCTCGCGGCAGATGGCGCGGCTGTGGAGATGCGTGGATTTACGGCAGTTTGTTCACCCATAAACGGTATGCCTCCCCTCGTTCTTCGAAATCTTTAAACGCGTCGAAACTGGTGCAGCCAGGCGAGAGTAAAACCACGTTCCCGGCTTTGGCGAGCCCGGCAGCCGCCTGAACCGCTTCTTCCAAGCCACCGCAGCGGACAATGCTACGCGGCAGCCCGCCGGGCTGCGGCTTGCCGAGCGCCTGTTCGATCTTCCCGGCGGCTTCGCCAAACAGGACGACGTGATCCACCCGCTGGCGAATATGCGCAGCCAACTCCTCCCAGGGCAGATTCTTGTCGCGCCCGCCCAGCAGCAAAACCAGGGGTTCGCCAAAGGCGTTCAGCGCTGCCCGCACCCGTTCCGGAGCAGTGGCAATCGAATCATTGAAGAAATGGACGCCATTCCAGGTGCGGACAAACTCAAGCCGGTGAGGCACGCCGCAGAACCCGCGCACGCCCTGCAGCACCGCATCGGTTGAAATGCCTGCCGCCAACGCAATCGCGCAAGCCGCCAGGACATTCAAGCGGTTGTGCTCGCCGCGCAAGGCAATCTCCGCTTCGGCAAAGAGCGGCTGTGCGCCTTGCTCATCCTGCCAATACAGCCAACCGTCCATCAGGAAGGTACCAATCTGCCATCGCTCGGGGCGGTTGATGCCAAAGGTCACCAACCGGCCGCGCACTCGGTTTACAAGTCCCCACGATCCAGGGTCTTCCCGATTGAGCACGGCCACATTGTCCGGCTGTTGAAAATCCAGGATGCGCGCCTTTGCCGCTATATAGGCTTCCATCGTTCCGTGGCGGTCGAGGTGGTTGGGGGTGATGTTCAGCACCGCGCCGACCTGGGGCGAACGGGTCACCAATTCCAATTGGAAACTGGACAGTTCCAGCACCACCTGGTCTTCGGGTTGAATTTGGTGCAAATGCTCGATCAAGGGGTTGCCGATGTTGCCGCCCACCCATGCCTGACTTGGCGACTGCACCGCCGCTTTTACCATTCTGCCCACCAGCGTGGTGGTGGTCGTCTTGCCCGCCGAGCCGGTTATGCCAATCACCGGGCAGGCAACGCTTTCCAGAAATAGTTGCGAATCGTTGGTCAACGGCAGACTGCGGCGGCGCGCTTCGACCAGCAACGGAATGGTGAGCGGAACCCCGCCGGAAACGCACACCAGGTCGACTCCATCCAGCGCCTGGATGGGATGCCCGCCGGTAACCCATTCAACGTTCAGGTTCTTCAATGCGCTTTGCTCCGCGCTTAACTGCGCCTCGCTGCGCTGGTCATTCAACACCACCCGGACACCTTTGCCGACCAGAAAACGCGCCAACGCCTGCCCCTGACGGGCAGCGCCAACGACCAACACGCGCATTTCAGTCCAGGGTTTCGCCATCACACCACCGCCAGCGCCACGCCGAGCATGGCAAACAACAGGCTGACCAACCAAAATCGCTGCACCACCTGGGTTTCGCTCCAGCCGCCCAGTTCGAAATGATAATGCAACGGCGCCAGGCGGAAGAACCGCTTGCCTTTCGTGGCTTTGAAGTACAGGATCTGGATCACCACGCTCAGCGCTTCGCTGACCGGGATGATGGCAATCACCGGCAGCAACAGCCATTGCCCGGTCATCAAGGCAACCACGCCGAGCGTTGCTCCAATGGAGAGCGACCCGGTATCGCCCATGAACAATTCCGCCGGGTGGACGTTGAACCACAAAAACCCAAAGATCGCCCCGACCAGGGTAAAACAAAAGCGTGCCAGAAAGACCTGATCCTGCAGCAGTGCCACCCCGCCGTAGGCGGCGAAAGCGGTCGCAGCGATCAAACCAGCCAGCCCGTCCAGCCCGTCGGTGAAATTGACCGCGTTGGACATCCCGACAATGATAAACGCCGCGATGGGGATATAGAAAATTCCCAATGAGATCGGTTCATCGAAACCGGGCCAGAACATCTCCGGAACGCCCAGCAGGTATTTCAAGGCAAAGGCAACGCCCAACGCCAGAATTAGTTGAATCATAAATTTCGTTCGCGCGCGCATTCCCAAGCCGCGTCGTGGACCGCGAATCCCTTCCCAATCGTCAAGCGCGCCCAACACGGCAAACGCCAGCAGCACCAACAGCGGCAGCAGGACCGACCTGCCCAATACCGACACCCCGATCAAGGATGCCGCGTTGAGCAAGATCGTCAGCAACATCACCGGCAGGATAATCATCACCCCGCCCATGGTCGGCGTGCCCATTTTGGTAAAGTGCCGGGCTGGCTCTTCCACCCGGATGATTTTACCGATGCGGAAATGGCGCAGAATGCGCAGCAGCGGCGACCCCCAGATGATCGCCAGCATGAAGCTCAACCCGCTCAACGCCAGGGCAAGGGATGTTTCTCTCATGCTTCAGCCTCCAGGGACGCCACGATGCGATCCATGCGCAGACCATGAGAGCCTTTGATCAATGCCACGTCGCCGGCGTTCAGGCGGGCACGCAGCAAATCTGTCGCCTCCTGCGTGCTGGCAAGCGTATAGATTTTTGCGCTCGATAACCCAGCCTTGTGCGCCGTCACGCCAATGATCTTGCCCAGTTCGCCCACGGTAATCAATTCATCAACCACTTCGGCAGCGCGCACCCCCACCTTTTCGTGCCCTTGCCGCTCGTATTGTCCGAGCTCAAGCATATCGCCTAGCACGGCAATTTTTCTGCCCTCGATCTCCGCCAGCAGGTTAAGGGCAGCCAAAACCGACTCGGGCGAGGCATTGTAGGAATCATCCAGGATCATCGCTCCATTACTCAGGTTGACCGTAACCAGACGCAGCTGCGACTGGCTGTGCTGCAAACCGTATGCAATCTCCTGCCAGGTCAACCCTTCCACCAGCCCGACCGCCGCCGCACGCAAGAGCGTGTGCACCGAGTGCCGCCCAATCATCGGGACGCGCAGGTGCAGCGACTCGCCACGGTAATGCAGCCGGCAGCGGATGCCTTTCAACCCCAGGCTCTCGATCTCGTCCGCCCACAGGTCTGTGCGCGGGTCGAGCCCGTATTTGAACAATTGGGCGTGGGTTTTATCTGCCATCCAGCGCACCCACGCATCGTCCCAGTTGAGCACCGCCGTCCCGACCGGAGGGGGTGGCAGCGACTGTACCAATTCCGATTTGCCACGGGCAATATTTTCCTGAGAGCCGGCGCGCTCGGCGTGAACCGTGCCAATGCTGGTTACCACCCCTACCTGCGGCTGGGCAATTTCGCACAAAAAGGCAATCTCGCCCTCCACGTAAAAACCCATCTCCAGCACCGCAACATGGTGACCAGGTGTCAAACGCAGCAAGGTAAGCGGCATGCCAATCTCGTTGTTGAGGTTGCCCTGGGTTTTCAAGACGCGGTAGCGCTGGCTCAACACCTCGGCAATCAGTTCCTTGGAGGTGGATTTGCCGACCGAGCCGGTAATCCCAATCACCCGGATGTCATGCTTGCGCCGCCAGTATGTCGCCAAGGTTTGCAGACTGTGCAGCGTATTCTCCACCCGGATGCAGAACGGCGGGCGCGGCAGGGTAACCTGGGATGACAAACCATAACGCACGTCCAGCACCGGGCAGGCAATTCCGGTCTCGCGCTGCACCAGTGCCAGCTGCGCGCCGCGCTCGAACGCCTGCTGGATGTAGTCATGCCCGTCGCTGCGCTCCCCTTTTAATGCCACGAACAGGCTAGCAGGGATCACCTGGCGTGAATCAATCGCAGCCTCACTGATCAACAGCGAGGCAGCTTCCGGTCGCACACCCGTCAAGGCTTCAAGTACATCCGCCAGTGTCAACATCTCACCATCACCTCATGGTCCTGCCGCATATTGCTGCCGCACCTCATCGGGCGGGATTTTCATCAACACCACCAATTCTTCGACCGCCTGTGCGAACACCGGCGCAGCCACCACCGAGCCCCATTCGGAGCTGGTCGGTTTTTCCAGCCAGACATAGACGATAAAGCGGGGGTCGTCCACCGGCCCCCAACCAACAAACGAAGCATTGGTCTGGTTGGTGTAACCATCCGGACCGGGTATTTGCGCCGTACCGGTTTTGCCTGCCACGCGGTAACCTTCCACCAGCGCGTTGGAGGCTTCGTTCTCCAAGGAC
>JBBIQB010000040.1:0-7542 GCA_037442545.1 Bellilinea sp.
GGCGACCAGGTCACCCTGACGGTTTTACGAGATAATACAGAAGAGGAGGTAACCATCACACTGGGAAGGCGTCCGTAGTAATACGGAGCATTGTCTGGATCAATTCCATCACAATCGATAAGGAGGTTGCCATGTTGGCTGAACGTGAGCTGCGGGAATTGCTGCAATTCGTTTCCCCGGAGTCTGTGTTGAGCGTTTACCTCAATACCGATCCGACAGCAGGTAATTCTGACGCCTATCGGTTGCGCTTGCGCAATTTACTTAAGGGGGTAAACCTGCCGGAAGATGTAGCAACCATTGAAAATTATTTCCAACACGAATATGACTGGTCCGGACGCGGCGTTGCTCTGTTTTCATGCGCGCCGCAAAACTTTTTCCGCGTTTATCCGCTGGCAATTCCCGTGCCGGACCTGGTGCACGTTGGCGATCGTTCGAGTGTGCGCGTGCTGGCGGACTTGCTGGACAGTTACGGCGGGTACGGCGTAGTGCTGGTGGACAAGCAAGGCGCCCGCCTGTTCTTCTTCCATCTGGGTGAACTGCGCGAGCAAGAGGGCGTGGTGGGAGAAGCCGTCAAGCACACCAAGCGCGGCGGTGCATCCACCATTCCTGGCGCTTTGGGCGGGGTTGCCGGACGCACCCGCCACATGGAAGAAGTAATCGAACGCAACATGAAGGACTCGGTGGATTTTTCGGTGCGGTTTTTCGAAGCCAACCGTGTCCGCCGGATTTTGCTGGGCGGGTCGGAAGATAACATTGCCCTGTTCCGCAGCTTGCTGCCCAAGGCATGGCAAAGCCTGGTGGTGGGCAGTTTTCCGATGAGCATGAACGCCGGACATACCGAAGTGCTGGCGAAGGCGATGCAGATCGGGCATGAGGCGGAACATAAACGCGAAGACCTCTTGATTGAGGATATGATTACCCGGGCTGCCAAAAACAGCGGGGCGATCACCGGTCTGGAAGCCACCCTGGAGGCCGTCAACGGCGACCGGATCAGCACGCTGGTGGTGGCGCACGGTTTTAACCAGCCGGCGTACCGCTGCGCCAACTGCAATTACCTGACCGCAAAACTGGTCAAAACCTGCCCGGTCTGCGGCGGCGAGATGCATGAAATTCCGGACAGCGTGGATTTTTCCATTAGCCGGACGATGCGCAACGGTGGGGATGTCGAGGTAATTCACGCCCACGACCGTTTAAACCAGTTCGGACAGATTGGGGCGTTCCTGCGGTACTAAAAACCAAACACTGCCCCCGCAGCCGGCAGGTCGCGGCGCGGGGGCAGGAAAAAAACCGGGGGTTACGGTTTTTCCAGGCGGGACAGGTTTTCCGCCAGGATGCGCAATTCTTCCAACCCTTTTGCCGGGTCGCTGGAAACGGTTGAGCGCACCAGCGCCAGCCGTTCGTTCAGCGCGGTTTCGATTTCCTCGTCGCCCAGCAGTGCGGTAAAGGATTTCAGGTTGGCTTGCGCCGCACTCAATTCCTGGCGGGCGGTCAGCAAATCCTTGGTCACCAGCGCCAGGCGGGCGTACGCCACGTTGGTTTGCAGGGTAGTCAGGGTGGATTGGTATTGCAGTTCCTTGAGCGTATCGGTGGTGGTTTTTAGATCATTGCGGGTCTGATCCAGCGTGACGCGGGTGTTCTCTAGGTCGGTTTCCAGCGTGGCGACTGTCTGTGCCTTTTGATCCGCGTCCTGCCGGGCGAGTTGCATGGACTGCAAGGCAGGCTGGTAGAGCAGGAAAAACGCCAGCCCAAAGCCAACCAGCAGGGCGATCAGAATGCCCGCCAGCCAGGGCGTGTTGCGGCGCAGCCAGTTGGGTGACTCTGCGCCTGGCGGGGCGGGGTCCGGCTGGTAGGGTGGCAGCGACGCCGGGCTGGAAGCGGCAACAGGCTGGTCGGAGGCTGCGGCTTCGCCGTTGGTTGCTGCCGGGGAGGATGAATCGGGATTGGTTTTATCGGTTTCCATAATCTGCTTGACCTCGTTGGTATCAGGGGGTTCGGGTCGGGGTGGGGGTGGGTGAAGGGGTGAAGCCGCCGGGGGTCGGCGTAGCCGCCCCTGTGCCGCCGAGCGTGGGTGTAAAGGACAGGGTTTCTTGTTGTATAGCGGCGGGGGTCAGCGTCAAGTCGAGCAGCGCTTTGGGTAGCAGCAGCAATTGCTCGGCGGTGCGCAGGTCGTTGTCCGCCAGAACCGGAAAATCGGGCAGGCTTGCCAGGGCAGAATCCAGCCGCCCGATCCAGGCTGCCAGTTCGGCGCTTTGTTCGCTGGTGGCATTGCTTTGCAAGCCAGCCAGCACGGCGCGCGCGGCGCCGGTTTCCTGCCTTGCCAGCCCAAAATTGGACTGTTCCAGGTACAGGCGGGCGCGCTGCACCAGCAGCGCTGCCCGCAGTACGCTCAGGTCATACTCCACCTGGCGGGTCAGGACGCCGCTTTGCAGCGCGGATTGGTTTTCGCGTGTCAGTTCGAGCGTTCTCTGGTGGGCGCGCTGCAAGTCTGTCAGATCCTTTTCCAGATCTTCCAGTGCTTTCAGTTGTTCGCTGTGGGTGTTCAGGCTTTGCTGCAAGTCGTTTTGACCGGCTTGCAGGCTGTCCAGCGCTTCCTGGTCGAGGATTTGCCGGTTTTCCAGTTCGCTCAGGCGGGCTTGAAGACTCTCCAGCCGTTGGGTGAGTTGTTCCTGCTGGTCTGCCTGGCGGGTTTCCATCAGGTAGAGGCGCGCGGCGTTGTCCTGGGCGGGCAGAATGGCTTGCTGGTAGATCAGGATGAAGCCGAAATAAAACAGCGCAGCAAGCACGACTCCGCCCAGCAGCAGGATTAGCAGGCGCAGCACGGCGCGGAAGAACGCACCCAGTACGATCGAGAAGCGCTCGCCGGGGGTGAGGGATGGTTCGGGACTGCTCATGGTTTGCCTCCGCCTATTTGCTCTCGCCAATGGTCAGCAGGCGGCGCAGCCCGTCCAAAAAGCTCTGGAACACGTTGCTGCGCTGTTGCAGTTCTTCGATCTGCGATTGGTAGGCGGCGCTTTGCTTTTCCAGTTGCTCAACCTGTGCCTGGGCGGCATCCAGGTCTTGCTGCAGGGATTGCTGGCTTCTTTCCAGGCTGGTTACCCGTCCGCTCAACGCTTCGATGGTCTGGATGCGCGTGCGCAGCGCGTCCATGTCGCCTTCCAGCAGGCGGATGCGCCCGTTGAGCGCTTCCGCGCGGGCGGCGAGCGCCTGCCCCTCGTTGGCGGAGGAAAACGCCAGTGTGCGATTGATCAGCACCAGGCTGCCCAGGTTGAAGACCAGCGAGAGGATCAGGGTGAACAGCGCCACCCCGACGGCGGTCCAAACCAGGTCCTCGCGGCGGACAAGGGTTTCGCGGCGCGGGGCGGCAGGCACGGGCGCGGCAGCCGTGGCGGGCTGGGCGGTTTCCTCGCGGACTGGCTGTGGCGCGGCGGGTTGTTCCCCGGCGGCAGTTTCGACCGGTGGGGCATCCTCGACTGCGGCGGCGGATTCGGCAGGCGCTTCAATGCCTGCCAGGGAGGGCTCTTCACCGGATTCCTCGATCCATGCCGGGGCTGGCTGATCGTCCACAGCCGGGGAGGTTTCGGCTGCGGCCGGCTCGATAAACAGGTAATTCTTATAGCGCTCCAGCGCTACCGCGCCAATCCCGCTTACGCGGGTCAGGTCATCCAGCGAATCGAACGGGCGGGCGGCAATGATCCGCTGCGCCAGAGCGCTACCGACGCCCGGCACGCTGGTCAATTCCTCCAGGCTGGCGCGGTTAAGCTCAATTTTGGGAATCAGATCATTCATGGTGTCCTCCTCCTATATAAGGGTCAATTTAATTCGTGTGATTCTTGCGTTCCGGCATTGCCGGGCGGGCAGGGTAAGGTAGGGGAATGCACTCCACTGAAGGGCGGCGCTGCTGCGTCTGCGGGAAAAGGTTCATCAGTTTATAAATCTCCTCCGGCATATCGGCGCTGATTTTTAGGTTGAGTTCGCGTGCCTGCTCGATGTTGATCGGATAATCGTGTGAGCCTGTGCGGTCTTCGACATTGCTGCCGAAGATGAACAGTGTCCACAGGCTGCTGAGGAAGTGCAGCCAGCCGCCGCGTGTATTTAGTATAGCCTTTCTGGGAACGCTTTGCAAACCTGGATGCGCCCGACCGGCGGAATACGAGCCCGCACCCGGCACACCATTTGCAACCGGAATGATGAACTTATTTGGCACTTGAAAGAAAGGATTTCGCGCTTGTATCTCCATTCTGCCCGTGATAGACTTTAACCATGAGCCGCAGAGTACTGGTCTTCAGTGTCCACCAGGCTTTTCGGAGCCTGCTGCAGAACAGTCTGAAAGGGAACGGGGGTTTTCAGGTTCTCCTGGCAGCGGAAGCAGGAGACGCCGCCCGGCTTCTCGATCAGCAGCCGGTTGACGTGTTGATCGTTGACCTCGATGAGAACGACGGCGACTGGCAGTCGTTGCGCGAGATGGCGCGATCCCACCCGGAGGTGAAACTGGTGGTGTTTGCGCCGCTCAACGATCTGCGCCACCCCCTGCTGCGCGAACTGCGTCCAGCCGCCTGCCTGACCAAGCCATTTTACCTGCCGGATTTGCTGGCAGCGCTGGAAGGTGCGCTGGCGGGGACTCATCCGCCGCCGGATGCAGCGCAACTGGCGCGCCGGTTTGCCGACTGGCTTGAAGCGACCCACGCATTGGGTGGGATGATTTTGCGCCTGGGCGAGCCACCGCTGCTGGCAGGCGGGCTGGCGGAAGAAGACCTGCGCGAAGCCGCGCTGGTGCTGGCGCGTTCCTGGCAGGCCGAGCGGCGCAGCGACCTGATCCGCTATTTTCGCCCGCAATCCGCCGCGCGCGATGTGTTGTTGTACGCCACACCCTTGATGGACAACAGCCAGTTGGGCGTGCTATTCGAGGCGAAGACCTCGCTGCGCGAAGCGCGCCGCGCCACCCAACAGATCGCCCGCCTGTGGGCTGAAGCGCCTGAACTGCACCCCGCGCCAGACCCGGCAGACATCTTCACCATGCCGCCTGCGGCGGGGTTCGGGCCTGATTTAGAGGATGACCTGCATCTACTGGACGAGGACGATTTGCCCGGCGAAGCCGAACCGCTGCGCCTGGATGATTTGCTGGACAGCCTTCCCCCGCCGGATGTCCAACCGGTTCTATCTGCTGCCGCCAGCGAATGGCTGCCGGAAGAGCAGTTCACCGCGCCCGAGGAGGAGTTGGCGCTGCCCTGGGAGCAACAAGCCCGACCAGCCGCCGCGGCGGTGGATGGGCTGCCCGAACCCCCGATGGTAACCAGTGCACTGGAAGACACCCGCCCCAGCCGCAAGAGCAGCAGCCCACCGCCCGGCGAACCCTCCCCGGTGGAGAAACGCCAGCCGTACACCTGCATCCTGCTGCCGCGCTCGCCGCAGATCACCCTGGATGGCGAGCTGCGCGACGAACTGCACGGCTGGATCCCGGAATTTTGTGCTACACTGGGTTACCCGCTGGAATCGCTGCGGGTCGAGCCGCAGTACCTGTTGTGGTCGGTTTCGCTGCCGCCGGCTGTTTCGCCGGGTTATTTGGTGCGCATTCTGCGCGACCAAAGCTCCGCCCGGCTTTCCGAGCGCTTTTCGGACAGCGATTGGGCGGCTGCCGGAGGCGATTTCTGGGCTTCGGCGCACCTGATCATGCGCACTCGCCAGCTGCCGGAAGACGCCCTGATCGAAGATTTCATCCAGCGCACCCGCCGCAGGCAGGGGTTTCTATCCTCGTAATCCAGTACCATACCGGGTGAACTATGCCGCCAATTTTATATTTGATCGATGGTCACGCCCTGGCGTACCGCACCTACTTTGCCATTACCCTTTCCGGTCAAACATTGACCACCAGCAGTGGCGAACCCACCGCCGGTATCTATGGGTTTGCCAGCGTGCTGCTGCGCCTGCTCGAACAGGACCAGCCGGAATACCTGGCGGTTGCCTTCGACACCGGCATCACCTTTCGCAACGAACTTTTCCCGGAGTACAAAGCCACCCGCGCAAAAATGCCGGATGATCTGCGCCCGCAGATCGAGCGCATCCGCGAAATGGTGGACGCCTTCGGGCTGCCGCGCCTGGAACAAGAGGGCTTCGAGGCGGACGACGTACTTGGCAGCATTGCGCGCCAGGCGGTTGAATCCGGGTTGGCAGTCAAGATCATCACCGGCGACCGGGATTTGCTGCAACTGGTCAATGAACGGGTGATGGTCAATCTGGCTGGCTCGAAACTGTCCGAGGCAAAGGATTATGGTCCGCGCGAGGTGGTCGAGGCACTGGGAATTCGTCCCGAACAGGTGGTCGATTACAAAGCCCTGGTGGGCGACAAGTCCGACAACATTCCCGGTGTGGCGGGCATTGGCGAAAAAACTGCCGTCACTTTGTTGCAGCAGTACCCCACGCTGGATGAGATCTACGCCAACCTGGAGCAGATTCAGCCGCGCTACCGCAACCTGCTGGAAAAGGACCGCCAGAAAGCCTATCTCAGCCGCGACCTGGCGACCATTCGCACCAATCTGGCGCTGCTGCTCAACCTGGAAAAGGCGCAGACCAGCCGCATTGAACGCGGCGCGGTGGAGGAATTCTTTCAGCGCATGGAGTTCCGCTCCCTGATTGGGCGGCTGAAAAAATTGGAGAGCCAGCCGCTGCCGGCGGGCGGACAGCAGCTATCCCTCTTTGGGCAGCCGCTGGTGCAGATTGGCGAGCCTGCCAGCGTGGACATCGATGTGGTCACTGTGCAAACCCGCCAGGCGCTGGACGACTTGAAACAGGCGCTGCAACACGCGGCATTCATCGCGCTGGATACCGAAACGACCTCTACCGACCCAATGCGGGCTGAACTGGTGGGTATTTCGCTGGCGGTGGCGCCCGGACGCGGGTATTACCTGCCGGTTGGTCATCGTAGCGGCGAGGAGCAGCTGCCGCTGGAAGCGGTGCTGGCTGCCCTGCGCCCGGCATTGACCGATGCGAACATTCCCAAAGCCGGGCACAACCTGAAATACGACGCGCTGGTGCTGGAACGACACGGGCTGGCGGTACGCCCGCTGGCATTCGATACGATGATTGCCGCCTGGCTGGTGCAGCCGGAAAGCTACAACCTGGGGCTGAAGGACATGGCTGAATCCCACCTGGGCGTGCGTATGACCCACATTGAGGAATTGATTGGCAAGGGCAAAAACCAGGTGAGCATGGATCAGGTGGCGGTGCAGGCGGCTGCCGGGTATGCCGCGGCGGATGCCGAGATCTGCCTGCGGCTGCTGCCGCTGCTGCGCGGGCGAATGGAACAGGTTGACGCGGTGCGCCTGTTCGAGGAAGTAGAGATGCCGCTGCTGCCGGTGCTGGCGATGATGGAACAAAACGGTGTCATGCTGGATGTGCCCTTTTTGCGCAGGATGTCACAGGATTTGAGCGGACGGATGGAGGAGATCGAACAAGCGATCTACGCGGCGGTCGGCTATTCCTTTAACATTAATTCGACCCAGCAGTTGTCCAAAGTGCTGTTCGAAACGCTCAAGCTGCAGCCGCCCG
>JBBIQB010000040.1:7554-21535 GCA_037442545.1 Bellilinea sp.
AAAGACCTCCTCCGGACATTTTTCCACCTCGGCGGGCGTACTGGAAGAATTGCGCGGGCAGCACCAGGTGGTCGGCATGATTTTGGAATACCGCGAACTCGCCAAACTCAAATCCACCTACCTGGACGCGCTGCCGCAGCAGATCAACCCGCAAACCGGGCGGGTGCACACCTCGTACAACCAGACCGGCTCGGTCACCGGGCGGCTGGCGTCCTCGGACCCCAACCTGCAAAACATTCCCATCCGCACCGAAACCGGGCGGCAGGTGCGCAACGCTTTCATCGCCGCGGCAGGCTGCAAACTGCTGGCGGTCGATTATTCGCAAATCGAGCTGCGCATTGTGGCACACATGGCGCAGGATCAGGCGATGTTGGAGGCGTTCCGCGCCGGGCAGGATATTCACGCCGCCACCGCGGCGGCGATCTACAGCGTCAGCCTGAATCAGGTCAGCAAGGAACAGCGCCGCCACGCCAAAGCGATTAACTTCGGGTTGATCTACGGAATGAGCGCGTTCGGCTTGAGCCGCTCGACCGAGCTGACCCTGGGTGAAGCCGAGAACTTCGTCAAGGCGTATTTCCAACAGTTTCCCGGTGTCAAGCGCTTTCTGGATGGTCTGCGCCGCTCTGCCGCGCGCGAGGGGTATGTCGAAACACTGCTCGGGCGGCGGCGTTATTTCCCCAACCTGAAAAGCAACGCCAATCCCGGGCTGCGCGCGCGCGAAGAACGCGAGGCGATCAACGCGCCGGTGCAGGGCACCGCAGCCGACATCATGAAAATTGCCATGATCCGCCTGCCGGAGGCGCTGCAGGCTGCCGGTTTGAAGGCGCGCATGCTGCTCCAGGTGCACGATGAACTGGTGTTGGAAGTGCCCGAAGCCGAGCGGGACGCCACCGTGCAGGTGGTGCGCGGAGTGATGGAGCAGGCGTATCCTTTGTCCATTCCACTGGCGACCGAAGCCCGCTGGGGCAGTACCTGGGGTTCGCTGGTGGTGCTGGACTGATCGCGCCGGCGCGGCGGGCAATGTTACTTTGCGGAATTGTTATCCAAATTCCTTTGCGTTCTGCGCGGCTTTCGGTTAAAGTTAGGGTAAGTTGCAGTCAGAGGGTCTGAGCGGAGGAGCATGGCTGGAAATCAACGGGCGTTCGAAGATGCCATGAATAAAGGGCATTCCGCTGCCTGGGAGCAGCAGTGGGATCAGGCGTCGCATTATTACCATGCCGCGTTGGAGGAATTTCCCGACCATGCCTCGGCGTTGACCAACCTGGCACTGGCGCTGTTCGAACTTCAGGATTTCGACGAAGCGCTCAAAATCTATAAGCGGGCTGCCATCCTCAACCCGGACGATCCGATTGCGCCGGACAAGATGGCGCGCATCTACGAACGTCAGGGACGGTTGAACGAGGCGATCCGTGCCGGGATGCAGGCGGCGGAATTGCACCTCAAGTCGCGTGATGTCGAAAAATCGATCGAAGGCTGGCTGCGGGTGCTCAGCCTGAACCCGGAAAACCTGACCGCGCATTCGCGCCTGGCAATGATTTACGAACGGCTAGGGAAAAAAGCCGAGGCGGTGGCCGAATTGATCGCCTCCGCCAGTCTGGTGCAGCACGCCGGGGAGACGCAAAAAGCAACCCAGATCGTGCTGTACGCGCTCAAACTGCTGCCGGGCAGCGCGGAAGCCAGCCAGGCGCTGCATTTGATCAAGAGCGGGCAGCCGCTGCCCAAACCAACCCGCCCGCGCGGCGGTACCGGTCCGATGCGCATGGCGGAAGTGCGCCAACTGGAAGTGCCTCATGAGGACGGCAAACCGGCCGCGATGAATCCACTGGCAGAGGCGCGCCAGCGCGCTCTGATCCAACTGGCGGGGCTGTTGTTCGACCAGCCGGAAGACCTGGGGACGGCGGAGTCCCAGGCCCAGCCCGCCCGGCGCGGTATCAACGCCTTGATGCGCGGCACGGGCGAACTCACGCTCGACCAGTCGGTTCAAACCCGCGTGCTGCTGCATATCGGGCAAGCCATCGAATCGCAGACGATGGGACAGGACAAGCAGGCAGCCGAGGAACTCGAACGGGCATATGAGATTGGCTTTGCCCACCCGGCGTTGCACTTTGACCTGGGGCTGCTGCTGGCGGAAAAGCAGGACAGCAAGGCGCTGCAGGTACTGTTGAAAGCCGTCAAGCATCCCGATTTTGCCCTCGGCTCGTACCTGCTGATGGGCAAAATCTATTACCGGGCGGGCAATTACAAGGACGCCGCGCTGTCTTATTTGCAGGCTTTGCGCCTGGCGGACGCGGAGACCGTCCCGCCTGCCCGGCGGGCGGAACTGTACCCGATGTACGAGCCGATCATCGAAGCCCAAGATCACGTCAGCGATCCCAAGGCGCTGCAAGCGCTGTGCGATACCGTCGCCGAACAACTATTACGCAGCGATTGGCGGGATTTTCTCGACCGCGCCCGCCAGCAATTGCCGCCGCAGGAAGCCGGCGCGCCGCCGGCGCTGCTGGCGGACATGCTGCTCGAGTCGCGCAGTTCCGAGGTGATCGAGGCGCTGGGCAGAATCCGCCTTCTGGCGCAGCAGGGCAAGACTCACACGGCGCTGGAAGAAGCCTACCACGCGATTGATTTTGCGCCGACTTACCTGCCGCTGCACAGCCAGATCGCCGAGCTGCTGCTCCAGGACGGTCTGCTGCACGACGCGGTCAGCAAATACCTGCTGGTGGTCGAACTGTACAGCCTGCGCGGTGAAGCAGCCCAGGCGATTACCCTGCTGCGCCGGGTGACTCAGATTTCGCCAATGGACCTGGGGGTGCGCCAACAGTTGATCAAGATGCTGATCGAACAGGGGCAAGTGGATGAAGCCCTGCAACAGTACATGGAAGTGGCGGAGATATATTACCGTCTGGCGGAACTGGATCAGGCGCGCCGCACCTATCTGGAAGCGCTCAAACTGGTGCAGCAATCCCGGCGCAACCGGCAGTGGGCATTCCAGATGCTCAGCCACCTGGCGGATATCGACATGCAGCGGCTGGATTGGCGCCAGGCGCTGCGTTTCTACGAGCAGATGCGCACCTTGCAGCCGGACGATCAGTCGCTGCGCGTGCGGATTGTGGAACTGTATTTCCGCCTGGGACAGGATCGAGCCGCGCTGCTCGAAGTGGACAATTACATCAATCTTCTCGAAGGTAATCACCAGCGCGAGGCGGCGTTGGCGTTTGTCAATGCCGCTCTTTTCGAACAGCCGGGGAAATTCGAGCTGCGCGCGCGCCTGGCGGAGTTGTACCTGAAAGATAAAAAGGTCAAGGAAGCCATTGCCGAACTGGACGTGGTGGCGGATGCGTTTGCCGAAACCGGCGATTTTGAAAACGCTGTCCGCGCGGTCGAACAGATCATCCGCCTCAACCCGCCCAACCGCATCGAGTACCAGGCGGTACTGGCGAAACTGCGCGCGGCGCGCGGTTGAGCGCGCTCAACCGCTGCGTTTACCCAGCGAGGCGATGTAAACCACGAGCAGGTTTTCGCCGTCCAATCCCAGTGCCTGGTTGACGGCGTCATCATCATACGCGGCAATTGCGCACACCCCGCAGCCCAGCCCCTCGGCTGCCAGATACAGATTCTGGCAGACATGCCCGGCATCCAACAGCAGGTAGCGGTAACCGCGTTCGGGATAGCGCCACTGCATCCGCTCGACCGCCGCTGCCCAGAAAAAGGTTACCGCGCTCGAGGCGACCTGGCGCTGGTTGAAACACGCCTGGGTCAGCGCATCGTTGACGCCGCTGGAAAAATCGAGCGGCAGCAGGGCATGCTCCAGCGCGATATAACGGTAGATGCCCGCGTCCAGTTCGTCCACCTGGTTAACCAGCAGATAGGTTTCAAAGGCATGCCGCGCTCCGGCGGAAGGCACCGTGCGCAGCGTGACCGGACGGGCGGTGACTTGCTTGACCCCCTGGGTGTACCACAACAGCAGCGCCAGTTCCTCCAGCCGGAGCGGCGCGGTGGCGTAGCGGCGCAGGGTAACCCGCTTTGCCATTGTGTCCCACAAGGAGGCTGGCGGGTGCGCCACTGACTCGGGTTGGGGTAACTTAATCAAGCGGGCAGCCGGATCGTAGGGCAATTCGAGCGGCGGCTGCGGTACACCCTGGCTCTGGGCGGATTCGGGGACGGACTGCGGCTTGGTATCCTGCCAGAACGTTTTTCCGGGGGAGTGGGTCATGAGGAACTCCTTTTGTGTCGGATTGAGGGGATACCTGTATTGTATCGTATCCTGACCGGTTTTAACCACCGATTCGGATTTCGGCGGCTGCCATACAAGGATTACCGCGCTCTGCCGAGCAAGCCGTTCAATTGCCGCGCGGCTGCTCCCAAAACGCCGCGCAGTTCCGGGACGCGCAGCAGCCCAAGCGCGGCGGCGTACACCAGCCCGCCCAGCAGCACCCCGCTCACCGCCTGCAGGCTGCTTGCCCGCCAGGGGCTGAAACCCTGCCAGACCCACAAGGCGGCGATCATCGCGGCACAGCCCAGCAGCGCCATCCCGGCGGCGGCGGCAACCCGCTTATCGTCCAAACCGCCGAGCCGGCGGCGCAGCAGCAGCAGCAGCGCCAGGCACTCCAATAGCGTGGCGAGTGAATTTGCCAGCGCCAGACCGCCGTGCGGCATCCAGCCTGCCTGCTGGAACAGGGCGGGGAAAGTCAGGCTGAAAACCACGTTCAGGCTCATTGCGATGACTGTGACTGTGACCGGGGTGCGCGTGTCGTGCAGCGCGTAGAACGCGCGCACCACGATTTCAAGCAGGCAGTGGAATACCAGCCCCAGCCCGTACCACAGCAGCGCCCAGGTGACCATTTCGGTCGAGCGGCTGGTAAACTGACCGTCCTCGTACAGCCAGCGGATGAGCGGGGCGCGCAAGACGATCAAGCCCGCGGCAGCGGGCAGTGCCAGCAGCACAATTCCGCGCAGGCTGGCTGCCAGCGAGGCGCGCATTTCGTCGATCTTGCCCAGCGCAGCCTGGGCGGAGAAGGTCGGCATGGCAGCAATGGCAATCGATTGGGCAATGGCTGCCTGCGGCATGAGCATCATGGTGAACGCCAGGGTCAGTGCCGAGACGCTGCCTTCCGGCAGGCTCAAGCCGATGATGGTGTTGACGATAAAGTTGATCTGCACCACGGCTACGCCCAGCACACGCGGACCCATCAGGCGGATCACCTCGCGCACTTCCGCCATGCGCAGGTCGAAGGTGAGCGTGTAGCGGGCATTCAGGCGCAGCAGCGCAGGCATCTGGATGCTCAGGTGCAGCAGTGAGCCCAGCATTGCGCCGACCGCCAGGCGCTGGATGCCCCATTCCTGCGGCAGCAGGTACACCCCGGCAATTTGACCGAGCGAGTACATTGCCGGGGCAATTGCCGGCAGCCAGAATTTTTGGTGCGCGTTGAGAATGCCCATCACCAGCCCGCTCAGCCCGAAGATGATTACGGTTGGCAGCAGCCAGCGCAGCAGCAGAATGGTGCTCTGTTCCTGACCGGCGGTGAGATCCGGGGCAAGCACAAATAGCCCGTGGCGCACGACCTGCGGGGCAAAAAGATATACCAGTCCGGCGATCAGCGTGAGGAGCAGGAAGAGCAGGTTGGCGACCGCCGATGCCAGTTTCCAGGCGGTTGGGCGCCGCTCGCGCGCCAGCAGCCCGGTGAAGGTGGGGATGAATGCCGAGCCGAGCGCGCCGCTCGCCATCAGGTTGAACAGCATTTCGGTAACCCGGTTGGCGGCGTTGAATGAATCCAGGTCGGCGCTGGTGCCGAACACGCGGTAGATCAGGATGGTGCGCAGCAATCCGAGCAGTTGGGTCAGGACAAAGGCTGCCATGACCGTCCCGGCAGCCCGGGCGATCTGGCGTACGGCGCTGGGGACAGGCTTTACCGGCGGGGGCGTGGGAGACATGCTCACCATTATACTTCCCAGCCGGTTTTTACCGGCAGGTAATTTTATTCCCTTGCAGGCAAAAAAGGCTGCGCTTGGCTGTATAATTGCAACGGCATGAATACACTGCGCCGCATATCCACGCCGCTTCTCGTCTTTGCAGTCCTAGCGCTTGGGATTGGCGTTCAAATCCCCTGGCTGGGTTTTTACCTGGATGATTGGATCATTCTGAACGCTTACAGTTCCGGTGGCGCTCAACGTCTGCTGGAGTACACCTTTCTTGTAACCCGCCCGCTGGTCAGCTGGGAGTGGTTATTGGGCTTTGAACTGCTCGGCAGTGCGCCGCTTGGCTGGCAGATTTGGGCGCTGGTTTGGCGTGCTTTAACCGTTCTGGCTTTCTGGGATATACTGCGCATCCTTTTTCCAACCCTGCGCCAGCCAGCAGCGCTGGCAGCCATTCTGTTCGCGGTCTATCCGATCTTCAAGCAACAACCAGCCGCCTTAACATTCAGCTCGCATTGGATTACGTTTTCGCTGGCGCTGCTATCGATTGGATTGATGCTGCGCGGCGCAGCCCGGCGTGGAGGTTATTTTGCCTGGAACGCCGCCGCCTTGCTGGCTGGCGCGGCGCAGATGTATTCGCAGGAATTCTTCATCGGGTTGGAACTGCTCCGTCCGGTGTTCTTATGGTGGCTGCACCGCGACCAACCCATGCGCATCCGCTGGCGGCGCACCCTGCTGGACTGGTTGCCCTACCTGTTGCTCTTGGCGGGTTTTTTGTTCTGGCGGTTTGGTTTCATGCCGACGCCGGGTTTCGACCGCAACACCCCCGTGTTGCTGGCTAATCTGTTTACGCACCCGCTTGCAACTGGCGTCCAAGTGATTACGATGGTCTTGCAGGACCTGACCGCCGGTCTGATCATTGTCTGGTCGCAAACGCTGGCGCTGGAGACGATCGCGTTCACGCCGCTGTCCAATCTGCTTGCCTGGGGATTGGCTGCCCTGGCAGCCGGACTGGTGCTGCTGGTCGAGTGGCGGCGCACTGCCCGTAATGCGGAAGAAAAAGTGACAGACGGGGCGCCGGCTGCCCTGATCTTCGGTTTAATCTGGATGCTGGCCGGCTTTGCTCCTGGCTGGATGATCGGCCGGCAAATCCTCGACCCTGCTTGGGCGTACAACGACCGCTTTGGTCTGGCGGCAATGCCTGGCGCGGCGCTGGTTGTGGTTACCGGAGTGGAACTGTTGCTGCGCACGCCGCGTATCCGCCTGGCAGCGTTGGCTGTCTTCATCGGTCTGGCGGTCGGTTTCCAGGCGCGCAACACCACCCTATACCGCTGGTCGTGGGAGGAACAGTTGAGTCTTGCCTGGCAGCTGCACTGGCGCGCGCCGGAAGTGGAGCAGCCGGCCGTGTTGATTGGCGATGGGGCGCTGATCCCATACATGGGCAGTTGGGCAAACACTTCTTTGCTCAACCAATTGTACGCGCCCCATACGCCGGGCAACACCCGCTATTGGTACTACGATGTTAGTAAGCCGGGACAGGCGGAGCGGCTGGAGAACAGCGCGGATTTTCACGAAAGCGTGGTGGATTTACAATTCAGCGCGCCGACAGGAAACACGCTGGCATTTTATTATGTCAGTGACAGCCTCGACTGTCTGTGGGTGCTGGATGCGGTCGATGCGCTCAATCCGTATCTCTCCAATGATCTACGGACGGCTGCGCCGGTTTCGAATCTCGACCTGATTCACCGTCGGGATGTTCAGCCACTCCGCGGCGATGTGTTCAGCCCGCCGCCGCCGCGCACGTGGTGTTATCATTATCAGCGCGCCTCACTCGCGGCACAGTATTCGGATTGGGATGCCGTGCTGCGCCAGTGGGAAGAAGCCGGGCGCGCCGGATTAAGACCCAAAAACGGTGTGGAATACCGTCCCTTCATCGCGGCAACAGCCCACCGGGGGGATTGGGACCAGGCGGCTGAATTGACCCGTGGGATGGCTTTCCCATACCTGGAGATGCGCCCCTATCTGTGCCGCTTCTGGCGCGGTCTGGCGGATGATCTGCCCGCCAGCGCTGGAAAGGAAACTTTCATCGCCTGGCTGGTGACTGAATTCGAGTGCCAGGATGACTTCCGGCAATGAGCCGGCAGCCCGCCGCGTCGGGTGGAAAGGGCACATCTGGGCAGTTTTTTCGCCCTGTGGGATAATTTCAACCAACCCCTGTCATTTTGAGGAGCCATTGTGAATTTAGAAAAAATCTGCGTTCTGGGCTTGGGCTATATCGGACTTCCAACCGCGAGCACGTTTGCCACGCACGGTCTCAAAGTGGTTGGGGTGGATGTTAACCCGGACATCGTTCAGGGCTTGCAAAATGGGCATCTCCACCTGTACGAACCGGGTTTGCGCACCCTGGTGCAGGCGGCGCTGCGCTCCGGCAATCTGGTGGTCAGCCAGCAGCCACAGCCAGCCGATGCCTTTATCATTGCCGTACCGACCCCGTTCTATCAAGACAAACGCGCGGACATGCGCGCCGTGCAAGCTGCCAGCGAAGCCATTGTCCCTCATTTGCGGCGCGGCAACCTGGTGGTACTCGAATCGACTTCGCCGCCGCTAACCACCGTCAACCTGGTTGCGCCGATCTTGGAGAAAAGCGGGCTGCGCGCGGGTGAGGATTTTCACCTCGCCTATTCCCCGGAGCGGGTTCTTCCGGGACAAATCCTGCGCGAGCTGATCGAAAACACGCGTGTCATCGGCGGCATCGACCCCCAATCCGCTCAGGCGGGCAGGGATATGTATACCGTTTTCGTGCGCGGTGAAATCATCCTGACCGATGCCACCACCGCCGAGATGGTCAAATTGATGGAAAACACCTATCGGGACGTCAACATTGCCATTGCCAACGAATTTTCCCGCCTTGCCGATCGTTTCGGGGTGGATGTCTGGGAAGCCATCCGCCTTGCCAACCGCCACCCGCGGGTGAACATCCTGTCGCCCGGACCGGGGGTTGGCGGGCATTGCATCAGCGTCGATCCCTGGTTCCTGGTCGAGGCGGCGCCCGACCTGGCGCATCTGATCCGTACTGCCCGCCAGGTCAACGACGACCAACCCCAGTTTGTGCTCAAACTCGTCGAGCGCATTTTGGGCAGTCTCCCCGGGCGGCGCATTGCCGCGTTGGGACTGGCGTACAAGCCCAATGTCGATGATTTGCGCGAAAGCCCGGCGGTTGAGGTGGTGCATTGCTTGCAGGCGTCCGGGGCGCAGGTGCACGCTTTCGAGCCGTACAAACCGGACTACAACCTGGACGGCGTTTGCAGTACTGCTACGCTGGGGCAGGCGCTGCAGGACGCGGAATTGATTCTGCTGCTGGTCGGGCATGATGAGTTCAAAACGCTCGATCCGGTGGATATGGCAGGCTTGAGCAGTGCGCGCCAGGCACTGGATACGGTCAACGCCTGGGACGCCTCGGCGTGGAGCCGTGCGGGTTTCACCATCCACCGTTTGGGTAGAGGCAAACCGGTATGAGCCGTAAACTGCGCGTCGTTTCGATCTTTGGCACCCGTCCGGAAGCAGTCAAAATGGCGCCGGTGGTGCGCGCGCTGCGTGCCCGGCAAGAGATCGAATCGAAGGTTGTGGTGACCGCCCAGCACCGCCAAATGCTCGACCAGGTGCTGGGTCTGTTCGAGATTGTCCCGGATGTTGACCTGAACTTGATGCGCCCGGATCAGAGTCTGGCGGATTTGACGGCTTCGATATTTACCCACCTCGACCCGGTGCTGCGCGACCTTGAGCCGGACTGGATGCTGGTGCAGGGCGATACCACCACAGTCATGGCGGCCGCCATGCTGGGGTATTACCGCCGCGTCCGCGTCGGGCATGTCGAGGCGGGGCTGCGCACCGGCGACCGCTGGCAGCCCTTCCCGGAGGAAGTCAACCGGCGGGTGGCAAGTGTGGTCGCCGACCTGCACCTGGCGCCGACCGAACACAGCCGCGCCAACCTGCTGCGCGAAGGGGTGGAGGACTGGCGCATCGCCGTCACCGGCAATCCGGTCATCGATGCGCTGAATGAAATCGCGCGTCGTCCGCCGCCGCAGGAGGTGCAGCACCTGCTGGCGCAATACCAGATTCACCCCGGCGGAAGGCAACTGGTGCTGGTGACCGCCCACCGGCGCGAGAACTTTGGAGCGCCGCTGGAGCAAATCTGCGCCGGGCTGCGCGCTCTGGCGCAGCAGTTTGCCGATCGTGTCCAGTTGATTTACCCGGTGCATTTGAACCCCAATGTCCAGCAGCCGGTGTACCGCCTGTTGAGCGGCGTGCCCAACGTTGCATTGCTGCCCCCGCTGGAATACCTGAGCATGGTGCATTTGATGCGCGCCGCGCGGCTGGTGCTGACCGATTCGGGCGGCATCCAGGAGGAAGCCACCGGCTTGAGCATACCAACCCTGGTGCTGCGCAACACCACCGAACGCCCGGAAGGGGTCGAGAGCGGGGTGTTGAAACTGGTCGGCTGGCGGGCGGAGGATATTATCCGCGAAGCCGGCAGGCTGTTGCAAGACGAGAGCGCCTACCGGGCGATGGTACGGGCGGAAAATCCGTTTGGCGACGGTTGTGCCGGGGAACGCATAGCCCGCGCGGTGCTGGAATTTTGCGAACCGGCAGGCAGATGAACGGCGGCAGTATTTGCATTGTGCCGCAGATCAACGCGCTCGCCGGTCCGGCGGCGTTTTCCGCCCGGCTGATCCGCGGGCTGCGGCAGGCGGGTTGCGATGTGCATCACGATCCGGTGCGGGCGGACACCCGCGCCGTGCTGATCGTTGCCGGAACGCGCCATATCCAGCCGATTTTGGATGCCCGGCGGCGCGGGGCGCGCATCGTGCAGCGCCTGAACGGGATCAACTGGATTCACCGTCGCCGCCGCACCGGACTGCGGCATTACCTGCGGGCGGAGATGGGCAACCTGCTGCTGGCGTTTACCCGCCGCTGGCTGGCGCAGCATGTGGTTTATCAGAGCCATTTCGTTCAGCGCTGGTGGGAGCGCGCCTATGGAAAGCCGCCTGCCAGCAGCGAAGTGATTTGGAATGGGGTGGATTTGGACCTGTTTACACCGTTGGGGGAAGAACACCCGCCGCGCGATCGCGTGCGGGTGCAGGTGGTGGAGGGGCATTTCAAGGGCGGTTTCGAAATCGGTTTGGAAATTGCCGCCGGCTTTGGCGCGGCGCTGCAGGTGCACTGCCGCCAACCGGTCGAGCTGGCGGTTGCTGGCGAGGCGCGCCCATCCGATCAGCAAGCCATCCAGCATAAATACCCCAATCTGAAGATCGAATGGTGCGGCGTGGTTGCTCCAGGGCAGATTCCCGCCCTCAACCGGCAGGCGCACCTGTTCCTGTCCACGGATTTGCACGCCGCCTGTCCCAACGCGGTCATCGAGGCGCTGGCGTGCGGCGTTCCGGTGGTGGCTTTCAATACCGGCGCGCTGGGGGAACTGGTCAGCCGCGAAGCCGGGCGGGTTGTGCCGTACGGCAGCAATGCCTGGAAAGCCGAACTGCCGCACTTCGACCGGTTGGCGCAAGCGGCGCTGGATATCCTCGCTCAACCGGAGGCGTACCGGGCAGGCGCGCGGGCGCACGCCGAAGGCTGCTTTGGTCAAGAACGGATGTGCGCCGCTTATCTCCAAGCCCTGACAGCGGATTAATCACCCCAAATTCAAAACGGAGGTGACAATTTGTACTTGAAGATTGCGCCAAGGCGCAGTAAGATATTGGTGTACCATCATCCAATTTATCGTGTTACACCTGTTGAGGAGGATCTATGGCGACACAAGCAAAGTCAGGAGACGTGATCGGCATCAGCGATCCGCCTGCTACCCGTTCTCTGTTCGGCAGCCCAAAATGGGCATGGTTGTGGCTGATCGCCCGCGTGTATGTCGGCTACACCTGGTTCAATTCCGGTTGGGGCAAGATGTTCAACCCCGCCTGGATGCAGACCGGCGAAGCGCTCAAAGGCTTTTGGGAACGCGCGGTGATCGTCCCGGAAGCCCCCGCTCGACCAGCCATTGCCTTTGACTGGTACCGCGCCTTCATCCAGAGCCTGTTGGACAGCGGCGCTTACACCTGGTTTGCCAAACTGGTCGTGGTGGGTGAGTTGCTGGTCGGCGTTGCCCTGGTATTGGGTTTGTTCACCGGCATTGCAGCGTTTGCCGGTGGGTTTATGAATTGGAACTTCATGATGGCGGGCACTGCCAGTATCAACCCGGTTCTGTTCACCCTTTCGATTCTACTGATTTTGGCATGGAAAACCGCCGGCTGGTGGGGGTTGGACCGCTTCGTCCTGCCCATGCTGGGCACTCCCTGGCAGCCGGGAAGGGTGTTCGCTCAAAAAAGCACCGCCTGAGCGGCGCGTTAACCGCGCCGGCAACATCACAGGGCAGGTCCCATCGGACTGCCCTGTTTTTGGTTAAGCGCCTGTGAAAAATCACAGACCGCGCAGCAGCAGGGTTTGCGGACCGCGCGCGATCTCCCAGGGATAGACGATGTGCGCGTCGGTGATCGCGGCGTAATAATCCGGACGGGCAGTGCCAAACAGGTTGCGGTGTGGATTGAAATGCAGTACGCAGGTGTAGGGTACGCCGGCCGCGCCGCTGACTCGATTTTTAACCGCGGTAATGGTGCGCCCGGAGCCCCATACATCGTCCACGACCAGGATGCGTCGCCCACGCAGTAGATCGTTCTCCGGGAATTGCAGAAATTTCGGCCAGGCAAGCCAGCGGGTTTTTTCTTTGTCGTGTTCCTGGTCCATCTCTGCGGGGAAGTCCACCGAGGCGGTGAGGATGATGCTCAGTTTGAGGGCTTCAGCCAGCATTCCACCCGGGATGATGCCGCCGTGGGTGATCATTGCCATGGCGTCGAATTCGACTTCAAACTGGGGGATCAAATGGTCGATTAATTTGTCAACATCGTTCCAGGTCAGAACTTCACGCCGCATGGAAGGCTTTCCTTCGAAAGTTAATTGGAGTATTAACTTTGAATTATAGCAGGTTAAATGTCCATTGATTCGTACCAAACGCAGGCCCGATTTCGCCCGGATTGTTTGGCGTAATACAGGGCGCGGTCGGCGCGGCGGAACAAGTCATCGATATTGACGCAATGGTCATCCATTTGAGCCGCCCCCAGGCTGATGGTTACCCGTACCTCGGTGTGGTCGACGGCAGTGATGCAATTCTCAGCTGCCCGGCGCAGCCGTTCGGCGACCTCGGTAGCTTGCTTGAGGTTGGTTTCCGGCAGCAATAAGGCGAATTCCTCGCCGCCGTAGCGCCCGATGCTGTCGCTCTCGCGGATGTGAACGCGCAGGCATTCACTCAGTTGCGACAGCACGCGGTCGCCCATGGTGTGCCCCAGGCGGTCATTGACTTGTTTGAAGAAATCGATGTCGATCATCACCAGTGAAAGATCGCTGCCGTAACGCCGCGAACGGCGCATTTCGATCTCTGCCAGCTCGTAGAAATAGCGGCGATTGTAAAAACCGGTTAGGCTGTCGGTGATGGCAAACTGCTGCACCTGCTGGAACAGGCGCGCATTTTCGATGGCAATGGCTGCTTCGTTGGCAAAGGTTTGCGCCAGGTCGGATTCTTGACCACCATAAATGCCGCTGCTGGCATTGTAAATGCTCAAATAACCAATCACCTGTCCGTGCCCCAGCAAGGGCACACCCAGCCAGGCTTTGCCGCAGTTCAGGTCGCCCAGTTCCTGGAAAGGACGGTAGGATTCGGCGTCGATCAGGTATAGCGGGTAACGGTTGCGGTTGATGGCTTCGAATTGTGGGTTGTGGACGGATATACGCCGCCCGATCCACTGGCTGTTATCACCAAAACCACCCGCTGCGGCAATTTCTAGCTCGCTTTTGTCCAGCAGATACAACAGGGCACGGTCATACGGAATAAGCATTTTGAGATGTTCCATGATCTGACCCAGTACCTGGTTGAGGTTCAGCACGGATGTGAAAGCAGTCATTGCCCGGCGCAGCAGTTCGAGTTTGGAGCGCTCTTCTTCATCCGCCTGCTGGCGGTGTTTGATATTGGTGATGTCGC
>JBBIQB010000041.1:0-2932 GCA_037442545.1 Bellilinea sp.
TCTTTACGGGCACCGTCACCCCATTGCCTTTTCCGTAAGATCCGTCCAAGGGTTGACCGTAGGTCGGGTTGAATGTAAAATACCTCTGCGCGCGGGAGTCGCCAAGTGGTAAGGCATCAGCCTTCCAAGCTGACATTCGCGGGTTCGAATCCCGTCTCCCGCTCTAGCCCCTTCTCACACAGAGGGGCTTTTCTTTTGGATCAAACATGCTATCATAATACTGACGCAGGGGAGGATCTATGAGCCAGATAACGGTCGAGATTCCCGATTCGCTGCTTGAGCAAATTGCCGCCTATTTCGGCGGGGATGCCATACCGGATGTGGTGGTCACCGCGCTGCAGGAATTCGTCCTTTGGCTGACCGCCGAAGACCGCCCAAATTCCATTTCCGACCTGGAAGCCAAGCGGATTTACAACCTTTACCAGACCATTCTGCCTGGTCTGCTGCCCACCGGCGAGGACATTGGGCAGACCTTCAACCTGCCGATGGGCAGAGCGCGCTACATCGTCCAGACGCTCAACTACCGCTACCCCGGCTTCATGAAAAAACGCCGCCTTGCCGCGCTGATTTCCGCCCTGGAAAGAGAAGAAATATCCAGAGAGGACCGCCTGCCGGTTGCCGTGATCCCCAAAGAATGCGAGGAATTCCTCTTTTCGATTGCCAACGAACTGTTTCTGGACGGCTTGATTGCCACGCTGCCGCGCCGCGTCCGCTTGTCGGAAGGGATTCGCATCGAAATGGGGATCAACGACCGCCCACCGCTGTTGAAACGGCTGCGCGACGACCTGCAAAAACTGACTCCGGTTTAACACAAGGGGTTGCTCGATGGATAACGCGCTCGCGGTGCTTGGATTTTATATCACCCTGATCGGATTCATCAGCGGTTTGTTCTTCACCCGCCTGGACAGCTGGTACGGCAAGGTGCGCGAATTTTGGGGCAGCGCTCGCCTGCTGGAAAAAGACCCGCTGCGGCTGGAAAAATCCAAAGCCGCCCGGTTGACCCTTAACGGACTGGCGGAAAGCGCGCCCAAAAGCAGTTTTATTGCTGTGGGTATCTTCACCACCAGCCTAACGCTGCTATCGTTCGCTGTGCCGTTCGAAAACCCGTCCGTCAATCCGTGGCTGTTCTTGCGCCTTCCACTGGTCGCCACCATTCTGCTGTACTGGGTTGGCGGGGCAGTACTGCTGCGCAAAGGCAGAAGCTTGCTTGGGCAGGTCAGGGCAAGTATCGAACAAGTGCTTCCACCGCAGCCGTAGCGAGTCTAGCGGCTGACCGCTGGCAGCACCACCGTAAACACCGCCTGGTACGCCAGGTGGTTTTGCACCGCTACGCCGTTGGTCGTCCCGCCCATCAGGTGCAGGCGGGTCTGGCTGGCTGCCACGATCATGTCCACCGTTGGCGGCTGGGGTGGGTTTTCCAGCACTTCCCAAGTATTGGCGGTTTCATTGAAGCGCAGGATCGGCGCAACCAGCCGGTCGGACGCGTTTACCCCGCTGGCGATGTAGATCCCGTCCGCCAGGGTCACTGCGCTGAGGGATTTACGCGGCTGAGGCAGGGATGGTTTTTCTTCCCAGGCAGTTTCATCGTTCACATCACGGTTGGGGTAATACGCCAAAAAGTCCGCCCGAACCCCATCCTCGGTCTCGCCGCCAATCACAAAGATTTTACTGCCCAGCACCGCCGCAGCTGCCCAGGCTTTGCCCTCCGGCAGCGGCTGGCGGCTGCTCCAGCGGTCCTCCTGCGGGTCATACATCCACACCGAGTCGAGGTATTGGCTGCCATCCCAACCGCCAAAGAGGTACAGGCGCCCCTCGAACGCCGCCAGGGCATACCCGCTCAGCGCTGCCGGCAGCGGCGCGGCGCGTTCCCAACGGTCGTTGCGCGGATCGTACACTTCGACCGTGTTGCTCATGCTGCCATTTGCCAGTCTGCCACCCGGAACGTATATCCTTTCGCCGAGCACAACCATGCGGGCGTCGTCCACCGGGGTGGGTTTGGCAGCTTTTTCACGCCAGGTATTGGTGTTGGGATCGTAGGCAAAGACGAAGCCGTTTACACCCTGACCATTTTCGCCGCCGGTGATATAAATGATCCCTTCGAAGCGTTCGGCAGCCGCGCCCGCCAACGGAAGGGGCAGTCCGGCGGGTTGGCTCCAGCGTTCCGGCGCGGCGCCGGTTTGACCCGTCTCCGGTGCCAACTGCGCGGTGCGGCTGAAACCGATCACGATCAAGATCAACAAAACCAGCCCAAGCAGCCCGCGCCCGCTGCGCAGCGATGCCAGCCAGTCCGCCAGCCGACCGTCCTCCCGCGCAACCTGCTGCGCTTCGGTTTCGCCACCTTCCTGCGGGTTGGATTGCTCACGCACCGCATCCGGCACCAGGCCGATTTTCAAAGCATACAGGGTGGCTTCGGTGCGCGAAACCACGCCAATTTTGGCGAAGATGTTGCGCAAGTGAACCTTGACGGTATTCGGGCTGATATACAACTGCTGGGCAATTTCCTTGTTGCTTGCCCCGGTTGCGACCAGCCGCAGGATGTCCTTTTCGCGTTGGCTGAGTTCGTTTTCGGCTTGCATGGGTCAATTATAAATCACGACCATTCAGACGACCCGCGCAATCCGCCCAGTTGAAATACTTTGCTTGCCGCAGGATGAACGGACAATTGTCATACATCTGATCATAATCCATCATTTTTTTCCGAAACCGCTTGCATTTATAACAAAAATTCCATACACTTAATAGTACTTGCCATTTCTTCGTTCCCCTTCCCCGCACATTATATTCCCCCAAACTTGCGCCGCTCGATGTGGTTGCTTGCGCATTCCATCCCTTCTCATCCATCTTCCCAGCCTTTTGAGTTACCGTAAGTGAAAGGAGGTGAAAACCAGTCGAAGCATGTATTTTCCACCCCACTTTATCGGACTCAACCCAA
>JBBIQB010000041.1:2992-21496 GCA_037442545.1 Bellilinea sp.
GTTGCTGGTCGTGGTGGCAGTACAATGCGCCCCCGCAGCCCCAACCGAAGCCCCGCAGACCGGTGAAGAAGGAAAGCCGCTCTTCTTTGGCGCATTTGCCACCCCTGTGGAAGAACCCTGGGTAGGCGTCATCCACCAGGCGCTGCAAAAGGCTGCCGACGAAGGTAAAATAGTTTACGAACACACGGATGATATCGGTTATGCCGGTGACATGGAACGCGTTTTGCGCGAGGTCGCTGAAAAACAGAAACCGATCGCCATTTTAGGCGATGCCTTCGGGAACGAAGAAGCCGTCCGTCGCGTTGCCAAGGACTACCCCGAGATTGCTTTTGTTTTCGGCTCCGGACTTGGTCCCGCGGAACCCAACATGTCGGTGTTCGATAACTGGATTCACGAACCGGCATACCTGTGTGGTTTGATTGCCGGCGGCGTTACCAAGAGCAATGTGATCGGTGTAGTCGGCGGTTACCCGGTGCCCGAAGTCAACCGCATCGTCAATGCTTTCATTAACGGCGTCAAGGAAGTCAACCCGGATGCCAAGGTTGTGGTGACCTTCATCAACTCGTGGTTCGATCCGGCTGCCGCCAAGGAAGCCGCCCTGGCGCAGGTGGATGCCGGCGCTGACGTGCTCTTCGCCGAGCGGTTTGGCGTCATCGAAGCAGCCGTGGAAAAAGACCTGCTCGCCTTCGGCAGCATGAGCGACCAGAACGAACTGGGACCTGAGCATGTCCTCACCGGTCCGGTCTGGAATATGACCCCGACAATTGAATACGTCATTGCACAAATCGAAGCCGGGCTGTTCACTGCTCAGGACCTGAAGGACTTCTCCATGGTCGGCAAGGGTGGCGCATACCTGGCGCCTTTCCATGGCATGGAAAGCAAGATCCCTGCTGAAATCCTCGACCTGGTCAAACAGCGCGACGAAGAAATCCGCAATGGTTTGTTCCGGGTGGACATCGAAGAAGAACCACCCGTAACCCAATAACACGATGGTGTCTGTGCGGCAGCTACGCTGCCGCACAGCGCTCTCCAATTGCGGGACATCCGACCGCCCTCTCGTTGTAACCCAACCCAAGTCGTCCACAGGAAGACTGCTCATTCAGCAAAGCAGAGATCATCGTGCTTCGTGAAATCGCCTGCCTGTTGGAGACCCTGCCTGTGGACGACCTGCGAATCCCCTGGAGAGATTATGTTTATTGTTGACATGCAGTCTATCTGCAAGCGGTTTGGCGACCTTATCGCCAACGACCACGTTTCATTTCAGTTGCAAAAAGGCGAAATCCATGCGTTGCTGGGGGAAAACGGCGCCGGCAAGACCACCCTGATGCGCATTCTCTACGGCTTGTATCACCCCGATTCCGGGGTGATCAAAATCAACGAGCAGCCAGTGTCGATCCACTCGCCCAAGGATGCCATCCGCCTCGGCATTGGCATGGTAACCCAGCACTTTGCGCTCGTTCCGCCGCTGACCGTCGCTGAAAATATCGTTCTTGGGTACGACAACCCATTCGTGCTTAAACAATCCCAGATCGACGCCGATGTCCGCGAAGCCAGTAAACGCTTTGGAATGGAGATCGATCCCAAGGAGATTGTGCGCCATCTTTCGGTGGGACAGCGCCAGCGGGTCGAAATTCTCAAAGCGCTCTACCGCAACGCCAGGGTGCTCATTTTAGACGAGCCGACCGCCGTGCTGATCCCGCAGGAAGTGGAAACCCTGTTCGAAACCTTGAACCGGTTGAAGGCAGAGGGCTTGTCGGTCATTTTTATCAGCCACAAACTGCACGAAGTAACCCAGATCACCGACCGGGTTACCGTGCTGCGCGACGGAAAAGCCATCGGCACCGTCAATACCGCCGACATCACCCAGCAGGAACTGGCTGCCATGATGGTCGGGCGCGAGTCGTTCGGGGTCACCCGCCAGGTCAGCGCAGATACGCCGAAACACGCGGTATTCGAACTGGTCAACCTGTGCGCCAATGACGATAAAAAGATACCTGCTTTGAAGAATATCTCGCTGACCATCCATCAGGGCGAAATTTTAGGTATCGCCGGGGTGGGCGGCAACGGGCAAAAAGAGCTGGCAGAGACAGTCTGCGGCGTCCGTCCGGTAACCGGTGGGAAAATGCTAGTCGCCGGACAGGATGTGACCGGTAAATCGCCCACCGATCTCAACCGGGTAGGTGTGGGTCGCGTTCCGGAGGACCGCCACGAAGGCATGGTCATTCACCTGACCGTCACCGAAAACCTGGTATTGGAACACCTGGCTGAGTTCACCAACCGCGGCACAATCGACCACAAAGCCGTGCGCACCTACGCCGAAGGCTTAATCGAAAAGTATCAAATCAAAGCCAAGCCCAACGACATCACCCGCACACTTTCGGGCGGTAATATGCAAAAAGTGCTCCTGGCGCGGGTGCTGTCGCGCGAACCCAAGGTAATCATCGTCCCACAACCGACGCGCGGGCTGGATGTTGGCGCAACCGACTACGTCCGCCAGCAGCTGCTGGAACAACGGCAGCGCGGCGCGGCAATTATGCTCATTTCCGAAGATCTGGACGAGATCCTGGCGTTGTCCGACCGGATTGCGGTGATGTATGAGGGTGAAATTGTTGGCGTTCTACCTGCCGCCGAAGCCACACCGGAACGGCTGGGTTTGTTGATGTCTGGCGCTGTCAAGGAGAACTAACCATATGGAAGCCAACCGCCTCAAATTTCAGCTTGTCAAGACCAACACCCCACCATGGTGGATGCGCTCGTTAATTCCGGTTCTGGTTTTGTTGATCACTTTTTTGATCACCTCCGGATTGATCCTGATCAGTCAAGTCAATCCGTTTCAAGCCTATTACTATTTTCTGGTTTCCCCGCTCTCCAGCCAGGTATCCTTCCTCGAAGTGCTGGTTAAAGCCACCCCACTCATGCTGGCTGGTGTGGCAATCAGCTTTGCCTTCTCAGCCGGCTACTATAACATCGGCGCCGAAGGGCAGTTGTACGCGGGCGCGATTGCCGCCGCCTGGTTGGGGATCGTGCTGGTAGGCGTTCCATCGATCATCGCCATCCCCCTGATGCTGATTGGCGGCTTTCTGGCGGGGATGCTGTGGGCGCTGCTACCCGCCTTGCTCAAGGTGCGCCTGGCGGTTGACGAAGTCGTCACCACCCTACTGTTGAATTCGGTCATGGCGTACATCGTCAGCGCGCTGCTAAACGGTCCCTGGCGGGATCCGCATTCCGGTTGGCCGCAATCGCCGGAAATTGCCGACAGCACCATATTTTTTAAGCTGATTCCCCGCTCGCGGCTGCATCTCGGTTTCCTGATCGCTCTGATCGCCGTGTTCGTGCTCTGGTTTGTGCTCACCCGCACCTCGTTCGGGCTTAAGATGCGCGCGGTTGGGTTGGGTAAACCGGCGGCGCAGTTCGCGGGTATTCACGTCGGGCGCACTACGCTGATTGCCGCCTTGATCAGCGGCGGCATCGCCGGCATTGCCGGGGTCAGCGAGGTGGCAGGCATCCAATACCACCTGATCGGCGACCTGTCGGCGCACTACGGGTATACCGGGGTGATCATTGCCACCTTGGGAGGGTTGAACGCGATCGGTGTGATGGTGGCGTCGCTCTTTTTTGGCTTGATCGACACCGGCGCGCAAACCGTCAGCCGGGCGCTGGGTGTGCCGGTCTATCTGGGTGAAGTGACCCAGGCAGTCATGCTGCTGGTGGCGCTGGGAATGTACCTGCTGCAACGCTATCGCATCGTCCGGAGGGCATGATGGAAATCTTCCTGGTAAACCTGATTGCAGCCACTCTGCGAGTCTCTACCCCCATCGTCCTCGCGGCAATTGGCGAAACATACAGTGAACGGGCTGGCATTCTCAACCTGGGCATCGAAGGAATCATGTTCTTTGGAGCCTTCGCCGGATTTTTTGCCGCCGACCAAAGCGGTTCACTCTGGGTTGGCTTGCTGGTCGCCATTTTTACCGGTGTACTGGCAGGCTTGTTAATGGGCTTGCTCACGGTCACCCTGGGTGTCAACCAGCACGTGTCCGGTCTGGGAATCACCCTGCTCCTGACCGGGCTGGCTTTGTTTGGATTTCGATTGGTCTATGGCGGTCGCTCCACCCCGCCCTCAATCCCATCATTCAAAGCCCTGGAAGTTATGCCGGACAACCCGATTTTGGGACCCATCCTGTCGCAATACTGGCTGACGTATGTGACCTTTCTGGTCATCGTCCCGTTGGCATGGTGGATTTTGTATAAAACCAACTTAGGCTTGAAAATCCGCTCGGTCGGCGAAAACCCCGAAGCCGTGGATGCCGCCGGGGTCAGCGTGCCGGCGGTGCGCTATGCCGTGCTGGCAATTGGCGGCGGGTTGATGGCTGCCGGCGGCGCGTTCCTATCTCTGGCGCAGTTGGGCGCATTCACCCACGGGATCATCTCCGGGCGCGGGTGGGTCGCCATTGCCATCGTCATCTTTGGCAACTGGCACCCGGTGCGCGTCATGCTCGGCGGGTTGATCTTTGGCGGCACCTTCGCTCTGCAGCTGCGCCTGCAAGCCATGGGTTTGCAGTTGCCAATTCCGTACGAAACTTTTCTCGCCCTGCCGTACATCGTCACCATCATTGCCCTGGTGATTGCCGGGCGCAACGCTTCGTACCCCGCCGCCTTGCTCAAACCCTACCGGCGAGAATAAACCCACTTACCTGTTACAAAATAAAGAAGGAGTGAGATCGATGAAATACAAATATCTTGGCAAGAGTTATATTCGGCCGGATGCGATCAGTAAAGTGACCGGGAAAGCGGTTTTCCTGGACGACATCCGCCTGCCGGGTATGCTGCATGCCGCCATTTTACGCCCCCAATACGCCCATGCCCGGATCGTGTCCATCGATACCCGCGAGGCGGAAGCATGCCCTGGCGTGGTTAAAGTGATCACCGGCAAAGGCTGCTCCTACCGCTATGGCGACAACATTCGGGATCTGCAGCCAATGGCAATTGAAAAAGTGCGCTATATCGGCGAGCCAGTCGCCGCGGTAATCGCCGACACACCTGCCCACGCCAACGCCGCCCTCGACAAAATCAAAATCGAATACGACCCGCTGCCGGTCTATGTGGATGCCCGCGACGCGATGAGCGACGACGCTGTGCTGATCCACGAGAACACCGAGGAGTACTGGCGGCTGCCGACCCTCAAGGCGCAGCACGGCAGCAACATTGCCAACGTGTACCGGTTGAAAAAAGGGCGCGGCGAGCAAGGCTTTGACGAAGCGGATGTGGTTGTGGAAGCCGAATTTAACTATCCGCTCGGCTCGTGCGCGGCGCTTGAACCACATGGCTCGATTGTCTGGTTCAAAGAGGACAAGACCATCGAAATCTGGTCGTCCTCCATCTGCCCGTTCATCATCCGCGATGACATCGCCCATTCGTACGGCATGCCGGTGGGTGATGTGCGCGTGCACATTCCGGAAATTGGCGGTTGTTTTGGCTACAAGTCCGACATTACTGTGGAGCAAACCATCGCCTGGATCGCCAGTTTTGTGCCCGGACGACCGGTCAAGTGGGTTGCCTCCCGCAAGGAAGACTTCACCAGCACGCTGTTGGCACACGGCATCCGCACCGTGATGAAAATTGGCGCCAAAAAGGATGGAAAACTGGTGGCGCTCAAAACCACCTTATATCATACCGGAGGGGCATACGCCGATACGGCGGTCAATGTCACCATTGCCGCTTCGCATAATTCCACCGGACCGTACGAATTCGACCACTGCGACCTGATCGGTTACACTGTCTATACCAACACCCCGCCGGTCGGCGCCTACCGCGGCTACGGGCATCCCGAAGCCCAATTCGCCACCGAACGCATGATGGATCTGCTGGCGCGCAAACTGAACATGGACCGGTTCGAACTGCGTTCAAAAAACTACCTGAAAGAAGGCAAGGTCAACGCGCTGGGCGAGATGATGTGGAAATCCAACGGCGATATCCAACAGTGCGCCGACCAGGTGCGCGAGCTAGTCTTTGCCCAACCCAAACCCAAGGAGGACGATGAATTCTTCTACGGGCGTGGGTTCGCCGCGGTGATGAAATCGCCCAAGGGTGCGCCCTTCTCCACCAAGGGTTGCTACATCAAGATGAACATCGACGGCAGCGTATCGATCAATATGGGCGGCGCGGAAGTCGGGCAAGGGCTGCGCACTGTTGTGCGCCAGATCGCTGCCGAAGCGCTTAAAATCGCGCCGGAACGGGTGCGGGTCTATGGCGAAATCGATACCCAGTTTTCGCCCTACGAGTGGCAGACCATCGGCTCGATGTTCACCATGCAGGGCGGGCGCGCCATCATTCGCGCCGCCGAGAAATTGATCCAGGTGCTCAAGAAGACCGCCGCCCAAGTGCTGCGCACGGATGAAGACTACCTGGATTACGATGGCGAGTTTGTCTTTCTGCGCAACGATCCTTCCATCCGCGTCCCGGTGACCCAACTGGCGCGCGGTTACATTACCGATAACGGCATCACCATTGGCGATCTGGCGCAATCGGTTTCGGACGCGCGTCTGCCGCGCTACTCCAATCCCGACCAAAATGGCCAGGGCAGTCTGGGCGTAACTTATACCTTTGGCGCGCAGGCAGCCGAAATCCGCATCGAGAAGAAAACCGGCAAGATTTTCGTTGATCACTTCGCCTCCACTTTCGATGTCGGACAGGTGATCAACCCGCTGCAGATCCGCGGCTCGGTGCTCGGCGGCGTGACCATGGCAATCGGGGCTGCCCTCTACGAAGTCGTCCAATTTGATGCCGAGGGCAA
Source organism: Bellilinea sp. (assembly GCA_037442545.1). Classification (GTDB taxonomy): domain Bacteria; phylum Chloroflexota; class Anaerolineae; order Anaerolineales; family Anaerolineaceae; genus Bellilinea. The sequence continues at coordinate 9,783 of JBBIQB010000041.1, forward strand.
TATCCTAAATCCGCAGTATTTCCAGTACCACATTCCCACTTACAAGGAAGCCCCGCGCCAGACAATTCAATTCATCGAGACCCCCGATCCGATTGGCGCCTTTGGAGCGCGCGGCATCGGCGAGCACTCCGTCATCGGCGCGCCGCCCGCCATTCTCAATGCCATCTACGACGCCATCGGCGTGGATTTCTTCGAAATCCCGGTGACTCCGGAAAAAATCAAAAAAGCGCTCGAATCGCAAAAGGAGTATGCATAATGGTTGAAAAAATCACCTTTACCATTAACGGCGAAACGCGGACGGTTGAGGTTGATTCCGGGATGATGCTGATCGATGTCATCCGCGACGTCTTGAACCTGACCGGTACCAAACGCGGCTGCGACAATGCCACCTGCGGCACCTGCGTGGTGGTAATGAACGGCAAGGCAGTCAAATCGTGCAATACGCCTGTCAACAAAATTGCCGGGGCGGACATCTTGACCGTCGAAGGTCTGGCGCGCGGAACGGAACTCCATCCCATCCAGACCGCCATCGCCGAGTCAGGCGCGGTGCAATGTGGTTTTTGCACGCCGGGCATTGTGATGGAGTTGTACGGGCTGCTGGAGAACAAACCCCACGCCAGCGAGCAGGAGCTGACCAATGCGCTCACCAAGCACCTGTGTCGCTGCACCGGCTACGAACCGGTACGCGACGGCGCGCTAATCGCCCAAAAGGTGATTCAGACCCGCCAGGTCGAAAACGCCTGATCCAATACCGCCTGCCTGCGGAAGGGTATTCACAGGCAGGCGGCTTTACATACTCATTTCTATCTCCTGGAGGGAAAACATGACCGTGGATGTACTCATCCAAAACGCAAAAACTCGATTCTCAGGCAACAATCTGCTGCAAATTGCCATCCGCGATGGAAAGATCTACAAAATCGGGGAGAACCTGGCAGTGGACGCCAAACACGTGGTGGATGCCGGGGGGCAACTGGTGACCGAATCGTTCGTCAATGGGCATTTGCACCTGTGCAAAGTGTACACCCTGGCGATGATGGACGACGATGCGCTGGGCGCGTATACGGGCGAGTCGATGGGCGGCGCGATGACTGCCATCGAACTGGCGGCGCGGGTCAAAGAAAAATACGACGAAACATGGATCATCGAGAATGTGCGCAAGGCGGTCAACCTGGCGGTGCGCTTCGGCAATACCCACATTCGAGCCTTTGCCGATACCGACACCAAAGCCCGACTGGAAGGCGTCAAAGCTCTGCTGCGCGCCCGCGAGGAATTCAAGGATAAAGTCGAAATCCAGGTGGTTGCCTTCCCGCAGGATGGCGTGGTTCGCGATCCGGGCGCGGAAGAATACATCGAGGAAGCGCTCAAACTCGGCGCGGACGTGGTCGGCGGCATTCCTTGGATCGAGTATACCGATGCCGACGCCCAGGAACACATCGACCGCATGTTTGCCCTGGCGAAAAAATACGACAAGCCGGTTTCGATGCTGATCGATGACGCCGGCGATCCCACCCTGCGCACGCTGGAAATGCTGGCGGTCAAGACGATCAAGGAAGGCTGGGAAGGCCGGGTGACCGCGCAGCATTCGCGCGCCATGGCGCTCTACCCCGAGCCATATTACCGCAAGATCGAATACTTGCTCAAACGCGCCAAGATCGGGGTCGTCTCCGACCCGCAAACCGGACCGTTGTACGCGCGGGTCAAATCGCTCTACAAAGCCGGTGTGCGCATCGCCCTGGGTCAGGACGACATTGCCGACGCCTATTATCCTTTCGGGCGCAACAATATGCTCGAAGTTGCCTTCCTGGCTGCCCACCTGATGTGGATGACCAGCCGCGAGGAGCTCGAGGTGATCTACGACCTGATCACCACCAACGCTGCCGAGGCATTGAGCATTCCCAATTACGGTTTGAAGGAAGGCTGCAGCGCGGATCTGGTGGTGCTGAACGCCACCTCGGTCTGGGAGGCGATCTGGAATCACGAGGCACCACAGCATGTCTTCAAGAACGGCGTCGAAATCACTCAGAAGTAATCTGCGGCAGTAGCCAGTTCGCTCCAATAGCATCGGCGGGCAATCTAATTAACTACACGAAAAAACAAAAAGCGGAGACCGGGCGGTCTCCGCTTTTCAATCCCGCATTGGCTATGCCAGCAGGCTGCCAGAAAACACCGTTACCGCCTGCCCACCCAGAATGACCCGCTGCCCGGCATGGCGGATGCGCAGCAGCCCGCCGCGCGCCGATGCCTGACAGGCGAGCATCGCATCGCGGTTGAGTTTTGCCGACCAGTATGGCGCCACCGCGCAGTGAGCCGAGCCGGTCACCGGGTCCTCATCCACGCCAACCGCCGGCGCGAAAAAGCGCGAGACCACCTGGTATTCCATACGGCTGGCTCTGGCGGTGACGACCACCCCGCGCGTCTCGACCCGCTTCAAGCGCGCAAAGTCAGGTTTCAACGCCCGCACCGTGTCTTCGCCGTCCACTTCAATCAGGTAATCTTCCTTGTACTTGCCGGTAAATACGGGGCGCTGGATGCCCAGCGCTTCGAGCAGACCTTCCGGCGGGATAATCGGCTGGCACAAGCGGGCAGGAAAATCAAGCGCAATCCAGCCATCTGGGGTGCGTTCCGCGCTCAACCGCCCGGAAAGGGTTTCGAAGGATGCGGTTTGATCGGTGGCAAGCCGCCCTTGTTCCCAAAGGATGTGCGCGCTGGCGAGCGTGGCGTGCCCGCACAGGGTTACCTCTACCGCCGGGGTAAACCAGCGCAGCCGGTACGCCCCGCCTTCGGGTAACAGAAATGCCGTTTCCGACAAATTCATTTCGCGGGCCACGTTGAGCATCCACGCATCGGGGCGGGGTGCTTCGAGCAATACCACGCCCGCCGGGTTGCCCAAAAACGGTTGGTTGGTAAACGCATCCACTTGAAAGAGCGGCAAAGCCATCTGTGAAAAGACCTCGTTTCGTTTTAGGAATTGAATCTTACGATTCGATCAGGGCGATTCGGGCTGTTGGCAGTCCCTGAATCAACACCAATCCGCGCCGCATAATCCGGTATGCCTGCCCCTTTTCGAGCAGGATGTCTTCCGGGCATTCGCCCGCCTGGGTCAACCAGATAATGCCTTCCAAGACCTGCACCATCGTCCCGCGCGGGTCGCCTTCCAGCCGGAATAAGGCGCCTTGCTCCAGGCAGACCGGATTGCCCGTCGCAGGCACGTTGACTTGTCTGCCAACCAGTTTACCACGCGTATCTTGAATTGCGTAATTCATTGCGAACCTCCATCCTATTCATTCGCACCAATAGAACCATCTGACCTCTATTGTAGGCAAGACAGGCAGACAAGTACAGTTACACCAGATTGTATCTATACCCTGTACAGTTTATAATAATAAAAACTGTACCGGTCAGCCGATGGGAGCAATTGTATCTACCCGCCTGCCGCGCGTTTGATAAGATCAATTGGGAGATCTAGCCATGGAGATACTTCACTCGATCAAGCCCCTCAATTTATACGAGCAGCTCGCCAACCAGATCAGCCAGCAGATCGGGGATGGCGTGCTCAATCCGGGCGACCGGCTGCCCTCGCTGCGACGCATGAGTGCACAAAAGAATCTCAGTGTGACCACCGTTCTGCAAGCCTACGCCCTGCTCGAAGACCAGGGAAAAATCGAAGCCCGACCGCAATCCGGCTATTACGTGCGCAAACAGGAGTTACCGGAGTTTGCCTGCGTCGAACCGCACGCCTCGGCGCAGCTGCTCGACCCGGAAACCGTGCGCAGCGACGACATCGTCTGGCAAATGATGCTGGAGGCGAGCAAATCCAACCTGCTGCAATTTGGCGCTGCCCTGCCCGCGCCGGATATGATGCCCTCCGACCGGCTGAACCGCATCCTCGCCCGGATTGCCCGATCCGGAAAGATCGCCAACGAATCGCACGGACCGCCACAGGGATTACAGGAATTGCGCGCCCAGGTCGCCCGGCGGGCATACCTGACCGGCGTCTCGGTCTCGGCTGAGGAGGTGGTGATCACCTCCGGCTGCATGGAAGCCATTCACCTGGCGCTGCGTGCGATCACCCAGCCCGGCGACCTGGTGGCGGTCGAGACGCCGTGCTACTTTGGCATCCTGCTCCAAATGGAAGCGCTCGGGCTGCGCGCACTGGAAATCCCCACCCACCCGCGCGACGGGATCAGCCTGGAAGCGCTTGAGTTTGCTGTCGAAAATCACCCTATCCGCGCCGTGATTGTGGTCTCCAATTTTTCCAACCCGCTCGGCAGCCTGATCCCCGACGAGCGCAAGCGCGCGCTGGTGGATTTGCTGGCGCGCTACGAAATTCCGCTCATCGAGGACGATATTTACGGCGAACTGGCATTCGATGGACGCCGCCCGGGGGTCGCCAAAGCCTACGACCGCAGCGAATCGGTCATATTGTGTTCTTCCTTTTCCAAAGACCTGTCCGCTTCGCTGCGGGTCGGCTGGATCATTCCCGGACGCTACCGCGACCGACTGGTGAAGATGAAACTTGCAACCAGCATATCCACCGCGCTGCTGCCCCAGGCTGCCATCGCCGAATACCTGGAAAGCGGCGGTTACGACCATCATTTACGAAAAATCCGCCGTGCCTACGCCCAAAAGGTGGATTACATGTCCCGCGCCATTTTGAACTATTTTCCTGAGGGAACGCGAGTGTCCACGCCGCAGGGTGGGTATGTGCTGTGGGTACAGCTGCCGGGCGGCATCGACGCGCTCGACCTGTACCGTAAAGCCTTGAGCATAGGAATAACCATTGCGCCGGGGCACATCTTCTCGACCACCCCGCGCTACAGCAATTTCATCCGCCTCAACGCGGCGTTCATGGATTTTCGCGGCGAACGCGCCATCGAGCAGCTGGCGGGCCTGGTGCGCGCCCTGTAAGCGGGCGTATAATCTGCCTATTCCGTATTCATGGATTGGAGGAAAAAAACGATGCACTCGAGCAAAGATTCCCATCGCAGCATCCAGGTCGAAGCCCAGGCACGCTCAATCGAGAAATGGCGCAAACAGGTCATCGCCGGGCAGCCAGAAACCGGACGGATGTTTGCCTTCATCGCGGACGAGGGCAGTTACATGCCCGGCGGCGAAGGCACCGCCCCCACCCCGCTGACCTATTTCGTCTCCGGCATGGCGCTCTGACTGATTTCCCACCTGTCGCAGGTTGCGGCAAAAAAGAAATTGAACATCAAGGACGAGACGGTCAAAGTGGTCGCCCGTTTCCACGAGCAGGGTTCGGTGCTGCGGGGAGACGCGGAAGGATTTTGCGATGGCTTTGAAATCGAAATCCAGATCGAATCCGACGAACCCGAAACCGAAATCCGCGAGTTGATCCGCCTGGCGCGCCGGATGTGCTTTACCGAAAAAGCACTCCTTCAGCCAACCACAATCCAATTGAATAGCCGATTAAACGGTAAGGATTTAATCGCAGTTTAACGTCACCAAACCCCCACGCCCCGGTTAAAACCTCATCTTTTCAATTTGCCTTCCAATTGCTTCTTTACATAAGCCAAAATCGGGCGTATACCTGATACCAGATCGACCGGGAACAACATTCCCCTTCCCGATTTTGCCCGGAATGCACCCTGGGTATCCTGGCAGTGGCTGCCAACACCAGTTTCGCCGGTTTCCCGCGCGTTTCCGCCATATTGGCGGAGGACAAGTTCATGCCCCGCCAGCTGTACAACCTGGGAGACCGGCTGGTATTTCACAACGGCATCCTGCTGCTCTCGATCCTGTCCGCGCTGCTGATCATCGCATTCAACGGCGACTCGCACGCGCTGGTGCCGCTGTTTGCGGTGGGCGCCTTCACGGCGTTTACCCTCTCGCAAGCTGGCATGGTGATCCATTGGGTGCGCTTGAAGGAAAAGGGCTGGCAGATTAACGCGCTGGTCAACGGGATCGGCGCGACAGTGACCGGGATTACGTTACTGGTGATTGGGGTGAGCAAGTTCCTCGAAGGGGCGTGGATCTCGGTGCTGGTCATTCCCGCGCTGATCATGCTATTCGCCGCCATCCGCCGCCATTACCGCCGCGTGTCCCAGCAACTTAGCCTGCGCGGGCTGCCGCCCTCACTGCGCCCCGCGCCCAAACCGCGCGTCGTCGTTCCGGTTTCAGGCGTACACCGCGGCATTATCGATGCCATCAACTTTGCGCGAGCCATCTCGGAGCAGGTCACCGCGGTGTATATCGATGTCAGCCCCCAACCGGATGGCGAAAAAGTCCGCAAGGAATGGGAAGACTGGTTTCCGGATATCCCGCTGGTGCTGGTTGAATCGCCCTACCGCTCACTGGTCGAACCGCTGCTGGATTACCTCGACCGTACCGACGACGAACATAACGATGGTCAGCAAGCCGTGCTGGTATTGCCCGAAATTATCCCTGCCGCAAGCTGGCAGGAGATTCTCCACAATCAGAGCGCGGACGAGATCAAGAAAACCCTGTTGTACCAGCGCCGCCATCACGGCTTCCAGCGCATCATCATCGATATCCCTTATCACCTGAAGCCGTAAGGAGAGGTTGCCAGAATGTATTGTTGTGCGCCCGGATGGATTCGAATACCATCCCTCGATGGGACCAGCGACCAACTTGGTTGTTGTGGGCCCGGATGGATTCGAACCATCGACCAAGCGGTTATGAGCCGCGCGCTCTGCCGCTGAGCTACGAGCCCTGTGCGTTCGGCTGGTTGACCCCAGCCCGTCCGGCGATGAAAATTATATCACAGCCTTACGATGCTCACGGCGCGTTTCCCCGGCCTGGCTGAGCAGGTGTTCCGCCCAGCACGCCGCGCCAATCACCCCGGCGTGGTCGCCCAGCGTCCCCGTGACAATCTCCACTTGCTCGACCGGCATGATGCGCACTCGCTCGCGCATAGTTTTTTCCATTGGATCGAGCAACAGACGGCCAGCGTTCGCCACCCCGCCGGTAACGATGATCCGCAGCGGGCTGACCGAGGCGCACAGGGTTGTGGCGGCAATTCCCAAAAAGAATCCCACCTGGCGGTAGATTTCCGCCGCAATCTCATCGCCTTGCGCGGCTGCCGCAGCAATCAGCGCCGGGGTGATCCGGTTCAGGTCATACGCGCACAATTCGGCGATGCGCGTGGTCAAGCCTTGCGCGACCGCCTTCATGCCCATTGCCGCTATTGCCGGACCGGACGCGTAGGCTTCCAGACAGCCGTAGTTGCCGCAGCCGCAGCGCGGACCGTTGTAATCAATCACCATGTGCCCCAGTTCGCCGGCAGTTCCCCCAATGCCCAGGTGCAGATTGCCGTTGATCACCAGCCCGCCGCCGACGCCGGTGCCAATCGCCAGCACAGCCACGCTGTCCACCCCCTGCCCGGCGCCGAAGCGCCATTCGCCAAAGGTGATCGAGCGCACATCGTTCAACAGCGCGACCGGCAGCCCCATGGCTGCCTGCAAGGTATCGCGCAGCGGCACGCGCGGCCAGGTACCCGCCAGATTGGGCAAGAACACGGTTTCGCCTTTTTCCAGATCGAGCACCCCCGGCACGCCGATCCCAATCCCGCCGATGTCGCCGCGAGTCAGTCCGGCGTCTTCGATCAGCGTGGTGAACAATACCGCCATGCGCGCCATAACGGCGTCATGACCTTCACGCGCCAGGGTTGGCACGCTGTTCTGGCGCAGCAGCTTGCCGCCGTCAACATCCACCAAAGCGGCGCGCAGATTGGTGCCGCCCAAATCACATCCAATGTACCGGTTCATAGTCTGCCTGCTTGTAGGTCGGCGGTGACCGGCGGTTGAACCCGCCGGTCACCAATGCAAAATTGGTGATGGGTTAATGAATAAACGGTTTGAGCACATCCCGGGCGAGGTAAAAACCGCGCTTGACCAGCTCTTCCGAGCCTTCGAATACCCGGTCTTCGTGCTCGATGCTGACAACAAAGTCGTAACGGGCGGCGGTCAGCGCGGCAAAGAATTTCGCCCAGTCCACATCGCCCAACCCGGGCAGGCGCGGCACCTGCCAGCCCATGCCTTGCGAAAGCACGCCATGATTGTACAGTCCCTCGCGGTCGATATGCAGGTCCTTGGCGTGGACATGGAAGATTTTGCTGGCGAACTCGCGCACCACCCGCTCGTAATCGATCATTTGCAGCACCAGGTGGGACGGGTCGAGGTTCAGCCCAAAATTGTCGTCCGGAATGATCTCCCACATCTTGCGCCAGATGGCGGGCGTGCTTGCCAGGTTGTTCCCGCCGGGCCATTCGTCGTAGGAAAAGATCATCGGGCAGTTTTCGATGGCAATTTTAACCCCGCGCTCGCCAGCGTATTTGACAATCGACGGCCAAATGCGGGCAAAATCTTCCAGGTTTTGCGGAACGGTCTTGTTCTTATCCTTGCCGACGAACGTGCCCACCACTTCGACTTCGAGAAGCGCCGCCGCGGCGATGACTTTTTTCAGGTGGGCAATGACTGTCTCGCGGTGCTCGGCGTCCGGGTGCAGCGGGTTGGGGTAGTAGCCCAACGAGGAGATCACCAACCCGTAGTCGTCCAGCATCGTGCGGACTTGGCGCGCCTGGGCGGCATCCAGCGTGGAAACGTCGATGTGAGTCACCCCGGCATAGCGGCGGGTGGCTTTTTCCAACGGCCAGCAGGCAATTTCAATCGCCTGGAAACCGCTCTCCACCCCCCAACGGGCGGCTTGTTCCAGGGTGTTGGATGGCAGTGCAGCGGTGAAAAATCCCAGTTTCATATTTCCCTCCGGTAGTAGTTAGAGTTGAACCCACCGATTTTCTTTGGCGCTGCGCTCGATGGCTTCGCACAACTGCATTTCATAATGACCATCGGCAAAGGTTGGAAAATCGGGTTGTTTGTTGTAGTCTCCAGCCAGAATGTAGGAATACACCTTGTTGTACAACTGCTTGAAGGTGTCCGGGAAGCCTTCGTTGTGTCCGCCAGGGTAAGACGTAACCGCGCGGGCTTCTTCCGAAAGCAACGAAGGGTCTTTCATTAAGATTTGGTTGGGTTGCGAACGGTGACCAACCCACATCTCGTTCGGGCGCTCCGAATCCCATGCCAGCGAAGATTGCGAGGCGTTGATCTCGAAAAACAGCCGGTTCTTGCGCCCGGAGCACACCTGCCCAACCGTCAGCACCCCGCGCACATCGTTTTCGAAGTGCAGCAGGATGGTGGCGTAATCCTCGGTAAATATCGGCTGATCGACGTAATCCGAAGGCTGCAACATCTTGCCGGTGTAGGTCTCGACCGGTTTGGCAGGTTTCTTGCGCACCGGATGGAAGGTCTTGAAATCGGCAAGAACTTCGACTACACGCATTCCAGTAACAAAAGTGATCAGGTCCAGCCAGTGGGAGCCAATATCTCCAACTGCCCGCAGTGTACCCCCCAGCGCCGGTTCCAGCCGCCAGTTCCAATCGGTTGGCAGCAGCAGCCAGTCCTGCAAATACGAACCCTGCAAGATGAACACCTCCCCTAGCGCGCCGCTCTGCACCATGCTGCGCGCCTGCTGCACCAGCGGGTACATGCGAATATTGAAGTTGACCGCATTGACCCGCCCGGTTTGCTGCGCCAGGCGCACCAGTTCAGCCGACTCGCGGGTGTTCATTGCCAGCGGTTTCTCGCAAACCACATGCTTGCCCGCCAGCAGCGCGGCTTTGGCGTGCGGGAAATGGAGATAATTGGGGGTTGCCAGGTGCACCACCTGAATGGCGTCATCTGCCAGCATGTCTTCGAGCGAGCCGTACCAGCGAGGAATGCCCATTTCGGCGGCTTTTTGGGCGGCTTTTTCGGGCGTGTTTTCCGCCAAGCCCAGCACATTGATCCCGTTGCGCCGCAAGGCTTCGACATGCGCCGGACCGATAAATCCGGTACCTGCCACCCCCACAACCAGGGATGATTTGGATAATGGATTTGTCATAACGTCCTCCCCGTGCTTTCAATAACCGCCGCTGAGCCGGGCATCGCCGGGTTGGACAGCGCTGCCCGCCAAACGGGCGGCAAAATCATCCAGAATGGTTGCGGTCGCCGTCGCGCCGCAGCGGGTAACCCCCGCCTCGATCACCGCCAGCAGCGCATCGAGCGTGCGCACCCCGCCGGCAGCCTTAACCTGCACGTAATCGCTGACTGTGCGGCGCATCAAACGCAGGTCTTCCAAGGTTGCCCCACCCGGAGCGAAGCCGGTCGAGGTTTTTACCCAGTCCGCACCGGCTTTTTCAGCCAGCTGACAGCCGCGCACTTTCAATTCATCTGTCAGGTACGCATTTTCGAGAATCACCTTGACCTTGACCCCGCGCGCATGGGCCACCTTGCAAACCGCCCGGATGTCTTCGTAAACCAAATCATCCTTACCCGAACGCAATTCGCCGATATTCAGCACCATGTCCAGCTCCACCGCGCCGTCGTCCATCGCCTGGTTGGCTTCGGCAACCTTGATCGCGGTGACGCTGCCACCGTGCGGAAACCCCACCACCGTACTGACCAGCACATCCGAATCTTTCAATTGCTCCACCGCCAGCCGGACATGACAGGGCTTGACGCACACCGTAGCAACATGATAGCGCGCCGCCAACTGGCAGCCCGCTACAACCTCCTCCGACGTCAATTCCGGGCGCAGCAGCGAATGATCAATCACTTTTGCCAGTTGTTGGTAGGTGATTGTTGTAACATCGATGACAGTCATGAAACCTCCTGAATTACCCTAGGATTTTCGCCACAGATCGATCGGTTTTTCGACCTGCGGTGGATTGTATGGAAAATCGATCCGCCGTCCTTCACCGGCTGACTGGTAGGCGGCATAGAGGATTTTCAGGACTTCGCGCCCGTCCTCGCCGGTTTCGATCGGCTCTTCCTTGCCCAGCACGCAATTGACGAAGTGCTGCATTTCCTGCGGGAAACCGTAATTCCACACTTCCTCGAACATGGTGAATGTCCAGCCGCGGGTGGTGCCGGATTTTTCGACCGCGTAACCATACCCCTCCTGGCTGTACGTCCACAGCGAGCTGCCTTTCAGCAGGTCGGCGCGGGTATTGCCTTTGGTTCCGTAGATCTCACACCGGTCGTCCACCCCGCCGCCCTTTGCCCACGAATTCTCGGCAACGTTGATTTTGTCACCTTCATATTCGATAACCATAATGGAGTGGTCTTCGCCTCGGGTGCGCTCCTTGTGCACAAAGGTGTTGCAATAGGCGGTCACGCTCTTCACCTGCGGTTTGCCAAACACCCAACGCCCATACTCCACCGAATGGCAGCCCATATCCAGCAGCACCCCGCCACCAGATAAATTCACATCCCAAAACCAGGGCATGTGCGGACCGTCGTGTTCTTCCGCCTGCTTGACCAGGAACGGTTCGCCCAGCGCGCCTTCCTGGATCAGCTGCTTGGCGCGCACGTACTTGGGCGCAAAGCACAATTCCTCGGCGTACATCAGCAATACGCCGGCTCTTTTCGCCGCCTCGATCATCATATCCGCTTCTTCCAGAGTCTTGCACAGCGGTTTTTCACAGATGATGTGCTTGCCCGCCGCAGCAATATCCAGCGCAGCCTGGCAGTGCAAATAGTTCGGGATGGCAATCGTAACCACGTCCAGGTCCTTCAAGGCAAGCATTTCGCGGTAGTCCTGGAAGGCGTATGGAATGCCGTGCGTCCTGGCAAATTCCCCTGCCCGGTTGGGCGAAGCGACCGGCCAGCGCCAGCGCGCGCGCCACGTCCGGGAAC
>JBBIQB010000042.1:0-21205 GCA_037442545.1 Bellilinea sp.
GCCTCGAGGCGCCCGAGGACCGGCAGGTGTTCAACCTGCGCCAGGCGCGCGAGGTGCTTCACTACCAGCCGCAGGATGACGCCTTTGAACTGGCGCGGCATAATGTTGTCGGTATTACCCGCCAGTGGATCGCCCGGCTTAAACGGTTGCTCCGGCGCTTGTTCAAACCCCAATGAATTGGAATTCAATCAATGACCCAAGTCCAGCCCGTTGAATTTTTTCGCGATGCCCACGCCGCTTTCCAGGAAGCCGAACGCGCGGCTGGCGGCGTGGTCGAACGATGCTACCGCCTGTCCGGTTTCTCGCTTCACCTGCGCTTTGCCGGACCCGCCCTGGTTTCCCACCTATCGCCGGCGCTGGATCACCTGTCCGCTTCCCCAAACGGTCACCCGCCCGACCTGACCATTGACCTGTGGGACAGCGCCTCGACTGCCACCCGCATGGCGCGGCGTCCCTGGCACGTGGACGACCTGATTGCGCGCGGCGATGTGCGCGGCTATCGTGATGAGACCATTTTAACGGCGCTCACCGCGGATGTCGGCGCGTTGAGCATCCTTAACCGGGCGGAGAATGTTGGCATGTTCTGGATCCGTAATGCCGCCGACCTGCCCACCTACGAACGCGGGGCGCCTTTACGCGCCATCCTGCACTGGTGGATGCGCCAGCGCAGCCGCTACCTAGTGCATGCCGCGGCAGTCGGTGTTCAGGGCAATGGCGCATTGATCGTGGGCAGAGGCGGGAGCGGCAAATCGACCACGGCATTGACCTGCCTGGTGCACGGCTGGGACTACGCCAGCGATGATTACTGCCTGGTCAACTGCATCGATTCCCCGCGCGCCGAAAGCCTGTACAATTCCGCCAAACTGAACGCGGATCATCTGCGCAACCTGCCCCAACTGATACCAGCCATCAGCAACCGCGAAGAACTGGGCAGCGAAAAAGCCCTGCTTTTTTTGCATCAATACCAACCTGCCCATCTTACAACCGGATTCGATCTCAAAGCCATCCTGCTGCCGAGCGTAACCGGCAAACCCGATACCGTTCTGCGACCGGCCACTCCGGCAGTCGGACTGCGCGCTCTGGCGCCCAGTTCATTGTTTCAACTACCCAGCACCGGACAGGATGAATTTTTTGCCCTCTCCAGCCTGGTGCGGTCTGTGCCGTGTTACCACCTCGAACTGGGCACCCGCCTGGAGCAAATCCCGCGCGTCATCATGGCGGTGCGCAACGGTGAGCGGTTTCTCGCCCAGGCGATCGAAAGCGTGCTGGCGCAGGATTACCAACCCGTCGAGGTGTTGTTGATCGATGGGCAATCTGGCGACCGCACCGCCGAGATTGCCCGATCGTACCCCGCCCTGTGCTACCTGCTGCAGCCGGATCGCGGCATCCCCAATGCCTACAACCTGGGTGTCCTATCCGCCGCGGGTGAATTTTTAGCCTTTCTATCGCACGATGACATGTGGACGCACGACAAGATCAGCCGCCAATTGGAGGTGCTGGTGCAAAATCCGCAACTCGGCTTTTGCGTGGCGGAAACCCAGTTTTTCCTCGACAAGGGCTGTGCCTTCCCAGGTTATGCACTGCGTGAGGAAATTCTCACCCAGCCCACCCTGATCCGCATCATGGAAAGCGTGCTCTTCCGCAGAACCGTATTCGAACAGGTCGGATTATTCGACCCCGCCTATTCGACCGCCGAAGATGTGGACTGGTTCATCCGCGCAGAAGACATGGGTGTCCAATTCGGGGTGGTCCACGCGGTGCTGCTGCACAAGCGCATACACGCCACCAACACGTCTGTATATGCCCGCGAAAATATGCGCAACGTGTTCGACGTACTGCACCGCTCCGCCCGGCGCAAGCGGAACCATAAGGAGAACGAATCCGGATGACCGAAACAACCCACCCACGCCCACTGGTCAGCATCATCATTCCGGTATATAACGGCGAAGCATTTCTAGCCAAAACCCTGCTAAGCGTATTTGACCAGGATTACCGTCCGCTGGAAGTTATTGTCGTGGATGACGGGTCAACCGACCGGACAGCCCAAATTGCCCGATCTTTTGGGGATGTGCAGTACATTCACCAGCCCAACCAGGGACCGGCTTATGCCCGCAACCGCGGCATCGCCGCTGCGCAGGGAGAACTGCTGGCATTCCTGGATGCCGACGACATCTGGCTGAAAGACAAGATCAGCGCCCAGGCCGGCTACTTGCTGGAGCATCCCGAATGCGGGTATGTCATCACTCACATGCACGTTGAACTCGAACCCGGCGCCGAATGGCCGCCCAACTTCAACCGGCAGCATTACGAGCAGGATCCGCCCTGCATGCTGCCGAGCGCATTGCTGGTTCGCCGGGAAGTGCTTGAGCGGATTGGCGTTTTTGATGTGCGTTACCGCCACGCCAACGACAGTGACTGGTTTTTTCGCGCCCGCGACGCCGGCGTGGCAATGGGCATCCTCCCGCGCGTACTGCTGATCAAACGCATGCACACATCCAATCTTTCGCGCGAGGCAAACGTGGCAGCCGAAACCATGGCAGCTGTGCGCGAATCGATCCGCCGGAAAAAGGGAAGCCTTTGACAGTGTGTAGGATTCACCCAGCCGCCTTATGAGCAATCCGCCTTTTATTTCAGTCATCGTCGTCGTCCAAAACGGCGCGGCTTACCTGGCGCAAGCGCTGCAGAGCATCCTCGACCAGCGCTATCACCCGCTTGAAATCATCCTGGTGGATGGTCAGTCCACCGACCGGACGGCTGAAATTGCCCGCGCATTTGACCATGTCCGCTATATCAGGCAGGACACTCTCGGCTTGGCCAATGCCCGCAACCTGGGAATCGCGCAGGCGCAGGGTGAATGGATCGCTTTCCTGGATCACGATGATCTTTGGACGCCTGCCAAGATCAATACACAGGTTGGGTATATGCTCGCCCATCCTGAAATCGACTACTCGATTACCCATCTCCGGTTTTTTCTGGAAAATGGCCATGCGCTCCGTCCGGGTTTCGATTCCGGCGGGTTAACTCAGCCACGAATTGGCTGCACACCCAGCACTCTCTTGGCGCGGCGCAGTCTCTTCGAAACCCGCGGGAGTTTTGATCCGGGTCTTTCCATGGGCTGCGATGCCGACTGGTTTGCGCGAATGCGTGACCATCACGTTCCCATGGCTGTGATTCCCGAACTGCTGGTTTTGAAACGCATTCACAACTCCAACACTTCCATCGATGTAAAAACCAACAAATCCGAACTAACGGAGGTGATCCGCCGCTCAATCCAACGCAAAGGGTAATCCCGGCAGAGCGATCTTTCTGATCCAACACCCACCGGATGACCCAATGAAAAAACCTTTCCAGGCTTTGGGTAACGGTCCTGGCAAGATAGCCAGATCATATCCGTAACTTTCGGACCCTCGATCAATGATGATTCAACAAGCGTCCACAATCAGTGTCATCATACCGGTATTCAATGGCGCGCGCTATCTAGGCGAAGCCATTCAAAGTGTGCTCGACCAAACCCGCCCGGCGGAAGAGATCATCGTGGTTGACGACGGCTCGACCGATGACAGCCACCAGATAGCCGCGCAGTACCCGGTTACCTGCATTCGACAGGCGAACAGCGGCGCCAGTACAGCCCGCAACCACGGGGTAAGCCAGTCGCGTGGTGATATGCTCGCATTTCTGGATGCGGATGATGTGTGGACGGTGGAAAAACTGGCACTCCAGACGGATGTATTCCAGGAACAACCTGAATTGGACGCCATATTTGGGATGGTCGAGCAATTCAGCAGCCCGGATGCCGCCCCGCGGGCGCGCTTTGTCGGCGAGACGCTCAACGGTGTTCACTGCGGCACCATGCTGATCAAACGCGAGGCGTTTTTACGGGTTGGTTTTCTCAAACCGGACTGGAAAGTCGCCCATTTCCTTGAATGGTACGCCCGCGCAGAAGATGCCCGCTTGAGCATGATCACCCTGCCGGAAGTTCTCATGCGCCGCCGGGTACACACCACCAACCTGACTGTGCGCATGCGGGATACCGCCCGGATGGAATACGCACAGATTCTCAAAGCCGCCCTGGATCGCAGGCGAAAACACTGACCAAGGTGACCTCATGCCCCTGCCTAACTTTTTAATCATAGGCGCTGCCAAAGCGGGAACAACCGGTTTGTACCACACGCTCAAACAACATCCACAAATCTTCATGAGCCCGGTTAAAGAACCCCGCTTTTTCAGCATGGAAGGTAAAGCGGATGATTTTCGCGGGCAGGGCGACAGCAGCCTGACGGCGGGCATGACCACCTGCTTCGAAGATTACCAGCACCTCTTTGACGGCGTTGGCGATCAGCCTGCCATCGGCGAAGCCTCGACCTGGTATTTGATGCAGAGCGATACCGCCGCTCCGTGCATCCGCAAATTCGTGCCCGATGCCCGCCTGATTGTCATCCTGCGCCAACCGGCTGAACGGGCATACTCGCATTACATGATGTACGTCTCCCTCGGGCACGAACGGCTCAGTTTTCGCCGGGCTCTGCAAGCCGAACCCGAACGCGCCCGTATGCACTGGGCGCCGGGTTGGCAATATAAAGCCAACGGATTTTATTTTCACCTGCTGCAACCGTACCTGCGCAAGTTCCCTCGCCAGCAGATGCGCATCTACCTGTATGAAGATTGGAAAGCCAACCCGACCTGGATGTTGGAGGATATGTTTGATTATCTGGGCATCCCAAAAATCGACCTGGATATATTGAAAAAAAACGTCACCTGGCATCCTCGCTCCACCCTCCTGCAGCACATCCTGGCAAGCAAGAATCCTCTCAAGCTATGGCTCAAACAAAACATGCTGGCATCGTTGCGCCACAGACTCAGCGCTGCGCTGTGGAAGTTAAACAAAGGAACACCTCCGCAAATCGATCCGGCAATTCACCGAAAATTAACTTCCGAATATCGGGATGATATTCTCAACCTACAGGATCTGATCGGCCGCGATCTTACCCACTGGCTATCATAACCACCCCGCCTTCGCCCGGACTTCAGGATCGGATAAAACACCTCAATCCGCACACAAACCGAATGAGCCAGCCTCCTTCTCATCACTCAAGGTCAATGCACATGCCCCTGCCAAACTTTTTCATCATCGGTGCTGCCAAAGCCGGCACTACCGGCCTTTACCACACCCTCAAACAACACCCGCAAATTTACATGAGCCCGGTTAAGGAACCGCGCTACTTCATCCTCAAGGATGGCATACCCGATTACTGTGGACCCGGCGATCAAAAAATCTTGCGTAATTCAATCCTTACCTATGAAGAGTACACCCGTTTGTTCGAAGACGCGCGTCATGAAACCGCGCTCGGCGAGGCAACCGTCGGTTATCTGGCCTATTCAAGCAAAGCAGCGCCCAGTATCAAACAATATGTCCCACATGCCCGCCTCATTGCCATCCTCAGGCAGCCAGCCGATCGGGCTTATTCACATTACCTGATGCATTTTGCTACCGGGCGGGAAATATTGTCTTTTCCACAGGCATTGGCAGTAGAAGAAGAGCGCCAAAGTAACAACTGGGCAAAGGGATGGCGATATAAAGGAAACGGTTATTATCATCGTCTGCTACAACCCTTTTACCACTTGTTTCCATCCGGGCAAATTCGGATTTACCTGTACGACGATTGGAAAGCCAAGCCCGCGCAAATGCTGCAGGATCTATTGCGTTACCTGGGGGTCGATGAAAGCTTCACACCTGCGGTCATTCAACGCAATACAAGCTGGCTGCCCCGTTCGCGCGCTGTTCAAGCACTATTGAGTGGTTCAAACCCTCTCAAAATCTGGCTGAAACGGTGGTTACCCCCGCAACTCTGGCGAGGTGTCTCGAAGCAGATTTTTCGCTATAATCAAAAACGCCCGCCGCGGATCGATCCTGAAATCCGCCGCCAGTTAACCGCCGAATACCGTGATGACCTACTGGCGTTGCAGGATCTGATCCAGCGCGATTTAAGTGACTGGTTGAAAGGATGATCCAAACCGCCCGTCTGCGTAAACTGTATGACTGGCTGCGACTGAAACCCATGCACATCGTCGCGGTGCTTGGGTTGGCTGCCGCCCAACTGCTCAGTATCCTGTTGATTGCGTTCGTGTTTCAGAACGCCTTGGCGCTCGACCTGCAACTGGACGATGTCTGGATTCGCGCCGGCATGATGGTTACCCTCGGTGTGGTGAGCAGCCTGGGTTTTTATCTCTCGCGCACGGTCAGCGCACGCATCTGCAATAACACATCCAGCCAGCTGCGGGTTGAATTGGTCGAACGGTTGTTTACCCGTGCACAGGCTTTTTTTACCCGTTCGAACAGTGGCAGCCTGCACAACAACCTGGTCGTGGATGTCGAACGGCTGCAAAAGCTATACGAAGCCGTCCTTGGGCAGATCCTGCCAGCCGTCGTCGTCAGCCTGGGTGTTGGCATCGCCCTGATCTGGTTGAACCCGCCTTTAACCCTGTTTCTGCTGACCGCGGGTCCTGTATTCCTGGTGCTCAATTACGCCGTGCTGCGCAAAATGCGCAGGAAATTGCGCAAGCGAATTGACACCTACAAAACCTACAGCCGGAACGCCTTCTCGTTTCTCGAGTTGATCCCGCTCACGCGAATGCAAACAGCCGAAGACCAGGAAATTCGCCGCCAGAGCGGGTATATTGAAGCACTCCAGCACACCACCGAATCACTTGCGCGCCAGCAGGCGCTTCACCTCGCCTTTCAAAACGCCATGCTGCTGATTGTGATTGGTGTCTTTCTGGTTATCGGCGGCAGCCAGGTTGCCGGAAACCAGACCACTCTGGGGAATTTACTGGCTTACAATGTCATCCTGATTGCCTTGCGCCGCTACATTCAAGATGCCTTGAGCGCGGCGCCGCTGGTGATGGATGGATACCATGCCGTCGAATCCCTGCAAGAATTGATCGAACACGCGCCTCCCGAACCCTATTCCGGCACATTGCGTCCCGTGTTATCCGGGGCGTTTGAATTCCGCCAGGTGAGCTTCCACTACCCGGAACGCCTGCCCATCCTGCAAAATTTGGATTTGGCTCTTGCGGCACACACGGTCACGGCGCTGGTCGGACCCAATGGCTGCGGAAAAACCACCCTGCTCAACCTGCTGCTCGGCTTGTACCGTCCGCAAAGCGGGATGCTGTACGCCGACGGTCACCGCTACGACGATCTGGATATTCGCGCACTTCGCCGGCAGATCGGCGTTTTACCCCAGGACCCGCTCCTGTTCGCCGGGACGATTTGGGATAATATCACCTACGGGCTGTCTGATTTCGAACCGGACGCGGTGACCGCCGCCTCGATGGCTGCATCCGCCCACGAATTCATCCAACAATTACCCGAAGGATATGCCACCTCGATTGGCGACCGCGGCGTACGCCTGTCCGGCGGGCAACGACAGCGAATTTCCCTGGCGCGGGTGTTGCTGCGCAAGCCCAGGCTGCTCATTCTGGATGAGCCGACCAATCATCTGGACAGCACCGCCGCCAGGCAGTTGATCGAGCATGTGGTGTTACGCTTGCAGGCTTCTCCCTACTTAACCGAGAAATTACCCACTACGCTGATCATCACTCACGATATGGAACTGGCAGGACTGGCGGAAAAAGTTTATCTCATAGCGGCGGGCAACCTGACGCCGTATTCATATCCGGCTGTCAATACGCATTCGTAATTCATACCATAATCCACCCAAAGCAGAGGCAGAATGTTTCCCACCCCCACCCATGTTTTATTGCTGCGCAGCGCCCTGTTGCAGGATGAGTCTGCCTTGCGCGCGTGGCAGGAATGGAAAGCGCTGGTCGATCTGGATCAAGCCGTGGATGCAGGAACCTACCGTCTGCTGCCGTTGGTCTACCACAACTTGCGCGCGCTTGGCGTTGAGGATGGCTTGATGAGCAAACTGAAGGGTATTTACCGGATGGAATGGACCAAGAATCAATTGTTGTTCCGCACCGGTACAACGGTATTGAAACTGTTTCAGGCTGCCGGGATCGATACGTTGGTTCTCAAGGGGGCAGCCCTGACGGTGCTTTATTACGAAGATATGGCATTGCGTCCGATGAATGATTTCGATATCCTCGTGCCAACCGCGCAACGCCGCCAGGCGATTGAATTGCTGCTGGCAAATGGGTGGCGCCCCATGCAGCACGCCCTGGAGAGCACGTCAGAATCGTACCTTAACCTCCGCCGGGGCGCGGGTCTTCTTAATTCGCACGGGAAACAACTGGATCTGCACTGGCATATCTTTTCCAAATACCGCAAGCCCGATGCCGACTTCGCCTTTTGGCAGGATGCGCTGCCGGTCAAGGTGATGGAGGTATCGACCCGCGCCCTTTGCCCGACCGATCAATTACTGCATGCGTGCATCCACGGCGCGGCATGGAATCCGGTGCCGCCCATGCGCTGGATCAGCGATTCGATCACCATCCTGCGTAAAGCGGGAATGCAAGTGGATTGGAAACGCCTGGTCGGGCAAGCCAAAATCCACCGCCTGGTGGTGCCATTGCGCTCTGCCCTGACGTATCTTGAAGCCGCGTTCCAGGCTGGCATTCCGACCGGCGTGTTGAACGAATTGAATGCGATTCGGGTGCCGCCGATTGAGATCCAATTACACCAGGTGCTGACAAGCAAACCCGACTGGCGCGGCAACTTGCCCACATATTGGTACAAACATCTTCTCGATCTGGAAATCGATGGGAAGAATCCACCCTTGTCCAGTCGCTTGATTGGCTTTGTAACCTACCTGCGGCATACCAAAGGCAAGGATGCCCCCGAGTTGATCAAATGGGCATTTTCACGAGCAGCCCTGCGACTGGGCGCAAAACTGCGCGGGTTCGACCCGGCTGCCCAGTAACGGGAACGCTATTTACCCCCGCCCACCCCATCTGGCGGTTGACCCGGGCGTTTAGAAGTTCCACCGCGTGCTGCCGCAGGAAGCGGGCGTGCAAGCCAAAATAGCCGCCCGGTTCGCTCGGCGGAAAATCTCTGGGCGGCACGCCGTGCACAGCAAGAACGCTTACCGTTTTCATCCTGCATCCTTTATAATCAGGCAATGATCCTGATTAAGCTATTTCTTGTCGGGTTGGTCATTCTGATCGGCGCCATTGCACTCAATGCGATAGCCGCCGCCTTGGGGTTGTCCACCTGGTACACTTTCCTGTCCAACCTCAGCCAAAACGGGCTGCTGCCCAGCCTGCGCCAGGCGCGCCCGGCAGACCTGCTGTTTTTGTTCGTGCTTTATCCTGCCGGTCTGGGCGGGCTGGCGGCGCTGGGTGATCGCCTGACCCGTTTTTTCTGACCCGGACGGCTTGTACAACGGTGTTAATTTGCGTATTGCATCCCAAAAGCAGCCTAAAACTGATAAAATTTGGGTATGAATGATCCACGTTATTCCACTGAACCGGGCGGCGCGCCGCTCTCCGCAGAAGCCCGCCGCACCCTGGAAGGCTTGTTGTTCGTCCTTGACCACGAACCCGACCTGAACCTGCGTCTCAAAGCCGTGCGCGCGCTGGGGCATTTCCGCGAGATGGTCGCGCTGCGCGCCCTGGCTGAAACCGCGCTCTACGATGAGCAGCCACCGGTGCGCAATGCCGCCTACCAACAGATCCAAACCCTGTTTGGCGAAGAGAGCGAAGCCTACCTGGAAAGCATCCGTATCGAAATCGAAGGCGAAGAGGACGAGGATGAGGATGAGGACGATTTCTGGTCGGACATCCAGCCGCGGCAGACTCCCGCGCGCGCGCCCTCCATGTACACTGATTCACCCTCGGTAATGCAGGAGGAACGCGCCCCGCTCTGGTTATGGTTCGTGATAGGCGCAGCCGTGCTTGGCGGAGTGTGGTTTTTCTTTATTCGTTAGCCCGTACCATGAAAGACGATAAAGTCTCGCGACGCGAATTCTTGAAACTGGGTCTCGCCGCCACCTTTGCAACGCTGGCGTTTCGCCCGCTGCAGCGCTGGCAGCAACTGGCAACCGACTGGCCCGACGCGGAACGACTCGGACGGGTGACCGCCGGCACCCTGGGTATCTGGTCAAGACCTTCCGCAAACAGCCAGCAGCTCAAAACCATTTACGATGACCACATCGTCGTCTGGCTGCGCGAAGTGGTTGGCGAATCACCCGGCTTAACCCTCAACCGGCGCTGGGTGGAGACCCCCGAAGGGTACATCTATGCTCCGCGCCTGCAACCGGTGCGCTATCTACCCAACCAACCGCTAAGTCCGTTGCCCGAAGGTCCGCTGGGCAGGGGCATGTGGGCTGAGGTCACCGTACCCTACCTGGACGTAACCCTGCACAACCCGCCTGCCCGCGCGCCCTGGCTGCGCGAAGCCCGCTTCCCCCGCCTGTATTTCAGCCAGATCTTCTGGATCGATGATATCCGCACCGACAGCCGCGGCGAGGTGTTCTACAGGGTGACCCAAAAATACGGTTACGGCGATATTCTCTGGGCGCCGGCGGTTGGCTTCCGCCCGCTCACCCGCGAAGAACTGCAACCGATCAACCCGGATGCCGGGGATAAAAAGATCGTTGTCGATCTCAATTATCAGGTGCTTTCCTGCTACGAGGACAACCGCGAGGTGTTTACCTGCCGCATCTCCTCCGGCGCCAAATTCGATAAGGACGGCAACCCGACCGAAAAATGGTCGACGCCGGTAGGCAGCATGCCCACCTGGCGCAAATTGATCTCGCACCACATGTCCGGCGGGGTGAGCGGCAGCGGCTGGGACCTGCCCGGCATCGCCTGGACGATCCTGTTCTCCGGCAATGGCGAAGCGATCCACTCGACCTTCTGGCACAACGACTTTGGCACGCCGCGTTCGCGTGGCTGTGTCAACGCAGCGCCGGATGACGCCAAGTGGATCTTCCGCTGGTCGGAACCGCACATCCCCTACGACCTGGGCGAAATGACCATCTCGATGCCCGGCGGGACGCGGGTGCAGGTGGTGGGTTAAGCCGCTCCATGCCGTTAACCCCTTACCATTTCGGCGCGGCACTTGCGGTTAAAGCCGTCCTGCCGCACCGCTTTGGCTTTCTGGCATTCGCGGCTGCCAACATCGTCATCGACATCGAACCGCTGTATTACATGCTCACCCACCAATACCCGCTGCACCGCTTCCTGCACACCCTGCCCGGAGCTGCGCTTGCCGCCGTGTTGACCGGGCTGCTTTTCGAGCTCGCTCGAGCGGGCTTGCGGCGCATTCAGTCGCTGCGCCTGGGAAAAAATGCCGAATTCCAGCCAGCGGCTTTCTGGCTGGGCGCATCGAGCGGCGCGCTCAGCCATGTGCTAATCGACAGCCTGGTGCACGCCGATGTGCAGCCTTTCGCCCCGCTCGGCAGCGCCAACCCGTTCTCCGGCTGGGTTTCTTCTGGCGAGGTGAACGCCTTCTTGCTGCTGTGCGCCGCGGCCGCCCTGCCGGCGTATGCCGCCAGAGCCGCCTACCGGCGCTGGCGCGCCGCAAAACCCGCGCCCTGATCCGGCGGCTGCGGGCTTGCCAATGGCGCGCCCGCAAAATTTGGATCGTGGTACACTTACCCGCGTATGCAGACCAACCAACCCAACCTTTCGATTGCCGGCATTCTGCTGTTTGTCTTTGGGCTGCTGGCAGGAATGACGCTATGGGGCGTCAATGTTTGGGCAGACCTGGAAGCCTCGCTGTTCGATTCGGCGGTCGCCGCCGAAGCCATCAGCAACGACCTGCGCTGCCCGCAGTTCATCACCCCGTCTGAATTCGGCAGGGTATCCATCCGCCTGCACAACCCAACCGACCGGGTATTGCGTCAGGGCGTGCGCGCCCGCATCAGCAATGGATTCATCACCTACATGCGCCAGGAGAGCGCCCTGCTGGAATTACAACCGCGCGAAACCCGGCAGATGGAATGGTTCGTCAGCCCGGAGGATGCCGCCTGGGACAGGTTGGTGCTGGTGCGCATCAACCTGCTGCGCAGTTTTCCGCTGCCTTCGCGCACCGCCACCTGCGGGATCATTGTGCTCAACCTGCCCCTGGTCAGCGGCAGCCAGATAACCTGGGTTGCAGCGGCGTTCAGCCTGGCAGGCGTGCTGGGCGGCTGGCAGCTATGGCGGCGCGCCAACCAGCCGCTGTCTGCCTGGCAGCGCAATTTCTCCACCTTGCTGGCTGCATGGATTGTGATCCTGATCGCCGGCAACCTGCTGGCATTTCTGGGCTTGTGGATACCGGCGGGCGTTCTCTTCCTGTTTTCGCTCATCTTCCTGCTGCTTTCAATCGCCTATTCGCTGCAATCATCGTGAATCCAACCAGTCCGGCGTGATTCCCGAAACCCGCGCACAGGGGAATCCGGTACAATTAAGATAGCCGCTGACCGCAACTGCCACCGCGCGCCAGGCGGTTGATACCGCGCCCGCCGGGGATTTAGGTTGTCCGTCTCATCCGATTCAATCCAGGTTATCCAAAAACGGCAAAGCGCCCAACACCCGCTGGTGTGGGTTTTTAGCGCAGTGTTGCTTTGCCTGCCGGTTGGATGGGTCATCTATGAGCGCTGGCTGTTCCATCCGGAAATCCGCGACGTACTGGCGGCGTTCTGGTGCCGCAACGACCTGTACTGCCCGGCATATCTGCCGTCCTATTTTGCCCTGATCATCCTGGTTGGGATCGAATTTTTCCTGCTGTTCCTGGCGTACAGCCCGCTGCTCGGCGGGATTTTTATTCCCGCGTCGTCGCTCCCCTCGCCGCCGGAGACCTCCGGCAGACCGTACCGCCGGCTGGCGTTCTGGCTGTTCGCCGCGGCGGCTGCGCTGCTGGGCGTTTCCGTGCTGCTGGCGGTCAGTGCCCAGCGGCTGCCTGCCGTGGAAGTGTTGATCGCGTTGTGTCTGGCACTGCTGGGGTTCTATCTGCGCCAGGCAGACCAGCCCTTTCAAATCCACGGCTGGGGCAACCGGGCGCTGCGCCTGGCGCAGTTGGGGTTGGGACAGGCGGCTTTGCTGTATTTTTTGCGCAGCCTGACGCTTGACCAGGCGCAACTGCTGCCCAGCGGATTGTTTTTGGTCACCGTGCTGATCCTGCTGCTGTGCTGGGTAAAACCCGCGCCGATCTACTGGGTAACCTGCGCGGCAATTGGATTGATGAGCTACCGCCTGTGGGGCTGGGAATACGCCGTGATCGGCGACGAGTATTCGTTCTATTCCTACGCGCTGCAGCGGCTGGGCGATGAAGGCTTATGGGGTTCGCTGGTGTACCTATTCAAGGGGACGGCGGTATACGGCAGCCACCCGTTTCTGTCCACCTGGATGCAAATGCTCTCGATGACCCTCTTCGGTCTGGATCATTTCGGCTGGCGGATCAGCAACATTTTCCTTGCCGGGGCTTCGCTCTACTTCTTTTATGTCTTCTTTCGAGCCTTCCTGTCTGCCCGCGTAGCGCTGTGGGCAGTGCTGCTGCTGGCGTTTTCACACTATCTCTTCAATTTCAGCAAGATCGGGTACAACAACCTGCAAGCCCTGTTCGCGTTCGGCGTGCTGATGGCGGCGGCTGCCCGGGCTGCCCGCTCGCCGGGCGAGTTCAACTACGCGCTGACTGGTGCTGCGGTCGGACTGTGTTTGTATGTCTATCCGGCGGCGTTGTACGCTATCCCGGCAGCCGGGCTGCTATTACTCTTCTACGATCCGCCGCGCAGTAAAACCGCGCTGCGGCGCTGGTTGGTGTTGCTGCTGCCGCTTGCCATGCTGCTGCTGCCGCTGGTCTTCCAGCCGGAGTACTGGCAATCCAAACTGCTGGGCACCCTGTTAAACGAAAACTCCTATGCCAGCCAGCGCCCGCTGCTGGGGCAACTCAGCAAAAATATCGTCTATGCTTTTTACGCCTATCTGTACGCTGTCGATCAATCCCACTTTGTGGTCGCCTCGCACCTCGACCCCCTAAGTGGGTTGCTGCTGCCGCTCGGCTTGGGATATGTCCTGCTCACCACCCGCCGCGAGCGCTTCAGCGCGTATCTGCTGGTTTCCTACGCCGCACTGCTGTTCCTGGTCGGTGCGACCCACGACCGTTTTGCCCCCTCGACCACGCGCATGTTCATGTTGCTGCCCTGGTACACCGCCCTGGCGGCGGTGGGACTGGGCTGGCTGCACGGGCAGGTCAATCTGCCGCGCCTGGCGCGCAGCGGACTGCCGCTGCTGGTCCTGACCGCCATTCTGGCAGCCAATCTGTACATGGCGTACGGGCTGTACCGCCGCATCAGCGCCGGCACACCCAGCCTGGAGGTGTTGTTTATCCGTCTCAACCAGCGCGACGAACGGGTTTTCCCCGACCGCTACAAAACCCTGCTGTTTCTGACCGAGTCGAATTGGGACATCGAAGGGCTGCAAACGCTGGCACAGGCGTACCGCATCGCGCCCAGCCGGTTGAGCCTGGCACGCTACGCCGTCGAGCGCGGCGAAATCCCCATCGAAGCCCGCCGCCTGGCAGCCCAGGAGACGACCCTGGTCATCCTGCAACCGTGGATGAACGAGGAATACCAAGTCGGCTTGCACCAACACCTGCTCCGCCTGGGAAAGCAGCCCTGCCCGATACAGGATACCCCCACCAGCCCGGCGCGTTTGATCCTGTACCTGCCGCCCGGTTTTTCCCGGCTGTGTCCCGCAAATGGACACTGGTCAATTTTTGATTGACAGCCCGGCGCTCCTGGGGTATGATATGCCCGCGTCCGGGTGGGACCGGCGCGGCAGAATCCGCCGAACCCTGTCAGGTCCGAGAGGAAGCAGCAGTAAGGTGGCCACTCTGGGCGCCGCCGGAAAACCTGCCCGGCGCATTGTTTAACCCCATGCACTCGACGCCTCCCATCATTGATTACCAGCAGCGCTTCTGGGAACAGGGCGGCCGCGCCTACGAGGACGGCGCCGAAGCAGTAGCGCTGCACCGCCTGTTGCCCGCCCGGGGCAGGTTGCTGCTGGAGGTGGGGGCTGGCGCCGGGCGCAACACACCCCGCTATCACGGCTACCAACACATCGTCCTGCTGGATTATTCGCGCAGCCAGTTGGAACAAGCCCGCGCCCGCCTGGGGGATAACCCGCGTTACCGCTTCGTGGCAGCAGATGTGTATCACCTGCCATTCGTTCCTGCCCTGTTCGACGGCGCGACGATGATCCGCACCTTGCACCACATGGCGCAAGCCCACCGCGCGTTGGAGAGCATTCACCGCGTGCTGCAAAAAGACGCGGTGTTCATTCTGGAATACGCCAACAAGCACAACCTCAAAGCCATCCTGCGCTTCTGGCTGCGCCGCCAGACGTGGAGCCCATTTGCCCCCGAACCGGTGGAGTTTGCCCCATTGAACTACGATTTCCATCCCGCCACGGTGCGCGCCTGGCTGCAAAGCAGTGGTTTCGCCATCCAACGCACCCTGACGGTTTCCCATTTCCGCTTCGCCTGGCTAAAACGCCTGATCCCCACCCGCTTACTGGTTGGAATGGACAGCCTGGCACAGTTGACCGGCGATTGGTGGCAATTAAGTCCCAGCGTGTTCGTGCGCTGCCGGGTGGCTGCCCAGCCGTCAGCCCAAGCCGCCGGCGGTTTTTTTGCCTGCCCGGCGTGCGCTGCGTCCATCCAGGATACGCCCCCGCGGCTGATCTGCCCGGCATGCGGGCGGGAATATCCCCAGCAGGCCGGCATTTACGACTTCCGCCTGAATTAAGCCTCCGGGGCTGTTTTTTCGACCACCCAGAAGTGCGACAGACCGAAGAAGCGCAGCGGCGTGCTTTCCAACGCCTGCAATACGGCGCGCAGCAGCCGCCCGGCACTGCCAAAGCGGGCAATCAGGTTGTCGTACGCCCCAAAGATGATCCTCCGCTCGACGAAGGCAACCGGCAGCCCGGCGAACAGCCGTTCCAGGTCTTGGGTGCTGTACGCGCGCACGTGCGGCGCCAGCCGGTCGCGCCAGGCGCGCGGCAGGTAATTGACCAGCGGGATGTTGCCAAAGCGATATGCGCCGCGCCAGTAGATGCCGTGGGTTTCGAACGGGTAGCCGCGGTTGGGACAAAACAACGCCAGCCTGCCACCCGGCTTGAGCGCGCGCACGATCTCCGCCACCGCCTGCCGGTCATCGCCGACGTGTTCCAGCACCTCGTGGCTGAGGATCAGATCGAAATGCTGCGCCGGCAGCGGCAGGTATTCGCCCGCCGCGCACACAACCAGTTTCGCCCGCTGGCGCGCGTCCTGTGCGCGCTCGAACTCAATGTCCAGCCCAACCGCCTGCCGGGCATTTTCCGCCAGGCGCTGCAAATACATCCCCACTCCGCAGCCATCCACCAGCACCCGCCCGCGGAGGCGCTCGCCGGCGGCAGCGCGGATCATGTCCAGGCGGCGTTCCTGACCCGCCCGCCAGACCTGGGAGGGAACGCCACGCTCGGCCGCCTTGTGATAGGTCTCGCTGTGCATACCGCCCAATCCTACCACGAATTTTCTACAAGCATTGACATTTCGGCAGTTATCCTTGAAAATTTGACTTCTATTTAATTTTTCGCCCCAGGAGGTGACGGTTCCAGTGAACAACTTGATGAAACTTGGAGACCATTTTATTTGCGACCTTTCAGACTGCGACCAGCACTTGCTGCTCGATCCCGATCGTTCCGGTGAGCTGTTCACCCGCGCCGTGGTCGAAAGCGGTCTGACCATCGTAGATACGGGCTTTTACAAGTTCAGCCCGCACGGTTTTACCTGTTTTCTGCTGCTGGCTGAATCACACGCCAGCCTGCACGCCTGGCCGGAATTTGGGTACTGTGCGATCGACCTGTTCACTTGCAATCCGAACCTGGACATCACTCCCCTCATCAGCCGGTTGCAGGAAATATTTTCCGCCGCCAGTTGTGACGTGCGCCGCCTCGACCGGGCAGCACAAATCAACCAGCCGGTCGTAATTTAAGGAAAGCAAACCATGAGCGGCGTGTGGTTCAGCGAACAATTGCATCCCTATTACCGCAAATCACTGTGGGTCAACACCATACTGGCGAATGAACAAACCCCCTTCCAGCATCTTCAGGTTTTGGATTGTGAGTTTTTCGGCAAGACCCTGGTTCTGGATGGCATTATTCAGTTGACCGAGCGCGACAATGCCGGTTATCACGAGATGATCACCCACGTTCCCCTGCTGGCGCAAGGTTCGCCCCGCCGGGTATTGATTGTCGGCGGCGGCGACGGCGGCAGCCTGCAACAGGTATTGAAACACCCCACCGTCGAAGAAGCCGTGGTGTGCGAACTCGACCAGCGGGTAGTCGAACTCAGCCGCCAATACTTTACCGCGTTCGGCGACCCATGGAGCGATCCGCGCGCCCGGCTGGTGCTTCAGGATGCGTTCACCTATCTGGAAGGCGCGCGCGAAAAATTCGACGTGATCATTTCCGATACCACCGACCCGATCGGCATGGCGGAGCGGCTGTTCAGCGAGGAGTTCTACCGCCTGATGATCGCTGCACTCAACCCCGGCGGCGCCATCGCCACCCAGTGCGAGCAGATGTTCTTCGACGCCGGATTGATCGCCAGACTGTTCGCCTTTGCCCGCAGCCTAACTCGCCACCCGGCATATTACCATGCGCTTATCCCCACCTATCCCGGCGGCGGGATCGGCTTTCTGTACCTTTCCGACACCCCCTGGACGGAAGGGTTGAAGCGCAATTACCCGCCGGATTTAAACTACCTCAACCCGCAAGTGCACCAGGCAGCCTTTGCCCTGCCGGAGTTTTTCCGCCGGCTGCTGTCCGCCGGCGAGGATTGAACAGGTTTCAGCCGCCGTGCGTGGGCTTCACTGCCCAGTGGATTGCCACCACCCCGAACATTTTGCGGCTGAAACGCACCGCGCGGAAACCGGCGCGTTCGATTTCGGCTGCCAGCGCTTCGGCGTTGAGGAAGTTTTCGCTGGTGGTGGGCAGATACACATAAGCATCGCGCTGCCCGGTGAGCAGCGCCCCCAGCAGCGGAATGACCCGCCGCATGTGAAAGCGGATGAATGGCGTGAGCAGGCTGTTGCCGGGCGGGGTGGTATCCAGCGCGACCCAGCGCCCGCCGGGCTTGAGCACGCGCAATTGTTCGCGCAGCGCCTGTCCCAGATGGCTGACATTGCGCAGTAAAAAGCCGGACACCAGCGCATCGAAACAGCCGTCCGGGTAGGGCAGGTGGAGCGCATCCGCGCCGCACCAATCCGGTGCACTGCCGCCGCGCTGCCGCCCTGCCAGCATCATACCCAGAGTAAAATCCGCCGCGACAGCCCGGCAGGCAGGCTGCTGACGCAGCGCTTCGCGGGCAATATCGCCGGTGCCCGCCCCCAGGTCGAGCAGCGCTGCGCCGGGATGCAGTTGCGCCCGGCGGATGACCTCGCGCCGCCAGGCAACATCCCGTCCGGCGGTCATCAGGCGGTTCATCAGGTCGTAGCGGGGCGCAATGCGGCTGAACATGCGCTGAACGTACTGCGCCGGATCGCCGCCGCTTGGATCAGTCCTCATTATGGAACGGCACCCACGCCAGAATTGTGGTTCCCATACCCGGCTCGGAGCTGATCTCGACATCCCCGCCGACGTTGCGGGCGCGGGTGTGCATGTTGGACAAACCGTGCCCGATGGTCAATTGCATTCTTTCGGGGTCGAACCCGCGCCCGTCGTCGCCGATTTCCATCAGGGCGCGGTCGGCAGCCAGCCATAAGGCAATCGTCACGCTGCGCGCGCGGGCATGTTTGGCAATATTCGCCAGCGCTTCCTGGCAGATGTGAAACAGCGCCACCGATTGTGTATCGGGCAGCGTTGCCATTTCATCATCCACGCCTTGCAGGTTGACCGCCAGCAGGGTATTGGCGCGAAATTCCTGCACCAGGCGGCGGATGCCCTGCATCAAATTCTCGTTGTGCAGCTGGCGCGGGCGCAAATCCAAGATGTAGGCGCGAATATCGCGGATGGTGCTGTTCAAATCGCTGATGGCTTGTTCGATGCGCTGCAGCATGCCCGGCGGATCTTCCCGCACCAGCAGGCGGGCGTGCTCCAGGGTCAGCCCGACAGCATAAATGGACTGGATGATGCCGTCGTGCAGGTCCATGCCGATGCGCTCGCGCTCTTCCAGAACCGCCAGGCGGCGCCCTTGCAGGTTGAGGCGCACATTTTCGATCGCCGTCCCGACCCACGAACCAATCGTCGCCAGAAACTGGACTTCCATATCGTCCAGCGGGCGCGGATGGCAAGTCGCCACGCACAACACCCCCAACACGCCCTGCCGCCCGTTGATCGGCAGGCAGGCGACTTGATGAAACTCGCCCAACAGCACGTCGTGGTGCAGGTCGCTGCCGGCGGCATCGCTGAGCGAGATCAGGCGCGGCTGATTGGCTTTAGCAACCTGGCCAATCACCCCTTCGCCAAGGGTGTACTGATTGCGCGCCCACAATGCGCCCGCCTGGTGACCGCGGTGCAGCACCAGTTTCAACTGGCGGCTGTTTTCCAGGCGCAGGTAAATTTCACCAACCTCGATTTGCAGGTAATCCAGCACCTGGGTCAGGGCTTTGTCGAGGATCTGGTCAATATCTGCCGAGGTTGCCAGCGTGGACGCCAGCTCATTGAGCAGCGCCAGGTTCTCGTTGCGCCGGGTGAGGATGCGGTCACGCTGGATCAGCTGCTGGTACATGCGCGCATTGCTGATCGCCACGGCAGCATATGCCGCCAGCATTTCGATCAGCAGCTGGTCGTCGGCGGTAAATTGTGGCGCGCCGACCTTGTCGGTCAGGTAGATCTGCCCGATGTGCCGCCCGGCATGGCGGATGGGAACGCCGAGGAACGAGGTCATTGGCGGGTGATTGGGCGGAAAGCCCACGCTGCGCTTATCGGCAGCGATGTCCGCCACCCGGATCGGCTCCTGGGCGTGCATCAACGCGCCGATCAAGCCCAGCCCGCGCGGCGGGTGCGCCATGCGCGCCAGCTCTTCTTGGCTCATCCCAACCGGGATGAAGGATTGCAACTCACCATCCGCGCCGATCACGCCAACGGCAGCATAGCGCGCGCCAGCCTGCTCGCACGCCAGTCCGGCAATGCGCTCCAGCAGCGTTTCGAGCGAAATCTCCTGAACCAGCTCCAGGCTTGCCTTGTGCAAAGCCAAAAGCCGCTCTTCCAATTGTTCGCGGGTAAGTTCAAGGGTGCTTGCCACGGGTTTTCCTGCGCTTGTGGAGGTATTGTACTCGAATTGTCCGTTCCCCGCAATTTCGGGGGAAACCCTTGGGCTGGATACCCGCCATGGATTGGGGGGTCGCAATTCTCTGCGGAGCGGACTATAATACAAATACCACGGGAAGGAAGGGAGAAACGTATGGATGAACAACAACTGAAAAGCCACCAACGCATCAACGACATCCTTTTTGGACCATTGGAACGCCCGGCATTAGCCTGGCTGGCACGCAAAATGCCCGCCTGGGTGACCCCCGACCGTTTGACCGGCATCGGTTTTGCCGCCAGTATCCTGATCTTCGTTTCGTATTGGTTGACCTCGTACAGCAAGTATTTTCTGTTGCTCGCCTCGTTCGGGTTCATCCTCAACTGGTTCGGCGACAGCCTGGACGGCACCCTGGCGCGCCATCGCAAAATCGAGCGGCCGCGCTACGGTTTCTTTATCGACCACGTCACCGATACATTCAGTGAAATCCTGGTTTTCATTGGCATCGGGCTTTCCCCGTATGTCGATTTCCACGTCGCCCTGATCGGTTTGATCAGTTATCTCAACATCTCCATCCTGGTCTATCTGATCATGGTCACGCGCGGGGTGTTCAAAATCTCGCTGTGGAAAATCGGTCCAACCGAGATTCGCGTGATGGCGATTTTAGCCAATATCGCCGTCTTTTTCGTCGGCAACCCGGTATGGGCAACGCCGATTGGTGAAATCTCGCTATACAACACCTTCGTCATCTTCGTGACCGTGCTGCTGCTGATTTTCTTCTTCGTCGAAGCCTTCCGCACCGGCAGCGAATTGGCACGCCAGGACGATTTTTCCCGCCAGCAGCGAGAAGAGCGCGAGCGCCAGCGCCAAGCCCGGCGGGCGCAAAAAGAGCACGACAAAATGATGCGCAAAGCGCGCAAATCAACCTCCTCCGGGAAAAGCGTGACCAGCGGCGTTTCCCATTGAGGATGCCGCAGGAAAGGCGGCGGCCGGAATACCCATAAAATACCAATAACTTCCCAATTCAGGCGG
>JBBIQB010000043.1:0-1348 GCA_037442545.1 Bellilinea sp.
GCCTACCCATGGCGTTCAAGCCACCCCTTCTTCATCGGCTATTCAGGAACCTGGCGGAGAATATCAACCCTGGTTATTTTCTGTGACAACCAGCCCGCAAAAAAAATCGACCCTGCCAAAAATGGAGGGCGAATTTCCCGGATTCAATGTGGTCTTGGAAGGGGATGCGCTGGACATGCTCGGAAAATATCCCGACGAATCGATTGATCTCGTATTCGCGGATCCGCCATACAACCTGGATAAATCGTACGGTATGTATGAGGACGAAAGGGGCAACAACGAATACTTAAATTGGTGTAACCGCTGGTTGGATCAATATGTTCGAATCCTCAAACCTACGGGCTCCTTATTTGTTCTGAATCTTCCGAAATGGTCGATGTATCATGCGGATTATTTAAACCAGCAATTAGTCTTTCAAAACTGGATTGTGTGGGATGCCTTGTCCGAACCGCGCGGAAAATTGATGCCCGCGCATTATGGATTGCTTCAT
This sequence comes from Bellilinea sp., assembly GCA_037442545.1. Lineage (GTDB taxonomy): Bacteria > Chloroflexota > Anaerolineae > Anaerolineales > Anaerolineaceae > Bellilinea. The sequence goes on from JBBIQB010000043.1 coordinate 491, forward strand.
TACACGAAGCACAAGGAAAATTTCACCTTCAACAGGGATGGTCTTGGTGAAATTGATAGCCGGGTATATTGTTTGCGTAGCGGTTGTGTACGATCGCGGAAATCCAAAGGCAGTGATATCAAAGAACCATTGACAGACTTGTGGTGGGATGTGCATCGCATCAAACATCGCCGCGACCGCGATTACCACCCCTGCCAATTGCCTGATTTGCTTTTGAAACGAATTATTTTGTTAGCCACGAAACCCCAGGATATCGTTCTGGACGCTTTGGCTGGCACTGGAACCACTGCGATTATGGCGGCAAAATTAGATCGAAGATATGTTGCCATTGATTTGGACCCAGCCTACGTTCAACTGATGCGCCAAAAGTTGGCGGAAATTCGCCTCAATGGTGGTGTTATTCGTTCTCCGGTAAAAAGGAATGTTAAGCAATACTCGAAAAAGGAATTGCAATTGGAATTACGTCACCTGGCAAGGAAACTGGGGCGATTGCCCACGCCGGAGGATGTTAAAGAATTGAGCCGCTTTGATCTTGATCTATATCTTGAGGCATTCCCAACATGGGGAAAGGCAATCAAAGCAGCCAAATTGGAGATCCATCATGAAGCCTGAATTATCAAAAATTTCATTCGAGGAAGTATGGGCTTCTACGGCAATTTTTTATGTCAATGAAGTGTTGGAAGATACCATCGATCAGCAAGTGCAATCCTTGCTGGATCTGGCGGAGCAAACCCAATTAACTTCCGATCCAATTGATCTGCCCGCGTTCCGCCAGAAAATTCAAGCCAACCCCGATATCCTTGACGTCATTTTGCGGGATATCGAATTGTCGGAGGAAAAGTTTCTCAGACTTATATC
>JBBIQB010000043.1:1358-1686 GCA_037442545.1 Bellilinea sp.
GGGCGGGTTGAGGGAGGATTCAATACACAGGATTCCGAATGGAATCTAAAAAAAATAAAAAACCGCCTTCAACGGGATGAGAATTTTCTTGAAGTCATTTCACAATTATTGTTCCAAGGTTGCGAAGATAATGACCTGGCTGCTTACGTACCCAGATATTACCTGGAAACATTGAATTATAAAGAGATCGGCGCCAACACAATGGCAGCCCGTCGGGTGCGGTATAAACGTTCGTTGATCGGCACTTACGGCGGTAAAAAAGGGTATTCTATTGAAAAAGAAATCAGTATTTTATTGGAAAAAATTCGTTTGAAATATGGCATCTGCT
>JBBIQB010000043.1:1696-14501 GCA_037442545.1 Bellilinea sp.
AAACTGGAGCGAATAAGCGATACCCATGGAATATCTTTTGGTAAAGGGCCCTCCAAGATGATCGACACGGATATAGACTTTGCTATCCCCTCTGTAGAAGACCCATGGGTGATAATAATGATCTCTTTTCAAGAAACAACCAGCAGCGGTCAAACGAACAAAGCCCGTGACATGCTCAGTGTTTACGATACGATTCGACGCGATAACAACCGGAATAGAGAAAACCGCGTTTTTATAAATTTTGCGGATGGCGGGGGATGGCTGGCAAGGAAGCAAGACTTGAAAAGGCTTTGGGAAGAATGTCACTATTTTTTGAACTTGAGCTGTCTGGGTATGTTGGAACAGATCGTACTTCAGCATGTACCTGAAAAGTATCGGAATTCACAGGTTAACCAATGATTGAAACGTCGTCGTTTTTATTGCCAATTCGTGACACACAGATTCAACTGCTCGAACGGCTTTGCAACGCGGTGGCGGTTTCGGGCGATGAAGGCGAAGTGCGCGCCATTGTTCTGGAAGAGGTGCAGCCTTTTGCCGATGAGGTGCGCGTGGATGCGCTTGGAAATGTTCTCGCGGTGCGCCACGCCAGCGCCGCCAACCCCTTGCGGGTGATGCTGGCTGCCCACATGGACGAGGTGGGTTTCATGATCGTTGAGGAAGAAGAGGGCGGTTGGCTGCGTTTTGAAACCGTCGGCGGGATTGACCCGCGCGTATTGGTCGGTAAACCGGTGCTGGCGGGCAAGGAGCGCCTGCCCGGGGTGATCGGCGCGCGCCCGATTCACCTGACCACGGCAGACGAACGAAAAAACGCACTGGCGGTCGAAAACCTGCGCATCGACCTGGGTCCGGAAAACGGGAAAAGGGTCAAGCCGGGTGAGCGGGCGGTGTTCGCCACTCGTTTCCGCCAGAGCGGACCCAGCCTGGTGGGTAAAGCGCTGGATGACCGTCTGGGGGTTGCCACGCTGATCGAGCTGCTGAAAAACCCGCCCGCCAATGTCGAACTGCTGGCAGCCTTTACCGTGCAGGAGGAAGTTGGGCTGCGCGGTGCGCGGGTGGCAGCCTACGCCCTCAACCCCGACCTGGCGATTGCGGTCGATGCCACCCCGGCGAATGACCTGCCGCACTGGGACGGCGAGGAGAACACGCGTTACAACACGCGCAGCGGGGCAGGTCCGGCGATCTACGTTGCGGATGCCGGCACGCTCTCCGATCCGCGCCTGATCCGTCACCTGATTCGCACCGCCGAGAAACACGGCATTCCCTATCAGGTGCGCCAGCCGGGCGGCGGCGGTACCGACGCGGGCGCGATCCACAAGCAACGCGCGGGCATCCCCTCGGTTTCGGTTTCGGTGCCGGTGCGCTACGCGCACACCCCCGTTTTGCAGGCACGCCTGCTGGACTGGGAAAACACGCTGGCGCTGCTGTATCACGGGCTGGAGCGCCTCAGCCCGGATTTGTTGGCTGAAAATCGATAATTTCCACCCCTGTCCAGGAGAGATTCATGAAAGCATTGATCCAAAAACTGGTCGAAACTTGCGCCCCCTCCGGTTACGAGGCGGCAATACGCGACCTGGTGTATGGCGAGGTCAAGGACCTGGCGGATGATATCCGCGTGGACGCGCTCGGCAATCTGATCGTTCGCAAAGGCAGCAGTGGTCACGGCAAGCGCATCATGCTGGCTGCGCATCTGGATGAGATTGGCTTGATTGCCACCCACATCGATGAGAACGGCTTTATCCGCTTCACGACCATTGGTGGGGTGCGCCCGCACACCCTGTACGGAGGGCGGGTGCGCTTCATCAATGGCACCCCCGGCGTGATCGGCGGCGAGCGGATCGAAAACATGGAGCGCGTGCACAGTTTTGAAAAGTTATTCATCGATGTCGGCGCGACCAGCGCCGAGAATTGCCCGGTGCGGGTGGGGGACGTGGCGGCATTCGAACGTCCCTTCCTCGATCTGGGCACACGGCTGGTCGCCAAATCGATGGATGATCGTATCTCGGTGGCGGTGATGATCGAAACGCTACGCCGCCTGGAAAACAGCCCGCACGAAATCTACTTCGTCTTCACCACCCAGGAAGAGGTTGGCGTGCGCGGGGCGGGCACGGCAGCCTATGGCATTGACCCGGAACTGGGCATTGCGGTGGATGTGACCGGCTGCGGCGACACGCCCAAAGGGATGAAGATGGTAATTGGGTTGGGAAAAGGCCCGGCAATCAAGGTCAAGGATGCCGGCATGATCGCCGACCCGCGCGTGGTGCGTTGGATGGCGGATACGGCGGAGAAAGCCGGCCTCCCCTACCAATTCGAGATTCTGGAGGGCGGCTCGACCGACGCGCGCGCCATCCAGTTGACCCGCGCCGGCGTGCCGGTCGGCTGCCTCTCCATCCCCTGCCGGTACATCCACACCCCCTCAGAGATGGTCGATTTGGATGACGTGCGGCACGCGGTGGCGCTGCTGCTGGCATTGCTCCAGTCGCCGGTTGAATTGCAATGAAGGCGGATGTTCCCCGACCGGCTGAAAACCGCCAGGGGGATTCGGTGAGGAGGTTTTTTACTCCCGCTGCGCTGCGCCTGTTGTTGGCGGTGCTGGTACTCAGCCTGCTGGCAGGCTGTATGCAGTGGCTGCAGCCGGTACTGCCACCCGGATGGCTCGGTGGGACGCCTACCGCTGCGCTGCCGCCAACCGCAACCGCGGCAGCGTCACTCGAACCGACCGCGACGCCCGAACCGCTGCCGCCTCTGAGCGGCAACATCACCCTGACGGTCTGGCTGCCGCCGCAGTTCGACCCCCAGGCGGAGACACCGGCAGGGGAGTTAATGAAGGCGCGCCTGGATGCGTTCATGGAAGCCAACCCGGGCGTGCTGATTTACGTGCGCATCAAGGCGGCTACGGGACCCGGCGGACTGTTGGAATCACTGACGGCCACGGCAGCCGCGGCGCCTGGCGCGCTGCCCGCGCTGGTGGCGCTCAACCGCGGCGATTTGGAAGCCGCGGCGTTGAAGGGATTGATCCATCCAATGGAAGGTTTGAGCGAGGCGCTGGAAAACCCGGACTGGTATCCTTACGCGCGCCAGCTGGCATCCGTGCAGGACATTCCCTTTGGGCTGCCGTTTGCCGGTGACGCGCTGATACTGCTCTCCCGTCCGACGGCGACCGGTGGAATAAGCCCGCAAACCTGGCAGGAGTTGCTTGCGTTTGGCAGCCCGGTGATCTTCGCTGCCGACGATCCGCAGGCAATGGTGACGCTGACGTTGTATCGCTCGCTGGGCGGATTGGTGCAGGATCTGCAAAACCGTCCCACCTTGCAGGCGGAAATTCTTCAACAAGTATTGCAACTCTACCAGGATGGAACCCGGCGCGGAACTTTTCCGGCGACTGCCACCCAATACCAAAGCGCCGGACAGGTCTGGCAGGCGTTCCTGGAAGACCAGGCTGACTGGGCAGTCACCTGGAGTTCGTTTTACCTCGCCAACCCGGCGCAGGACCTTACCCCGCAGCGGCTGCCTTCGTTGGGCGGGGATGATTTTACCCAGGCAACCGGCTGGGTGTGGGCAATTGCCGAACCGGACGCGCAGCGCCGTGAGGTCAGCGTGGCGTTGGCGGAATACCTGAGTGACGCGGTATTCCTGGCGGAGTGGGCGCCGGCGGCGGGTTATTTGCCGGTGCAGCCCACCGCGCTGAGCGGGTGGCGGCCTGCCACCCTGCAGGTCATCCTCAGCCAGGTGGTGCTTTCGGCGCAGGGACGTCCAACTAACGAGGTGCTGGCGAGCATTGCTCCGGTGTTGCGCGAGGCAAGCCTGGCGGTGCTGCGCAACCAGGCTGGCGCGAGCCAGGCTGCCCAATCGGCGGCTGACAAACTGGGGGCGCCATGACCGGTCACAATCGGCGAACCCGGATGCCCCACTGGCTGCGCCATTTGCACCAGATCCGCCGCAAGTGGTTGAACCGTCCCGTCTTCTGGCTGCTGATCGTGTTGTTGGCCTTTTCCTCGGCAATGGCGGTGAGCGAACCACGGCAGCTGCCACAGGCGCCCACGCCGACGCCGGGCGCAACCGCAACCGGTCAGCCGGCGCTGACGGTGACCACCACCGAGGTGCAAAGTACCCCCGAATTGCAGGAGGCAGTCACCACGCCGCTGCCGGCGGACCTGGTGGTCAACCGTGAACAAACTTTTGGGATCGTCCTCGGCACAATCTTGCTGGTGATGATCGTCATCATTGGCACGTTGAGCGGGATCGCCGCGCGCCGCAAGGAGTCGTCCTAACCCGCGGCGCGGGGAGGGTGCACACGCACCTGGGTCAGTGCCAGGGTGGAAATCAGGAACAATCCGCCGTAAATGGCAAAAATGACCAGGTAGCCCAAGCCGGGCTCGATCTTGTTGAAGAAATCCGCCATTGGTCCGCCGATGCCGGCGCCTACAATGCCGGCTCCGGCGCCTGCCAGGTTGGAGATGCCCAGGTAGCGCCCTGCTTCCAGCGGGGGGGCAAGCTCGGTGCCCAGTGCCCAATTGGACGCCATGAAGGTGCCGGTACCTAGCCCGATGATGCAGCCGCTGAGGATTACCATTGGGAAACTCTGCGCGAGCAACAACACCAGTGTACCCAATGCGGCGATCAACCCAGCGGCAGTAACCAGCCGCTTGGGTCCAAAGCGGTCTGCCAGCGTGCCGCCGTAAATGGCGGAAGGAATCAGAAACAGGGCTACAGCCGCCAGCAGAATGGTGGTGCTGGTGGCAGGGTTGGGCAGGTGAAGGACATCGCGCAGGTAATACTGGGCAAATCCTTGGATCGAACCGACCGCCGCCAGGAAAAGCAGCCGGTTGATCACCCACCAGATAAAGGAAGTTTGCTGGCGGGCTTCCTTGCCAATGCCGACCGAAGCGCCAAAATACACCCCAATCAGGATCGAGCCTGCCATGGCAGCCAACCCCACCAGCCCGACCAGCAGAATTTGCCCTTCGCGGCTGACGCCCATCCGGCTGAGCGAACTGCCGCTGATGCTGACCAGCCAGACCGCCAGGCGGGTGGCGCCGACAAAGATGCCGGTCAACGCCAGCAGGCGAATGAAACGGTCGCCGATGCCTGCCTTGACCGCCTCGCGCAGCGGGGTTTCGCGGGCGAACAGCACGGTTACTGCCATGGTCAGCAGGTAACCGGCGGCGACGATGCTGATGACTAGCGCGATGCGCCCGCTGTCGATTAGCGGACCGATGAAGATGACCAGAAAAACCGGCAGTAATTCCAGCACTGCCTTGACCCCAGAGGAACGCCCGCGTTGGTTTTCCGGCACCAGGTCAGGGATCAAGCCTTGCAGTGCGCCCTGCGCCAGGTTGGAGGAAAATTGAAGCAAAACGATGCCAAGCAGCAACACGGCGTAGGCAGTGGAGATGCCCAGGCTGGGCTGAAATACATCGTCCAGCGGCGAGCCAATGAACAACGGGGTCGCGCCGACCAACACCAGGAAAAGAACATTGACCACCGCCCCGCCGAAGATAAAGGGACGCCGCCGTCCGAAGCGCGAGGTGTTGCGGTCGGAGAGCATGCCGCCAAGCGGCTGCACCAGCATGGCAACGCTCAAACCAATCACCCGCACCGTGGCGAGGTGGGTGTTCTTTTCTTCTTCGGGCATGAATAGCAGCACCAAGAAGGGCAGCAGCAGCGGGGTGATCGTCCCGGAAGCGATGTTCAACCCCAGCCAGTACGCATTCAGGCTGATATGCTCGAACCAGGATAATTTACGTTCGTTCATGGCGTTCCCTCGATCGAGGACAACAAATCAGGGCGTACCGCGCCAAGAGTTTGCAGCGAAGCCAGTGCCTGCGCAACGGTCAACTCGAAGACCACCGGTCCGCAGAAGTCGGCGCTTTCAAGGCGGTCGAGGAAGCGCGGTAGGTCGAGATCACCGCTGCCCAGCGGCTGGTGATCCTGCCCGTAGGCGGGTTTGTCGCCGGGCGCGGGGCGGCGGCAGTCGTGCAGGTGAACTTCACCCAGGCGCGGCAGCGCCTGCTCGAGCGCGTCGAACAGGTCGATATCGCCCGAAAAACCTGCCAGCAGATGCCCGCTGTCCAGACAGATGGACACATCCAGCGCGGCTGCCATTTCGAGGGTCAGGTCGAAGGGAAATTCGATCGTCTCCACCGCCAGCCGCCGCGAAGGCAGACGGGTTTCTTTCAGGATTTGTTCCAGGCTGAGCAGGGCATTGCGCTGGAACTGGCGCAGGATGAGTGCTTTGCCGCTGGGCGGTAGGCGCATTTGGTAGAATTCGGCAGCCAGCGCGCCGGTGGCGTGCAGGACGTACATGTCCGGCTCGAGCGCGCGGGTGGCGTGAATGCAGTCGATCACCGCCTGGGCGGAGCCGGCGCGCACCGGTGCCAGCGGGGTGGAAGGCTCGACCGACCAGAGCGGCAGGTGAACGGTGTAGCAAAGGCTTAATTCGGCGCGCAGCGCAGCCAGCTCCTGAATGGCTGGCGGGGCAAAGGTGTGCGGGAACCACATCCCCAGGTCGCCGCCCAGTTCGATCAGGTTGAAGCCGGCGGCGTGCAGGCGGCGCACCAGCCCGGCGTGACTGAGAGCGGATGCCTGCGCCAGGACTTCCTCGGGACTGCCGCCGCCGGGCAGTAGGGCGTCCATCTGCATAGCCATGATTCCAAAACGCATTGCTCACCTCCTGTTAACCTTCGGATAAGAAACCCGCGTGGCGGTCGCCGCGCCGCCCAGTTTATGCGCCGAACAGCAGCCCGACCCCGCCCAGCGCCAACAAAACCCCCAGCACCGCGCGTGGACTGATCCGCTCGCCTTGCAGCGCGGCAATAGGCAGGATGAAGATCGGGCTGGTGGAGAGCAGCGTTTGGACGATGCCCGCCGGGGCGAGCAGGATGGAAATTTGTTGCAGCCACAATGCCAGGTAGGTGCCCACCACGCTCGCGGCGGCGAGCAGCCCCCACAGGCGCGGTTGGGCAGCAAAGGCAGCCAGGCTGATCAGCGGGCGGCGGCGCAGCAGCAGCCAGATGACCAGCACCACCACCGCCGCGCCGAGGCGCAGGATGGTGCTTTGCAGCGGGTCAACGTTGGTACGGGTCAGGGCTGCCCGCGAGAGGACGATGGCGGTGGATTGCGCCAGGGCAGCCAGAAAGCCGAACCACAGCCCGCGCTGCAGGCTGCCGGACGGCGAATCGAGCGGGCTGCGTTCCAGAATCACCCAGGCAACCCCGGCAACGGTCAGGGCAATTCCCAGCCAGGCGGTCCAGATCAAGGCTTCACCCAGGAATGCCCAGGCGATCAGCCCAACCATTGGCGGGGCGAGGGTGGCGAGCAGCAGGGTGCGGCGCGGACCGAGGTGCTGCAGCGCTTGCAGGTAGGCGCTGTCGCCCAGGGTAATCCCGACCACCCCGCTGACCAGCAGCAGGCTGAGCGCTTCGGGCGGGATGTTTTGCAAGCTGCCGCCGCCGAGCAGCAGCGTGGCGCTGAGCAGCGCCAACGCCAGCGCGCCTTTGAGCAGGTTCACCTCCAGGATGGCAAGATGGCGGCCGAGGTCGGTGAACCAAATGGACGCCAGCGCCCAAAGAAAGGCGGCGACCAGGGCAGCCAGACCGCCGCCAAGCGGTGAAACGAGAAGACCCAGGGGAGCGTCCATGTTCAGGAGGGTATCTTATCACACATCCGGCGCGGGCGCGAAACCCACCCCAGCCGTTCTTCCGGGGGGTGGCATCCCCCAAACGGCAGAGGCGCTCATCCCGTAGGGTTTGTATACTGAATACATAACAAAACAGGGATGACATTGTGTTTAACCGGTATACTCAAAAAAGGAGATTGCTTATGTTTGGGGATGAATTTGCCAACGCCGTGGGACATGCCACGGGTTACACTGTGCTGGTTGATGCGCGCAAGCGCATGCCCGCCAGCGGAGTGGCGTATGCCGCCGACCTGGTTATAACCGCCGACCATGCCATCGAGCGCGAGGACCATATCCGTGTTGGGCTGGCGGATGGCAGGCTGCACCCTGCCGTGCTGGCGGGGCGCGATCCGTCCAGCGACCTGGCGCTGCTGCGGCTGGAAAAGCCGCTGCTCCAACCTGCCCGGCGGTCGGATGCAGAAGGGCGGGTGGGGCAGCTGGCGGTGACGGTCGCCCGCCCAGCGCTGGAAAGCGTCCAGGCGGGGCTGGCGATGATCTCCGCGGTTGGCGGACCGGTGCGCACCATGCGCGGCGGGCTGCTGCGGCAGTATTTTCGCCTGGATGCCACCGCCTACCCGGGTTTTTCGGGTGGGGCGTTGATCGACCTGAGCGGAGCAGTGCTGGGCATCAACACTTCCGGGCTGGGCGGGGGCGTTTTCCTCGCCATCCCGGCCGCGCTGGCTTGGAAAACTGCCGGGCTGCTGGCGCAGTACGGGCGCATCCGGCGCGGTTATTTGGGGGTGCGCAGCCAGCCGGTGGAGATCCCCGAAGGCTCGCGTCCTTTGCTGCAACGCGAGCAGGTGCATGCCCTGTTGCTGGTGGCGGTGGATAGCGCTACCCCGGCAGCCCAGGCGGGTTTGATGGTTGGTGACCTGTTGGCCGGCATTGGCGGGCAGCCGGTGGCTGATGCAGACGACCTGGTGGCAGCGCTGTCCGCCGAGCGGGCGGGCTTGCCGACGGTGGTGGAAATTTTGCGCGGCGGCAGCCGGCTGGAAGTTGCTGTCATGCTGGGGGAGCGCTGAGTCGGGGGTGAGGATGGCGGCGGAAGATCGACTGCGTGTAGCCGTGCTAACCCCGGCTGGTGCCATCCGCGCCGGGCTGCGCGTGTTACTGCAAAGCAGCGAGCGGGTCGAAATTCTGCGCGAAACGAATGACCCGGATGACCTGACGGATGGACTGGAAATCGATGTGTTGGTGCTTCACGCCGCCAACCCTCCGCCGGGTGGCTGGCTGGCGCAAATTCCGGGCGCGGCGGTGCTGCTGTTGATGGCGGATTACGCCGATGGGGAATTGCCGCTCCCGGCAGAATTGTGGAAACGACCGGTAGGGGTGCTGCCGCTGGATGTTGAGGCGCAGACCCTGCACACCGCGCTGGCAGCCCTGGCGGAGGGGATGTCGGTCGGGCTGCCAGCGTGGTTAAACCGCCTGTACCCTGGTGCTGCGCAGGTGACTGGACTGGCGGGTGGGGTGGAGCAAGGAGCGGAAGCGCTCACCCCGCGCGAGGGCGAGGTGCTCAATGCGCTGGCGCAGGGATTGACCAACAAGCAGATCGCCCACAGCCTGGGGATCAGCGAACACACAGTCAAGTACCATATCTCGTCAATCTATTCCAAATTGGAGGTGATGAACCGCGCCGAGGCGGTGCGGGTGGGCGCGCGGCGCGGCTGGATCGCGATTTGAATTGGTTCAATGGCTTTGCGTGTGTCCCTCGTTCCCGGTTTCGGGTCCCAAAAAGCGCCGCCATTTGCCCAGGCGATTGACGTGAACGGCTCCCAGGCACGCCAGCCCGGTGGTGATCGGCACCGAGGCAAACAGCCCAATCGAGCCGACCAGGGTGCGGACAACCTCCTCGGCAATGAAGTTGATGTTGAGCAGCAGGGCGGGGTTCTGGTCGTTGAGTGAGAACATCAACAGCATCGGCAGGGAAGCGCCGGCGTAGGCTAATACCAGCGTGTTGACTGTGGCGGCAACGTGATCGCGTCCGATGTTCATCGCCCGGCGGAAGAGAAAGCCCAGGCTGAGGCTTGGGTTGGCACCATGCAACTCGAAAACTGCCGACGACTGGCTGATGACCAGGTCATCCAGCACGCCCAGCGCGCCAATGATCATCCCGCCGAGCAGCAGCCCGCGCAGATCGAGCGGCGTGGTGGTCATTTGCACCAGGAACATGGCGTTTTCGTCGCCAAAACCGTTCAGGCGGGTGAAATTAATAAAGAACCACGCCAGGCTGCCGGTCAGCACCAGCGCGATCAACATGCCGATCACGGCGGCATGGGTTTTCAGCGTCCAGCCATATACCAGGTAGAGCGAAACCGAAAGGAACATGAACGAACCGGTGATGCTGATCAGCACCGGATTTTTTCCCGCCAGAATTTGCGGAATGATGAAGGAGACGATCACCATCAGGCTGAGTCCGATGCCGAGCAGTCCGCGCAACCCTTTCCAGCCGCTGATCAGCACGCTGATGATCACGAAGACCAGAAAGAGCTGCAGGATGCTGCCGGTGCGGATGAAGTCGGTAAAGAACGCTACCAGGCTGCCATCCGGGCGCTTCCCGACGGAAATAAGCACCTGGTCGCCGAGGCGCACATCGGCTTCGGCGGCACGCACCTGTTGTAAACCGTACTCGATTTCAAGCGTCTGCCCGGTGTAATCCCCTTCCAGCACGCGCGCATTGAACACCTGGTAACGCTGGCGGCGCTCGCCGAGGGTGATCTGTCCTTCCTCGATGATTTCGACCACTTCGGCGCGCACCGTACTGCTGTCGTATCCCACCTGCCCGGCAGGGCGTTCGGTGCTGAACAGGTTTGCCAGTTGCGGCGCCGCCCAGACAATCAGCGCGATGCCGGCTGCCAGAACCAGCAGAATGGATACGATAATGACGATATTTTTATTATTTTTCATGGTTATTCTCAAATAATGGTGCAGTCAAGTCAGGCGATTATAGCACACCATCCTCACGAACCGATTTTGCTGTGCAAATGGACGATTCGGGTACAATTATGCCATGAGTAAATCCCACTTGCGCGCCGCCATCGCCCACCTGCCCATCCCGGATTGGCGTTACCAGGACGAAACCGGATCGACCAATGATGATGCGTTGCAATGGGCAGCCCAGGGCGCGCCGCACCTTGCGCTGGTTGCCGCAAACCGCCAAACGGCGGGGCGCGGGCGGCTGGGACGTTCCTGGCAGACGCTGCCCGGCGCGGCGCTGGCATTCAGCCTGGTGCTGCGCCCGGCTGTGCATGTCTCCGACTGGCTGCCGCTCTACTCGCCGCTGGGCGCGCTGGCGGTTAGCCTGGCGTTGGAAAGCGACTGGCAGCTTAAGCCGCAAATCAAATGGCCGAACGATGTACTGCTCGGCGGGCGCAAAGTATGCGGGGTGCTGGCAGAAGCTGCCTGGCAGGGCGACCGCTTGGGGGCGGTGGTGCTGGGCATCGGCATCAATGTTGCACCCTCCGCCGTGCCACCCGAAGCGCTGCTGCTCTTTCCCGCTACCTGCGTCGAAGCCCACAGCGGCAGTCCGGTCGACCGCTGGCAGCTGCTGGCGCGTGTGCTGGATCAGCTGCTTGCTCGGCTGGGGGATGTTGGCAGCCCGGCTTTTTTACAGGCATGGCAGGAACGGCTGGCGTACCTTGGGCAGTCCATCTGCCTGGAAGAAGCCAACGGCGCAATGGTGAACGGTAGGCTGGCAGGCGTCAGCGTTCAGGGTCACCTGCGGGTGTTGCTGGCGGATGGCAGCGAAGCCCAATACTCCGCCGGGGACGTTCGCCTGCGTCCGGCAGATGAAATCTCCCATCCATCAGGAGGTGGTTGATGTTAGATGACTTGCGCAATTCGGCGTTTTCGGAACTGCCGGACGATGAAGACCAGACCCCGCTGCTCGAACAGATTCAACCCACCCGTACGCTGCGGGCGCGGCAGACCGTGCTGGGTATGACCGCTCCGCAGCGTCTGGTCATTGCCATTCTGCTGTTGATGATGACCTGTGTTCTGGGGGTTTTGTGTCTGGTCGCAACCAGCCGAGTCTGGGTGTGACCTGCCGGCGGGTCAACCGCCGTTGTTGCCGTTTTTCTCCGCTTCGGCGCGCTGCAAGTCGGCTGCCGAAATGCGTGCCAGCGTCGCCACGCTGTCGCTTTCCGCTAGGTCCATCAGGCGCACGCCGCGCGTCGAGCGTCCGGTGCGGCTGATGTCGCTGACTTTCATGCGGATGATCAGTCCGTTCGATGAAACCAGGGTGATCTCGTCGTTTTCCTCGACCACCCGCGCGGTCGAGATCATCCCGATCCGGCTCAGGCTTTTTTTGTCGATGCTCGTCACCCCGCCGGTGTTGCGCGATTTGACCGGGTAGTCGCTCAGCGGGGTGCGCTTGCCAAAGCCGCGTCCGGTGACCACTAGCAGGTCGGCGTCCGGCTGTACGACTTCCATCGAGGTCAGCCGGTCGCCGCGGCTCAAGCGGATGCCGCGGCGACCGGCTGCCTGGCGACCCATGCCGCGGATTTCGCTTTCGTTGAAGCGCAGTGCCTGCCCGCGGGCAGTCACCAGAATGATGTCATCCGTCCCACGCGTGATGCGCGCCCAGCCCAACTGGTCGTCTTTTTCCAGGCTGATGGCGATCAAGCCGGAGGGGCGTACGCTGGCAAACTCCGCCAGCGCCACCCGCTTGACCCGCCCGTTAACGGTCGCCATGCTGCAGTAGCCGCCCGACTCGAAGTCTGGAACTGCCACTGCCGCAGTTATTTTCTCGTCGGCGTTGAGCGAAAGGATGTTGACCACCGCAATGCCGCGGTCGGTGCGCCCGGCGTCGGGCAGCTGGTACACCTTTTCAGAGTAGACCTTGCCCTTGTCGGAGAAGAACAGTACGGTGTGCAGTGTGCGGGCAGGAAGGATCAACAGAGTTTCGTCCTCTTCTTTGAGGTTGTGACCGGTCACCCCGCGCCCGCCGCGCGATTGGGTGCGGAAAGCGCGCGCCGCGACGCGTTTAATGTAGCCGTGCAGTGAGATCATGATCAGCACGGCTTCATCTGCCACCAGGTCTTCCTCGCTCAGGTTTTCGCTGGCTTCGGCGTGAATATGGGTGCGGCGCGGGTCGGCGTACTTGGTCTTGATGTCGAGCAGCTCCTGCTTGAC
>JBBIQB010000043.1:14567-21125 GCA_037442545.1 Bellilinea sp.
CGTACTTCTGGCTGACCTGTTCCAGGTCGGCTTTGATCACATCCAGGATCTTGTTCGGCGAGGCGAGCAAATCTTCCAGGTAGGCAATCCGTTCGAGCAGTGTGCGGTGTTCCTCTTCGATTTTTTGCCGTTCCAGCGCAGCCAGCCGGCGCAATTGCATATCCAGGATCGCCTGCGCCTGGATTTCGGTCAGGCGGAAGCGGGTGACCAGCCGTTCGCGCGCGGTGTCGGCATCCGGCGACTGGCGGATGGTGTGGATGACCTCGTCCAGGTTCGCCAGCGCCACCAGCAGCCCTTCCAGAATGTGCGCCCGCTGGCACGCCTTGTCTAGCTCATACTGCGAGCGGCGGGTGATGACCTCAATGCGGTGCTCGACGTAGATCTGCAGCGCGCGCTTGAGGGTCAACAGGCGCGGTTCGTTGTCCACCAGTGCCAGCAGGTGGGCGCCAAAGGTGGTTTGCAGGGGCGTGTACTTGTATAACTGGTTGAGCACCTTGCGCGGCTGTGCTCCGCGGCGCAGTTCGATCACGATGCTCATCCCGCGCCGGTCGGATTCATCGCGCAGGTCGGAGATCATGTCTAGCCGCCCTTCGCGGGCGAGGTCGGCGATGCGCTCGATCAGGCTGGTCTTGTTGACCTGAAAGGGGATTTCGGTGATGATGATCTGGTGCCGCCCGCCGCGCATTTCCTCGATGTGCGCCTGACCACGCACGGTCAACCGCCCGCGCCCGGTGGTGTACATCTGGCGGATGGCTTCCTGTCCGACGATCAACCCGCCGGTGGGAAAGTCGGGACCGGGCATGAAGCGCATCAAATCCTCGATGCTGACCTCATCCAGTGCGTCGAAATGATCGATGAGATAGATCAAGGCGGTGGTTAATTCGCCCAGGTTGTGTGGCGGGACGTTGGTTGCCATGCCGACCGCGATCCCCGCCGAGCCGTTCAGCAGCAGGTTGGGCAGGCGGGCGGGCAGCACGACCGGTTCTCGCAACGATCCATCGAAATTGTCGCTGAAATCAACCGTGTCCTTGTCGATATCCGCCAGCATCTCTTCCGCCATGGCGTTCAGGCGTGCTTCGGTATAGCGCATGGCTGCCGGGGCGTCGCCGTCAATCGAACCGAAATTACCCTGCCCATCCACCAGCGGGTAACGCATCGAAAAGTTTTGCGCCATGCGCGCCATAGCGTCGTATACCGCCATGTCGCCGTGTGGGTGGTACTTGCCCAGTACCTCGCCGACGATACGGGCGGATTTTTTGTAGGCGCTGTTGGCGCGCATACCCAGTTCCTGCATGGCGAACAAAATGCGCCGGTGCACCGGTTTTAATCCATCGCGCGCGTCCGGCAGGGCGCGGGCAACGATTACGCTCATGGCGTAATCCAGATACGCCGAGCGCATCTGTTCGTCAATATCAACCGGTTGAATCGTTCCGATGTCCATACCACTTTCCTTGCCCGTGACGAGATGATAACCCCCCAATTATACCGCATGGCAGCGGCGGGCTAACGTTTTGGAGTGCCCCGCCCGCGCGAGTGATGATTATCCCGATAAATGATGATTAAATTTAAATTGGATGATTAATTTTTGATGAAAATGTCGTTTATAATCAAACTGTCTATGAAGCCTCTCTTCTTAATCGTTGCAGTGATACTGGTCTTGTTCCTGACGGCTTGCGCCGGTGGAGAGACCGTAGAAACTCCGCCAGACTCCACCTATATCCAAAACAAAGGTTCTGATACCATTGTCAACCTGGCGCTTGCCTGGGCGGAAAAGTATCAGGCGCTGCACCCGGAGGTGCGCATATCGGTTACCGGCGGAGGCAGCGGTACCGGCATCACCGCGCTGATCAGCGGCACGGTCGATATTGCCAACGCTTCGCGTCGGATTAAGGACGAAGAGATCAAAGCCGCGCAAGCCAACGGGATCGATCCGGTCGAACACATCATCGCCCGTGACGCCATTGCCATCATCGTTCATCCGGATAACCCGGTGCAACGTCTGAGCATCCAACAGCTTTCGCAAATCTACCAGGGGCAGATCAATAACTGGCAGGAACTTGGCGGCGAAGACCGCCCGATTGTGCGTCTGTCGCGCGAGACCAATTCCGGCACGCATGTATATTTCCTCGAGGAAGTCATTCGCCTGGGTAATGCAGAGAACAAAACCATCTTTTCCGCCGACACGCTGCTGCTGCCTTCGTCCGAAGGCATTATTGCTGAGGTTAGCGACAACCCCAATGCCATTGGTTATGACGGATTGGGCTACGTCACCGACCATGTCAAGGTGGTGGCGATTGGCATTCAGGCTGACGGACCCTTCGTCATGCCGTCTATCGAAACGGTCAATAACGGTACTTATCCCATCTCGCGCGACCTGTATGCCTACAGCCGGGACAATGCCGCGTCGCTGGTGGAGGATTATCTGCTGTGGATGCTCAGCCCGGAAGCCCAGCAGATCGTCAGCCGGCTTGGTTTTGTGCCAGTGATCAAACTGAGTGCAAGGAACTAACATGCTCAATAATCCGCGCCAGCGTATCTCCGAATCGCTCATCACCGCGCTGATCCGTCTGGCAGGATATTCCAGCATCCTGTTCGTTGGGTTGATCTTGATCTTTCTGGCACGCGAAGGGTTTCCCGCGCTGAACGATATGCCCCTGGTCGACTTGTTCGGCAGCCGCTGGTACCCGATTGACAAGTATTTCGGCGTTCTGCCGCTGATCACCGGTTCGATCCTGGTCACGGTTGGCGCGATTCTGATTGCCATTCCGTTCGGTGTCGGCACGGCGGTTTTCCTTTCGGAGTTTGCGCCGTTGTGGCTCAAAAACCTGCTCAAGCCGATCATCGAGATCCTTGCCGGGCTGCCCTCGGTGGTGCTTGGTTTTCTGGGCATCCAGATCGTCGCCCCTTTCTTCCGCCGCTTCCTTGACCTGCCCACCGGATTGACTGCCTTTACCGGCGCGGTGCTGCTGGCGTTGATTTCCATTCCCACCATCGTCTCGATTGCCGAGGACGCGCTCAACACTGTCCCGCCGTCCTACCGGCAGGGCGCGCTGGCGCTGGGTGCAACCGGCTGGCAAACCGTGTGGGGGGTGACCGTCCCGGCTGCCCGCTCCGGTTTGCTCACGGCGGTGATGCTCGGCATTGGGCGCTCGATTGGCGAAACGATGGCGGTGATGATGGTCACTGGCAATGCCCCTATACTGCCAACCGGACTGAACGCGCTGTTCCTGCCCGCCCGCACTATGACCGCCACTATCGCCTCGGAAATGGGCGAGGTGGCCACCGGCTCGCCGCATTATCACGTCCTGTTCTTCATTGGCATTATTCTGTTCGTCATTTCGTTGATCGTCAATGTGGCTGCCTCCTCTTTTACTCTGCGCAGCCGCAAGCGCGCGGAACGCCTGCTTTCGTGAGAGGTTAATGCATGGATTCGGTTGAGTACACTCGCAAAACCAGACGAACCGAGTTTTTCGGCATTAACCTGCTGCGTCTGGTTACGTTGATTACCGTCTTGCCGGTCATCGGGGTGATCGTTTTCATTATGGTGCGCGGCGCACCCGCCGTTTCGTGGGAATTTCTCAGTCAAATGCCACGCGATGGAATGCGCGCCGGCGGCATCTTTCCTGCCATCATCGGCACGTTTTACCTGACGCTCGGCACCGCCATTTTTTCGGTTCCGCTGGGAGTCGCGGCGGGTATTTACATCGCCGAATATGCCCCCGACAACCGCCTGACCCGGTTGATCCGCATTGCCATCATCAACCTGGCGGGCATTCCCTCAGTGGTCTACGGGCTGTTCGGGCTGGGCTTGTTTGTCCTATTTCTGCGGCTGGGCACCAGTATCTTTGCTGCGTCGCTGACCCTGTCGATCATGACCCTGCCGGTGATCATCAGCACCACCGAGGAAGCCTTGCGCGCGGTGCCGAATGCTTTCCGGGTTGTCAGCACCTCGCTGGGCGGCACCCGCTGGCAGACCACTTGGCGCATTACCCTGCCGCAAGCCATGCCGGGGGTGATCACCGGCATCATCCTCGGCTTGGAACGCGCCGCGGGGGAGACCGCGCCGATTCTATTCACCGGGGCGGCTTTCTTTCTACCGCGCCTGCCGGGCTCGCCGCTGGATGCCACCATGGCGCTGCCCTATCACATTTTCGTTATTTCCACCTCGGTGCCGGGCATGCCGTTGCAGATCCAGTATGGTACGGTGCTGGTGCTGCTGTTCTTTGTGCTGGGGATGAACCTGATCGCCACCCTGATCCGCAACCGGGCGCGGGCGCGCCGCCAGTGGTAACTTGCGATGGATAACAAGATCATTGTCGAAGATTTGACCTTGGTGTATTCGGACGGCGTGGAAAGCCTGACCCGCATTACCATCAACGTGGTTGCCAATGCGGTCAACGTGTTCTTCGGTCCGGCCGGGGGCGGCAAATCCTCGCTTCTGCGGGCGTTCAACCGGCTGAACGACCTGGCGGATGTACGCCATCTTTCCGGGCGGGTGCTGTTCAACGGACACAATATTTTCGACCCGGAAACGGATGTTATCGAACTGCGCCGTAAAATTGGCATGGTTTTTTCCCGCCCGGTGCCGTTGCCGCTGACCATTTGGGAAAACGTAGCGTACGGTTTGTTGCTGGCTGGCGAAAAACGCAAACCGGTGCTGAATGACGCGGTCGAGAAAGCCTTGCGCCTGGCAGCGCTGTGGGATGAAGTCCATGACCGATTGCACGACCCGGCGACGGCCATCTCCGGCGGGCAGCAACAACGCCTGTGCCTGGCGCGCGTCCTGGCACTGGAGCCGGAGGTGATATTGCTCGACGAGCCGACCTCCGCGCTTGATCCGGTCTCAACCGCCAAGATCGAATTATCGCTGGTGCAGCTGCGCGAGCAGTACACCATCGTGCTGGTGCCGCACAACGTTCAGCAGGCAGCCCGTGTGGCCGACCATGCTGCTTTCTTTCTGCAGGGCAGGCTGGTGGAGCATGGCGCGGGCAAGCAGCTGTTCGTTTCGCCAGGGGTCAAGGAAACCGAGGATTACGTCACCGGCCGGTTTGGCTGAGGCGGCAAAAACTTGCCAGACCTGCGTAAACCTGCTATAATTTGGGTCACTCAGGGCGCGTAGCTCAGTTGGTTAGAGCGCACGGTTCACATCCGTGAGGTTCGGGGGTTCGAGCCCCTCCGCGCCCACTTTTAACAGGTTCGGGCGTCCCCGCGAGGGGATGCTATTCGAGCCCCTCCGCGCCCACCTGGATCCCATATTCCGCACCCCTATGGGTCAAAAAGGTAGCCTTTTTGCACCTGTGGGCCGAGCAAACGAATGACTTGCTGGTGAACGGGGCGTAGGTTCAGTAGTTTACGAGTCATCAGCCGGTCACCAACGCGAACCGACAATACATCTTGTGGCTGGTGATGATCTGTGCCACTACCTGTTTCAAGTCCGGGCGGTGATCGCGCGAATAGCCATGTGTGATGCTCACCATTTCTTCCCCTGGAGACTCTACATCGTATTCACCGTGCAAATGAAACGAACTGCTATCCAAATGTACAAAGCCGTGCTCGATCCCGTACACGCATAACGCCTTGCTGGCCACACTGGCAAACACTTCTGTTACCCCTGCCGCATACAGATCGTCCAGGCATCGCCCTAATGTGTCGTCGTTGAAGTCTTCCGCTTCCAGCCCGGGGCGGATTAGGATGTCCACCGGTTTATTTTGCATGTAATCCGGCATGAGATACAGTGCCCGGCTGCTGAACCCCAATGCATTTTGGATCATCGCCAGTGTACCTTCACCGCAGCTCACTTTTCGCCCGCTCTCGCCCACCTTTTGGTCAATGGTTTCTACCAACCCAATCTCTCGACTGATCCCAGTCACGATCCCAAGGTGATCTATTCGTTGTGTTTCGTAGTTCGTTTCTTCGCTCATCCCCCAAGATTAACCGATATTCCCAAAATCTACCAGAATCAGGTGCGGAATGTGGGTTACTACGGAGAGGTTTGACTATTTAAGGGGATATCATGAAAATTGTGATTGCGCAGCAAGAATGTAGGAATATGGATTATCCCGTAAATCTTGTTTTCGATCTATTGAATAATTTATAGCGTTCCCGGCAATTACGCATGTAGCTGACACTGCCAAGTTAAGAGGAGTGTCCAAAACAAGCGCACTTATTGATTGGGCAAATATGATAGAGGTGAGTTGGGTTGTAGCTAATCGAATTCTTTTCCCTGCCAATGCTTTTCGCAAACTATTAATAGCCGGGTCAATCTTGTTCCTATAGATATCAGTAACTTGTTGCTGTAAAGCATCAAGCGTAGGCGTTTCAGGATCTATTTCATTTGCAAGATCCCCGATTACAGACCTAAATCGGCCAATCTCGCTTTGGTAATTTTCTCTAAATGTTAATATCATTTCTAGAGGTGTATCTTCAGCGATAGAAACAGTCTCCAATGTCATGTGCGCTAAAATCTTCCTTTGGTCACAGTTTGCATACACACCCTAGGACATTGGTATACCGAGGCGAACTAACGAACGAGCAATGGGAAAAGATCGAGCCACTACT